>CAIMVM010000187.1 GCA_903844895.1 uncultured Pseudomonadota bacterium
CAAAAAGAGGGTTGATTTTCCTACCAACACCATCACGGAGTGTCCGGTATAGGGCTCAGAATAAGGAGAAGATGATTTTCTAAAAGTGAGTGAACCAATTCCTAGTGCGGTGGAGACCGACTGAGGCACTTCCTCAGACTCAGACAAAACCTTCACTATTTGGGGGACAGAAACAAACCCTCGAACGGCGCCTGGATAGATATACTCCGAAGTAACCTGCCTCAGCGGCCCATTCCCCTGAAAAGAAAGGCTAACATAAGCCCCAGTATCCTTTAAATCTGATCCCGCTAAGCAGGCCGCGATGATGGCCTGGCCTAATGTAATGGTAGCAATAGGGTCGGTTTTATGGCGTTTTTGAGCTTCCCTAACTGAATTCGTCAGTACCGCGATGCCACAGCGTAACTGTCCTTCAAAGATAAGGCCGTGTAGCATTTGGTCATTTAAATTGTAAACGGACATATTATCTCCTTCTCAAGTTGCTAGGCTTATCAGAACTGAGAGACTCCAGCAAGAGGTTCTCTAAGCGCAAGGTGACTTACAAAACTATAATATTTACTCGTAATTAATGATATCTATGCAAGTCTTGCTCACTCATCGAGGCAAGGAAAATCAGAGTCCCTCTTCTACTCTTTGGAGTAGAACTTTTTGATTTAATAAGGAAGTATTAACTGAGAATTTTTTTACTCATCAAAATTGAAAGTTTCTGAAGTGCAGTAAAGTATCGACTTAGGTCCAAAAGTTGATAAAGTCTAAACTCCTAGCGACTTATTTTGGTAAAAACTTGGGATCCATATTGAAGCCGATTGACCTTTGCATAGAACTTACGCTTATGAGAAGGCGAGGAAGAAGATTCCTTCCCTCACTCTGTCTTTTTGCATCGTTTGGTCTGCACTTTATACTTTTCCTGTTGGTATTTGAAACATCGAGACTGAATGAACCTTCCTTAAATAGTCGCTCTAAGGCGCGAATAAGGCCCGTTCAGAGAATAGGAATGAGTCTGCACCAAAAGTTGAGTGAGCATGCGACTCAAAAGCACCATCTTAAAAACAAGTTCAGTGAAGTTCCTTTAAAGAAATCCAAAAGTTTGGCGCAAAAAAGCACTGATTTAAAGCCATCTAGGGTTAAAGATGGCGAGACGGCTTTAAGTCGGACGAGTCGAGCTCGTCTCTATTCAGATTTTCTTCCACCTCAGGTTTCCGCAACAAATTTAGATTCCTTAGAAAGAGAGGATGACCATAAAAAAGTAGAGGCGAAGTTCGGTGAAAGTGGAGGTGAAACACAAGACTTTACAAGCATGCCAGCATTGATTCAGTTTGCTCATGAGTTTTCAGATTGGCTTACCGTTCCGAGCTCCTTGAAAGCTATACAAGGCGACGGAGAGGCTCGTCTTAGCATTTCTAGAAATGGCGGGCATCGATGGAAAATTTCTAAGCTAGTCGGAGATGATTTTACCCGCGCTTTGGTCTTTGATGCCTTTAGTCAATTGCCTGCCCTCACGAATAGTTTAGTAAGACTATCTGAAGAAAAAGTAAGTCAATTTGAATTAATCTTTAGATATCAGGACATTGAGTCCCCTGACCTCGACCTCCCTCCGCCAAAGATCAGAGTTGAACATAGGAAAATATTTTTGACCTATCAATATCCCACCTCAAATCCGGCTTGGAAGCTTGTGACTCCTACGCCTAGCGGTACGGCCTTAGCTATTAATCTCCTCGGAATCGCGCAAACTATCATTCAGCCGTATATAGAAAAGGACCCCTATTTAGACCTTGAAATCAGGAAGTTACGAGTGTCACCAGCATTTATAAAGCCAATTGGGCACTAATATTTGGTTTGGAATGGCAGAGACCTCTATATCACGTGGAATCGACTAATTGAGTGGGCTCTCTTCTTAAATCTCCTGTCTGACGTTCAGTATTTGGATATATCAAATTGGGGATAGCCCTGAAAAAGTGTACAAAGGAAATTCGGTGGAGCGGCCTGCCGTCACGCTACGGATAGCCAAAATTAGGACATTCGTAATCGGGGCTTTGAGTTTTGGCTATTAAGCTTGAGATGATGCAACCCTCTCGAGGAACTCAAAATCTGGCGGGGCAGGGATTTAATGTGGGATTATTCCCACATAAATTCCCAACAATGGAGCTGTGTCGGGCTCTATATGCCTAATTATATTGATGCCATAAGCTGGCTCATGAATTGCTATAGGTAAACTGTTGTTTATTTAATTAGAACTTAGGAGAACAAATGAAATTCATGCTAACAACCCTTTTAACTATTCTAGCGAGCGCCTCTGCGCTTGGGGCAGGGGTAGAACATAAAAGCCCATTTTTCGTAGATGGCATTGTTTGTGAAGGTCTTGAGGGGCAAGACTATAATCAAACTGCGGTCCGCCGGAATTTTGATGAATCTGATAAAGAAATTGCCGATCTTGCTGTTAAAAATCTCGAGCAGAGTGTTTGCGATTCGATTTTTTCAAGATTCGGAGTTGAGAAATTTCAGTGGGTTTCAAGTGATTCCATTGAGCAGCTTTCATTCAACCTAAAAAAATCACGTAAGTTTGAAGAAGTC
>CAIMVM010000188.1 GCA_903844895.1 uncultured Pseudomonadota bacterium
TCAGTAGAGAGGGTCGGCAATCTCGTAAAATGGGAATTTCGAGGCTATTTTCCTTTCACTTGTTGTTACGGCCTGCATGCTGCCCTGTTTACGCTTTACGAATCTTGTTCCTGATGGTATTTCGTGGTGTATCCACGCGGTTTTCTCCTCCTTTCTTTCATCAGTCCGCCATTCGCACAAAACTTGGTTCCTGGCTGCTGGCTAGGCTTTGCCAGGGTGTTCATCTCAGAAAACTTGATCTTGCGCGCCTCACGGCGCGCCTACCGTTCCCATAACTTTGGCATTTTTATATGAAATCTGTGTTAGAATAATGGGGGAAGCTGCATATGTCGCGCAGCAAAGCGAAAGCTTCAAAGGCTAGCTACGCAGATTTATCCCTAGGAATTTTTTTGTAAGACTTGCTACCTTCTCATCCGGTCTTTGGTGGATTAGTCTCGACGTGTTTGATGAAATCACGACA
Organism: uncultured Pseudomonadota bacterium; assembly: GCA_903844895.1. Lineage (GTDB taxonomy): Bacteria > Bdellovibrionota_B > Oligoflexia > Oligoflexales > CAIMVM01 > CAIMVM01. The sequence continues at coordinate 461 of CAIMVM010000188.1, forward strand.
AACCCACGGTAAGTATTTTTCAGGGTTTTTGGCCAAGTCCACGTGATTTTGTAGGCAGTATGTAAGATATGAAACTGGCTCTGCTTCGTTCTTGAGTGCTGTGACGATGAGCGACATGAATCGATCGCCTACTTCGGCCCCATTGATCGTCTGGTAATTGAAGCTAGCCGCCAAGTATCGCACTGGAATAATTAGGGTTTGCTCCACAAGATTTGTATCTAGTGGGACGCCAGGGATCTCGCAAAACTTCACAAGCCTAGGCCACTGATTAATAATGAACGTTAACGGTTTCCAGAGGGCCGATCGGGGGTCAACTAGTTTTGACTTAAGTTTATCTTCACACATTTCTTTTAGGGACTTCATTAGTGGAAGAGAGTTTTTCTTGTGGAAATCCAGGCGTTCCATTGGGGTCATGTTATTGGCTTTTGCGATGTCATCAAAATCGAAGACTTTTTTGTAGACTCCACCTGCTACTGCATACTCATCAGGATACTTGTCCTTTATATCTCTGAAATTCAGCATGGCATGAGCATTACAGACCGCTTCTATTAACCCATCTTCTGCGGCGCCAAAATTCTTCGAGGCCGCATCGGTTACTTTGATCAAAGAATCACTTTGAGCCCGTCGCCGTTGATCAAGCATTTGGGCAAATATCTCCCCAGCATGATGCCGTCCTGTATAGTAAAGGACGATCACCTCTTCGTCTGCTTCAATATAGACACCAGTAGCATTAATGCCAGTCCTTATGTCTTTGATGTTTTTTCCTACGGATTCATGGGCTTTGATCTCGCGATTTATAGATTTTTGAATCTCGATAACCTCAGAACCGGTGTCGTCAATGCGGAGGGTTTGGCCATTAATAATTCCGTATTTTTCGAGTGCTCTAAACAAAGGCAACAATAAGCTGTCGGCCTCGTTCATGGCGTTCCATTGGTTAGCGTCGGCAAAAGGGATGCCCCATCCTTTATGAAGACTTTCAAGCCGTTTAAACGGTAATCCTGCAAAATAGTGCATGACGGCTAGCATGGCACAAGCCGACCAGTTGTAATTGATGTAGCTTGACCCAATGCGTTCCATGACTTCTGTAGGAATCTCTGCTTGGGCGATCTTTCCACAAATTTTACATCTCGCCTGCTGGCAATGGTGAAGTTCAGCGGCAAATAGCGGTTGGCCAACAATGCGGATGACGGTTTTATCCCGGTAGCGTTGCATCGTTCCGACCTTGCAAACTGCACAGATGCTGCCGATGATTCCAGTCAGTAGCACATGATAAAAGTGAGTGGCGTTGGTGAATGCTGAGCTACCGTTGCGACCGTGCCCTGAACCACGGGGTTTGTCGATAGGTTGCGGATTCGGTGGATCGGGTTGGGGGCTATTAGGGTTTGCCTCGGTATCATGGTCTGCTGGCGCATCTTCTGGTTTACCCTTTTGAGCATCATCGGCTTCGCCCCTGTTTTCTTGTTCAGCGAGCTTTTCAAGGAGCTTGGCAAGCCTATTAGCAAAGCGTATTTCAGCCCGATCGGTCATATCCTTTATGACTACAAACAATGTTTGCCAATCAGAAGGTTCTAGGTTCTGCCTTTCTAAGCGGTCTTGCAAGGCTCTAAGGGCTTTAATTTCTAATTCAAGGGTTTGAGTCACTTCGTCGTCCCGCTATGAATTCTTCTTCCGATTCGAGCGGGAGTTTAGGCATAAGCTTCCTAAATGCAAGGATAAACTATGAGACCTTTCGCCAAAGATCGGGAAAGCGGCCACCAGTCCAGTCACCAGCCCAAATCAAAATTTGAAGCTCTCGTGCCAATAGCTTTGAACAGACAGTGCCCGCCTCACCCTTGGGCCACGGCCTAAAGCAGCCTTTTGACAGACGCTTCGTGCACAGCCAAAAGCCACCACCATCATAAAAAAGAATGCGTAGACTATGGCCTGCCTTATTGCGAAAAACGAATATGGCGCCGTCCATGGGCTCTTGACCAAGTATAATACGTGCTATCGATGCCGTACCATCAATGCCGTTGCGGAAAGATACGGGATCATGCATCACGAAAATCGTAGCAGAGGCCGGAATCTGAATCATCGCAGGCCCCCTGTTCCACAAAGTGACGACAAAAGTGCCATGGTCTCGCTAGTCATTGAAAATATCTTTAGCTTAGATCCACATAGCGACTCAAACTCCGCTATAGGAAAACCTTGATGCAGGGTAGGCTTAGGCACTTCAACCTTTGTGTAGCCAGGGATCTTGACCTTTTTCGGGGGGCGACCTCTTCCTCTCTTGGTTACAGGTACAACATCTTCAAAATGCCGGCGATCAATTCTGAGAGCCTTGCGGACGACATCAACTCCAAAGCTTGCTGCAGCTCTTCGAGCTTGACTCAATAGTTCCGTAGGAATTGCTGTATTGCGACTCTTCTTGGTCTTTCGCCACTGGCCCATCGCCTGTTCCAATTGTTCTAAGGATTCTAAACCCATTTCTTGCTCCATTTGCTGGCTGCATTGCCAGGTGTCGCAAGTCTAAACTTATATATTGCGATTGTCGGCTAAGGTTGCCGGAACGGTAGCTTTGTATTGGTTTGAATGCTCGCATATGACACGCTGGAGTCAGCTTCATCAGGGGTCCATAGTGTTGATTCCCGATCCGCAAGTCTTTGCCGGGAGTCGCTCATAGGCGCTTTTATATAAAATTCAACGTTTTGCGAAGAGCACATAGAAAATGCTTCTTCATTAAAATAGCCGCTGTCAGCCCTGAGGCGCAA
>CAIMVM010000189.1 GCA_903844895.1 uncultured Pseudomonadota bacterium
CATTCCCCCCTATATCCCTGCGGTGGGATGGGAACCTTACTACGGTTCCGTAGTGTAATGGATAGCACGAGAGCTTCCGAAGCTCTTAGTTTAGGTTCAAATCCTAACGGGACCGCCATAGCCCTTTCATTCCGTTATTTACAGCAATTCCCGGCGAAATTTCTTTCCTAGTGGATAAACCCGTCTAAGCCTGCCGAAAATTATTCTTTCGCGCTATTTTTTGGTTTTACACTATAATTGCCACTATAAAAATCAATATAGTGAGTTCATTATTTCATGATAATTCCAAAAGGGTTTAGCATTATCGATCCGATGGTTATTTCTCTTGGCTTTAGAAAGCAATTTTCTGGAGAAATACTGTCCAATAAAGTAGCGGAAGCTTTTTCAGACGTCAAAGACAAGAGAATGCAAGGCAAAGTTAAGATTTCGATGACTGATGCCCTCATGTCCGCATTTGGAATGTTTAGCCTTAAAAACCAGACATTGCTTTCTTTTGATTCATTTAGATCCAATGAGAATCACCTAAAAAATCTGAAAAATCTGTTCGGCATTGAAGCCGTTCCTTCTGATACCCAGATGCGAGTGATTTTAGATGAAGTAGATCCCGAACAGCTTCGTCCAGCTTTCAAAGATGTTTTTGCTTCATTACAGCGGGGTAAGGTTCTTGAGCAGTTTGTCTTTTTGGACAACGCTTACCTTTTGTCGATAGATGGAACGGGATATTTTTCATCAGAGAAAGTGCACTGTGAGAGCTGCCTTGAAAGGCATTCCAAGGCGACCGGAAAAATAACTTACCTCCATCAAATGCTTGGGGCTGTGCTGGTCCACCCAGATATAAAGCATGTTATTCCCTTTTGCCCAGAAGCCATTATTAAGCAAGATGGCTCAGATAAGAATGACTGTGAACGAAACGCAAGTAAACGATTTTTGGCTGCCTTCAGAAAGGACCATCCGCGGCTTAAAATTATAGTTACTGAAGATGGGCTATCTTCAAATGCCCCTCACATTAAGGACCTTATCAGCTATGACATGTCGTTTATCCTTGGGGCAAAGCCAGGCGATCATAAGCATCTTTTTGAGCAGTACGAACTATCAGGGGACCTTCGCTCTGAATTGATCATAAAGGATACGGAAGGCACGATCCATTCCTTTAGCTTTGTGAACGGTCTTGAATTAAACGAATCAAATCCGGATGTGATCGTAAACTTTCTTCACTACGAACAGTCCCTTCCTTCAGGAAAAACAACAACATTTAGCTGGGTGACGGATATACACCTGACAAAAGACAATGTATTCAAGGTTATGCAAGGCGGGAGAGCAAGGTGGAAAATAGAGAACGAGACTTTTAACACTTTAAAGAACCAGGGCTACGAGTTCGAACATAACTTTGGGCATGGTAAGAAAAATCTTTCAACAGTATTCGCATACCTAATGATGCTAGCTTTTCTTGTAGACCAAGTTCAGCTTCTCACCTCAAGCATAGTCCAAGAAGGGGTTTTGGCAAAAAAGCAGCTAAAACGATTCTACCAAACCTTGAGAGAATACTTTTTCTTACTTGCATTCGATAATTGGGAGCATCTCTATACAGCGCTTGCTTATGGAATTAACGTCTCATTTACCGTAAGAAACCCAGGCCTAAACTCTTCCTAAAAGATAGTACTTATGTCAACCGAATAGAATTCAGACCTAGGCCCCAAGATTTTCAAAAAATTAGATCAGACTCAGCTTAAAAACTAAAGCAGGGAAGAAATTTATTTTTCTTTTAAGCTCTCGATAATATTAGACTATATTCAGAAATTTCGCCGGGAATTGCTGCGTTATTTATCACTTTGATGTCCTATTTTTGCAAATAATGGTATCCTTAAGAGTCGATCCAAGAAACGATAGTTTCTAATTGTAGTCTAACGTAGTCTGCTTGAGGGGGTGGATTTTTGAATGTCACAAATCCCTTTCCAG
>CAIMVM010000190.1 GCA_903844895.1 uncultured Pseudomonadota bacterium
ATTTATTTAGATGGACCAAAGACTAGATCCTATGGTCTGACTTTAGAGCGGCGCCCCTAAAACCTTATCAGCATCGATGATCCCTGCTCCATATCCAGTTTTTGGCCAGCCTTTGGGGCGACGTACCCCTTCGGTTTCCACGAGGTGCCTAAATCGCTCCGAAAGATTTGATCGTCCATACCTTGCCATTAGAGCCTCTCGCCCATGGTAAGAAAGCCACAAGGCGGCTATGCCAGAAGTCATTGCCGTTGCATCAGAAGTTCCCGCACTCTCGCCCCAACTATAAATGACTTTATTTTCGATTAGATTGGCAAAGGCAGCGGGAACCCCATTTGCCGGAGCGCTCCACGCCACATAACGACCTCTCGTGGCACCACCCCAAGGAGATAGGTCTTCAGAAACCCCGCCTACAGCGATCACACTGCGGTACACTCCAGGAAACACCGGTATCCATCCAGTACCATTTCCTGCAGCAGCTACCACAATGACCCCGTGATTCTTTGCATACCTTAAGGCTTCGTTGAGCTCAGGCATCGGCAAAATATCACCTAACGAAATGTTGATGACATGGGCTCCCTGATCCACGGCATATATTACGGCCTTTGCAACACGCTTCCCGACTCCGATGATCGCAGAATCCGTAGCAAGTAGAGGGATAAAACTTGCGAAGGGCGCCACTCCCGAGATACATGTTTTATTTTCTGGAATCCTCTGCTGGGAAGCTGCGATCAAACTTAAAGTTTCTGTGCCATGTCCATGTTTTGGAAACTGATATTTAGTAAAACGATGAAAGACATTAGCGTTATGATTGATAAAATTATAGGCCCTATCTAAATCTAGACGAGCACCAAGTAAAGCGGGGTGTGGGCTGATGCCCGTATCAATATGAGCTACCACCACATCTTGCCCAGGAACTAGATTCCTTTCTTCAAATCTCAGAAGTGCTGATTTGAGCTGAATAGCCCTAAGAGCCCAATTGCTATCTAAGTCACAAGGCTCTTCTTTCGAAAGACCCTCTGACGAATCTAGAACGAATTGGACATCTCTCGATGCTTTTAGATCCGAAGGAAACCGCCATGAGCTTAGGACTGACGACTCGTTGGAAGGACCAGGCCCCGCAAACGAGTGATGATGGGAAAGCGCCGAAAAACCTAATATAACAAGTAAAGCTCGAGGCAAAACCGCAAACGTTTTTCCCATAGAAACCTACATTTTAGATGTAAAGACATTCTATCATGAGAAAAAAAATCCGATAGTTATTGACAAAGCAAATAAAACCCATGCAATTTGAAGGCCGCCTTGATTCACATCAAGGCCAATATAGACTTTCTATCCAAAATACAAGATCTTAGTATTTGCCATGAGTTCGGCTCCTTTTAAAGTAGGTTAATGGTCTCTTTGAAAGGATTTTTTTTCTGGCCGGAATCTAAGGGCGGCAGTGAATCCCAGTCTTTAGGTCCGGCAAACTTGCTCGAAGCAAGATGCCCCACTTTACACCCAAGTCATGTTTTTACGGGAAAACGCTAAACAAATTGCCCCACCGAGAACAACCATCAAAGCAACCCTTAATGCCGGCGGCTTGCCACCGCGCAGCGCAGCTAAAGCAAAAAAATGTATATTTTCACAGTATAATCATTTCCTAAAAACGCTTAGTACTGATTAGGCAATAAGCTTTGGTGTAGGGCGCGTTTTTTATGACGAAAATATTATATACATATGTTGTCTGTATATAGCGGAAATGCCTACCAACGATCGGTTTTCTTGGAAAATATAAAATAAAGATACATGCACGCAATCACAATCCACCACATGTTCACTTGGAGCTTTCTGAAATCGTCGTTCGCATCGACATAATTGAATTTGCTGTCATCTCCGTAGAAGGAAAACCTACAAGAAAGGAATTGCACATCATGCTGGATTATGTTGAAAAATACTCTAATGAATTCATGGAGGGATGGAATGAGCACCAGAAAAAAGATTAGGAAGACCTCCAGAATCCGCCATTATGAAGATGTCGATATTGGCCAGTTATCCGAAGGCAGCGACGATGATGTCACCCAGATGCTGGGGAAAGATAAGTCTAAAGTTCGCATTACAACGTTAATCGATACGGACATACTAGATGAGTTGAAACGACGTGCTCAGATGGATAGTGATGGCAGATACCAAACCTATCTCAACCAATTTTTGCGTCAGGCGCTATTTACAGGTGTGGACTTAGATGAAAAAAAGGTGGTCGAAATAATCATGACTCTAGTAAAACCTGACGCCCTTAGACGCAGACGCGCATAGAAAGCCAACCGCATTTTTAAAATATTAGGATAAAGAGGCAGAAGAAAACGGCGTCGAATTGGAAGACTAAAACGGAGCCACGAAGCGACTGGCTGCATAAGATCAGACCTGATGTGAATAGGTCATCGATAGAAGGCGTTTTGGGAATTCGAAAGTCAGCTTTCCTTACAGAGCTGTCTTCGTTCGAGTATGTCTTGATAAATTTGATAGTCTTTAAGCTCATCCAAGGAAAATAGAGGAGCAGAGACATCTATACAATCAAAAATACCTTCATTATTAGAATCAAAGTAAATAGCAATAGTCACTGACAGTCCAGGCTTTGAGCTATAAGCGGTGCCATTCCAAATCGTCGCTGCGACCTCTACCTTTCGAGCGCCCGGGCTTCGCCAAGATGAAAAACACAGATTCCGCTCACAATATGGTTGCCCTAAACTGCTGAGCTTCTCATTAATCGCCTGACAACGGTCTGCAATCATCTTCCGCGTTTCCGTCTCAGCTTTTTCTTGCTCTTTGATTTTAGCGCATTCGCTCTTGGAGGGCGGCAGATTGACTCCTATTCTAAGAGGATCGTCTATACTCCCCTCAAGATCCTTGGCAGTCCCTTGTGCAATGGCGGTGGCACCCTGTTTTGAGAACAGAATTGTAACCAAAAGAGCTGTCAAAAAAAAATTAAAAAAGATTAATCTTGAAGCCATATCAGCCTTCTATTGTTTAGAACCAGGTCTTACGATTTTTTTTTACAAACGGGACTGCTAGCGACTTCCGAAAGAATCTTCGTAAATAAGGGAGTGGTGATCGCAGGACTTAAGGTGCCTTGACACACTACTTTATCGGGATCGCGCGCTAAGCTAAATTTTAATGTCGTAGAAATATAAATCTTTTCTGCATTCGAGTTTGAAGAACCTGGGTAGTTTATACCTGTACCAAGACCCGAGGTAGAAGAATTACCCACGCGAACTTCCATCGTAGGTGCTGCATAGCCGCCTTTCACAATTTCACCTTGACAGGTTTGAAAGGGACACCGGAAAGCTGGAGCAGATTTCTGATTCTGCATCTCGCATGCCTCGCCAATTTTTTCGGCAAAATCCAAAGTCTTTTCCGTCAAAATCTCGGCAATATCTTCCCCGCATGGCGCAATGAGTTCAAATGCTTCTATGGTAGTTTCCACATCAGTAGTTTTAACATCACTAGTTTTAACATCACTAGTTTTAACATCTCCAGCAAAACTCAATGGGAAACTTGCTAATAGCAAAAACAAAGTAAGTATATGGTTCACGGGATACTCCTGAGCTTTAAATACGCGAACGAGGATAGTAGCTCAATTGACACATCTATACTAGATTTTCATTCTCTGCTATAATTCTAGTAAGATTAAAGACTTAGGGGTTTAAAGTGGAGTATGTTACTTATTTGTTAGGCAGCTTTGTTGCTGTCTTTGTCATAGTGGACCCTTTTGCAGTGATTCCGGTTTATTTGACGGTAACGGCGGATGCGACCGACCAGGAAAGACGCTCCATGCGGCGAAAAGCTAACTGGATTGCGTTTATGATTCTTTTTAGCTTTGCTATCACAGGAACCACGATTTTTAATATATTTGGCATCACCCTACCGGCGTTTCAAATTGCTGGTGGAATATTGCTTCTCCTTTTAGGGGTTTCCCAGTTAAATGCAAAGCCCAATCGCCTGCGGTTAGACGAGCAAAGTGAGAGCATGGAAAAACATGATATTTCGGTTTTCCCTTTGGCAACGCCCTTACTTGCAGGCCCTGGCGCCATTTCTACGGTTGTGCTTCAGTCTAGTCAGGCCACTAATTTAGGCATGCTCGCGATGCTTTGCATCGCCATCTTTCTTACCTTATTTTGTTCCGATCTCATTTTGAAAATGTCAAAACACTTACAAAGCATTATGGGGAAGACAGGCCTAAATATTCTTACGCGAATCATGGGCATTATTTTGACGGCAATTGCCGTTCAACATATTCTAAATGGAGTTGAAAAAGCTATTAAAGCCATGAGTTTTTAGCTTAACCCAAGGCCATGGCGCGGATGCCTTTCAAAATCATATACTCGTCTCGTTTATATTCCGGAAACATGGAGGATCCTCCCCCCGTTAAAAGAACTTTCACTTCAGCTTCAGGAAATTCCTCGCGAAGATCTTGTAAAACTTTGGCTAGCGGCCCGCATACCGAGAGCCTCATACCGGATAGCAGAGATTCCCTGGTTTGAGACACTCCACGCCAGCTAGACAAAGGAACGTCCCATTCAGAACGAGGGATTTGGGGTAGTAAAGCCGTCTCCTTTGCCAAAGCATCAAGCCCCATTTGCATCCCTGGAAGAATACTCCCCCCAAGATAACCTCCATCTCCTTTAAGACAGTCGATGGTGGTTGCTGTACCTAGGCTAACTAAAATACCTATTTCGTTTGCATGTCGAGATTCTAGAGGCAGCTCCGCTATATAACCTTCCATAAACGCTATTCTATCAACACCCATCTGTTTCAAGTCATAGGCGCCCAAATCAACGAAAACAGATTTTTTTGAAACCTCGACGGCAGAAATATTATGCTCTGAAAATACCTCTAAAAACTCTTGGACTTTATCTTTTCCTACAGCCCCTAAAAACAACAGGGGGTATTCTTTTAAGTCAGGAAAATTCTGCCTTAAGGCCTGAGCTGACTCATAAAAACCTAATCCTAGCACCCCGCGCTCAGAGATCGCTGCAAGCTTTAAGCGAGAGTTCCCTAAATCTCCAATCAAGAGCGGTCCCTTCCCATGTGCTTGAAGCCACCATTTAAACTCATGGTGAGAGGAGACTAGCAGCTCTTCTTGATGGGAATTTACGTTCTTTAAAACAAGCCCACCTTCTCTCGTTAAGGACTGCTCAAGAAAAAGCTCATTGTTTTTTTCCCAGACGGATCCAGAAGTGCCAAATCGGGAAAACTCTCTTAAAACATCCACAGATTTGAAAATACTATTTTTGACACGCTCTGAAAGGTCGAGGTAGAGTTGATCTAAGTCAAAAGGCTGGCTCGAAATCTCACCTATAGATACTGCTGCGAGATCTTCTAAATCGGCAGATGGAGCCAAATTGATGCCAATACCAACCACAATATGTTTAATTTGATTGCCTGAAACGGTACTTTCACAAAGAATGCCGCCCAGTTTTTGGCCCCGATGTAACAAATCATTGGGCCACTTTAATGTAGGTGTAAAATGAAACGTATCTTCTAGCCAAGCAGCGACGATCGTCGCAACCTCTAGAGATAAAGTTGGCAATCTCTCTAGGTGAGGCGCAGGCAATGCTAAGGACAGAAAGAAATTGCCTTTCCCTCCAGTCCAACTTCGCCCTCTTCGACCACGTCCTTCTGTCTGAGAGTAAGCCGCGACAGCAAAAGGTGCTTCCCTCCCCCCTTCGAGTTGCCGCATGACCTCAGACGAAGTCGAATCAATGACGTCTAAAATTGAAAGGAAATGAGGCATCTTTAAATTTCAAAAAGCAAGGATAGATCAACTCCTGGAGCAGAATGAAGGGTGGCACTCGTTGAAATAAAATCGACTCCAGTCTCAGCAATTCGCCGAATATTATCAAGTCGAACATTTCCCGATGCTTCTACCAATGCGCGTCCTTGAATCGTTCGAACAGCCATTTCCATTTCGGCTGGTGGCATATTATCCAACATAATGATGTCTGCACCTGCATCTAAAGCTTCTTGAACCTCTTGAAGGTTTGTGGTCTCTACTTCAATTTTTAAGGTTGGGGGAAGAGATTCTGTAAGCCTTCCTAGGGCTGCCGTAATGCCACCTGCGGCTCTAATATGATTTTCCTTTACCAAGACTCCGTCCGTCAAAGAAACTCTATGATTCCTAGCACCGCCTGTCGCAGTAGCTGCTTTCTCTATCATGCGCAGTCCTGGAGTAGTTTTTCTCGTATCGAGTAACTGCGCCTTAGTACCGCTTAGGAGTTCAACAAACTTCTTTGTATGGGTAGCAATTCCACAAGTTCTACCTAAAAAATTTAGCGCCACCCGCTCTGCTTTCAAAATAGAACGTGCATTCCCAGAAATATCCAACAAAACATCGCGGTTATGAGCTAGGGAGCCGTTATTCTTAACCACTTGGATTTCCAGGGTGGGATCCACCATTTTAAAGACCATTTGCGCCACTTCCATGCACGCCACCACAACTCCATCTTGCTTGGAGATAATCTTGGCTACGGCCATCTTATCGGCTGGAACGCACAAATCCGTGGTCCAATCGCCCCCGCCCCAATCCTCTTCAATGGCTCGGCGTATGATCGGCTCAAGTTGAATGGGATGAAGTACAGGCATGGAAATCCTCCTTTAAGAGCCCTAAATATGCCTTTAGTGGAGTCTAATTGTCAATGTTGATGCGCGCTTTTTCCTCAGAGAGTCGCCTAATTTCCGCGGCAATGACTTCTTTAGCAATTCCTGGAATTTGGGCTTTGAAATGAAGATCCAGGTACTGCCTAATTTCAATTCTAATCAGTTCCTGAATACGTGGCCAATAGGGCCTTAAAAGGCTGTCTGGGTCGAGGTTTGCAGCTACAGTTTCAGGTTGTAACGAATCCACGGGCTTAGAAGACGCTCTATTTTGTCCCATCCCGACAGGCTGACTCACAGCTGCTGGCTCCCTCAATTCGCTAGGATTGCCAGCTCTACCAGGCGCAGACGCGTGATCAGGCTTTGAAAAATGGGCTTTCTCTTCTTCTGCTTGGGACTGTATCGGCTCTCGATCTAACTCTAAATTTAAATGAAGAGCGCCTTTTGGAATTGGCTCAGATTGATGTTTTGCCGTCAAATTTCCTTTAGAGGGGGTATGGAATTCAGCGGGGATTTTAAGTTCTAATGTAACATCAGGAGCTTCGCTGGACGCTAAGTCTAATGTCGAGATCCCTTTGTCTTCATCAAAAGCTTTCTTTCCCCGATCTTTTACTTGCACTTCTGGTTGTGGAATGGAGACATCTAATTGAACATCAGAATCTTCTGGCTGTTGTAAAAAGTCGAGATCAATGTCTAAACTCGTCATAGCCATTTGATTGGTGCGGGTAGGCTCGGCAGAAAAACTTCCCGAAAAAGGCTGATCTTTACTTGGAATTGGCTTTATGTGAGGACAAAGGCGCGCGACAGCCTCCGTTAAAACTTTTCCGACAAATGGTTTTTTAATAGTTTCACCAAATCCATGATCTCTCCACAGACCTTCATCGATAGACTCATAACTTCCAAGCAAAAGAATAACTTTGGTGGCCCCTAAAATTCTTTTCAAAGATTCAGGACCATCGATCCCTGCCAATTTAGGGTCTGCTAGTACTACATCTGGAGGGGTTTGCTTTAACATAGACGCTAAAGAAACCGCCGACTCTGCTTCCAAAATTTCACAGTCATACCCGGCAAATGCTAGTCGAACCACTTTTTGTATAGCTGCCGAATCATCAGCAACAAAAATCCTCATGACGGGCTCCAACTTAATAGACTCCCCTGAGTCTATCAGATCCCTGTAAGAAATGGGAGATTAAGCACGTCGTTTTGCGAGACTTTCCTGCATTGCGTTAAGCACCAACAAGCGAACATGCTCTTGGGTAAGGGCGAGGGCACGTACAATTGTCGCCAAATCATCAGGCTTAAAATCAGGACTCATATTTCGGTTAATTTCCATAAAGCAGCGCGAGCGAAGGTGAGAAAGATACACTATTTTGGACTCATAGAGTTTGCGCAAAGTTTCATAATCCAAGCCTTCTCCTAGAATCGGCCGAAGGAGCTCTGGTTCAATCTCTTTGAATGTTTCATAGTCAATACGCAAGTGTCTATCTCTTAGTTAAATCTTTTAAACAGATCGGCGGGTTCTGTTTTTACTTTAAAAAATCTCATAGAAAGTCTGACCTAGTCATTTTATGTCGCTTAGAACCCGCCAGAGCCGTCTTTTTTAAAATCAAAAAACATCCCAGTTTTCCTTGCAATTTCAGGGCAAAGAATCTTTAATCTAAGCCAAACCATCTCCCGGGAGAACCAATGGGGCTAAAAACTGGTGCCATCTCAATTACCCGTTACCAAATCCTAGGCCTGACGAATCCCAGCTTGGAGTCCTTAAACAAAAGCTTGGCCCCCTATAAGGCAAAATCCATCAACTTGTCTGCCGGAAACAAAGCCGAACAGGTCTTTTGGACCCTACCCGACCTCCCAGATTTGGAAAGAGACGGAGACTTTTGGGACATGACGGACTGCCTCACAGAGGGAGGTTTTGTCATGAGATTAAGAATTGAAAAAAGAACGGTCCCCGGCGAACTCTTAAAATTGCTCCTAAAGGAGAAAATACAAAGCCTTGCGGAAAGCTTGGAGCGCCATCCGACCCGGGTAGAGACTCGATTGGCCAAAGACCAGTTAAAAGAAGAACTCATGTCAAAAACATTGCCTACCCTTAGATTTATTGACCTTTTTTGGTCTACGGAAACCAACCAAGTAACACTGTTCACTACGTCTAAAACAGCTTGCTCAATTTTTGAACAGATCTTTCGCCAGAGCGTCCTGGGCCCTTTGGGCGGAAAGATGGCAATTCTTGTGCCGCCGCTTTTTGGGCTTGATGATTCCGACTGGAAAGGCCATAGTCAACGCGCCCAATCGATGGGCCAACTGGTACCGGCAACCTTTACGGAATTAACATCTTAAGTATGAGTCACTTAGGGTTTAATATTGCCTGGATTTAAATGGAGAAACGCGTGGAATTTGATAACGAAACTAGGTCCCCTTACTTTAATATCGGTGAAACGCTTTTCCAACTTCGCGATTACACCCCAATCCCGCTCCTCATCATTTTGTTTCTCTATGCTTCACCAAACGTGATTTCAGCGACTTTGGGAATGACTTGTATCATTCTTGGAGAACTCTTTAGAATTTATTCTGTCGCGTTTATTGGTACTGTGTCTAGAACACGCAGCTCCTCTACGGGTAGCCGCCTTATTACATCGGGCCCTTTTGCCTATGTAAGAAACCCTCTCTATGTCGGTAATTTCTTGATTACTGCAGGAATTTCTGTTTTTTCTGGAACCATTTGGATCATGGTCCTAACGGTTTTGGCATTTGCTGGACAGTACTTTTTTGTCGTAGAATATGAAGAGTCTATACTTCGCGAGAAGTTTGGGGCTGAATATGATTCTTATTGTAAAACGGTACCAGCCTGGTTTGCTAAGCGCCGCCCTAAGTTGGAAGAAATTGAATGGCCATCTCCGGCTGGAATCGTTGAGTCATTAAAAAGCGAAAGAAGAACTTTAACGTCTATCTTTGCCATAATTACTCTCCTTCTACTTTTCTATGGAAAAAGCCGCTAGTCGTCACCTGCTTGTCAGTCTGAAAAAATACAAGACATTCCTTAAAGCAGCTCTAGTGATGGCCTTTGAGAAGGCCTTTGGAATAAAATACGCTTAAAATCTTCCCGCCCTTCATGCCCCCGCCAAATGAAGGGCTCCCAACCTAAAACTTGCCAAAGCACCCTAGCGCGCTGCACTAGGGAAGAAAGCTCTAACTCCCCCTGTTCTGCATATTCTCGAATAAGCTGTACTGCTTCTAGACCGGCACCAACGGCCATGAAGACGTCTATTTTAAGAAGCTCCATTCCAGGTGTGGAAATATTAAGAAAGTAAGAAAATAAGCGATGCTTTTGTTCCGTGGTCAGAGAACGCCGAATGACTTCATAGGGGCTTTTATGTTCTCGCAGATTTTCCAAAAGGAAAAAGGAAAAAGACTCAGGATCCATTTCAAGGCGGCCCAGAGCTGTTTTCTTCGAATGGGACTCCAAGGCTTGTTGCCACCAAGCTGCACTTTGTGCAGCAAAGGCTTGATCCATATTGCGGCTTTCAGCAGCAACAGAAGAAGAGTCAAATTCTCTGCCCAAACTTTGCTCAACTTCATTGCTAAAAGGCTGGTCCCTTAAATTTTTGGAAGCTACAAAGCCAGGTTTTTTCGACTCAGCAAGGGAGTGATTCGCGGTACTTTCAGCTGAAGAGGCAAATGTTATCTTCCCACGTCCTAATCTATCTTCCCCCTCCCCGTTTCCTACTTCCTCTTGAGAGCTTTCATAAACTTGATGCCCCCTCGCGATTACCGTCTCATTGCCTTTCAATGAAGATTCTAAAGCCCATTTACGTTCAGGCGAATGATGGCTCAAGAAAGTCTTGTCTTCGACTTCCTCAACTTGCATTAAGTCCAAGCGAGGAGAATATAATTGGGTCTGAACTTGACCGCTATCTTCAAAATCAGATGCCTTTTCCGCAACTTCATTATGATTAGAAAACGAGATTTCCGTTGATGCAACGTCCAACTTCTCAACATAGGGAAAAACAGTATTTTCCACATTTGATTCTTTAACATCCCAGGAAGTATCGCCCGAAAACTCTTCAGTCGGAATTTTTGGGCCAGAGTAATTTTCATCTGCTAAAGCTTCACCAAAAGTGGAATCTTGACTTTCTAAAGTTAAATCTAGCGACGCACCGAATGATATCGACAGATTTTGAGAATCAGGAAGATCTCTCACCTCTTCATCGTGGGAACCTGAAGGGATTGATTGCATATTAGCAGCTGGCATCAAAGACGCAGGTGGCGTCAAAGACGTAGGTGGCGTCAAAGACGAAGGTGGTGCCAAAGACGCAGGTGGTGCCAAAGACGTAGGTGGCGCAAAGGGTGCGACTAATTCTGACGAGGGCAATGGCGAATTCACAAACGCAGTCGAAGGTGAATCGAGACTTGGCCCTTGAGGCTTTTGGGCAAGGGGGGCGAATTCGTTAGAAGTTTTTTTTGCTAGCAAATTCGCAGCTAAGTGCGGCTCCTGGGTTTGTCTAGGTCCCGTCTGGTCGATGGGCGTAATTTCAAAAGTAGAGGATGAGGAATTTAAGCTTTTCTCTTTGACTCCTTTATCGATAGACAAAAGACTGATTAACTTAGACTCGTTTGCATTCGAAAACTCACCAGAAAGCTGATCCGCTAGAAATTCTTCGCCAGGATTAAACGTTAGCGACTCGTCAACCGCACCGGGATCAAACAGCCCTGATCGAGACATATCACCAAAGAACTGATTGCTGCTGACATTCTTTTGGCTCTCTATCTTTGCTTTAAATTCACGCATAAAACTAGCTTGGGGAAGCCTCTTCTGACTTTCCAGAATATCAATAATGATTTCAACGGCCTTCACATTTTTAGGGTCATATCGGCAAACTAAATACGCCGTTTGCAAAGCCTCCCTCGGAAAGTCTAATTTATAGAATTCTGCAAGCTTTAGAACTTCATTCGCTTTTTCCATGGCATCTGGAAGGTCTGCTACGAGGGCTAGATATCTGAATCTTAGGGTGGCTTTAAATGGGTCGGCCTTAATACGTTCCAGAATTAAATCGAAGCCCTTCATAAAGTCTCCATAAAAACAGCGCGTTTCTTTACAGCTACTATTTTAATGTAAACCCGCCTAGTAGGGAATCTAACTCTTCTTTCTTCCCTTTAAATAAACATCTTCTAACCAATTTATGGTGATCTCAGATCTCAAAAAGCGCTCATCTTGAAAGAGCTCGAGATAGAAAGGAATATTCGTTCGAATTCCCTCAACTTTGAATTCACGCAGGGAGCGTTTCATTCTTTGAATGCACTCATCGCGATCACGGCCTTTAACTATAAGCTTCGCAAGCATGGAATCATAATTTGAAGGGACCGTATATCCGGCATAAATCATGCTATCAACGCGAACTCCAATGCCGCCTGGCTCATGATAGCCCGTAATTTTTCCTGGCCATGGCGCAAATGAAACAGGATCTTCTGCATTAATTCGAACCTCCATCGCATGGCCACTGCTTTTAATTTGGCTTTGCGTGAGGGTCAAACGCTCGCCTTGAGCAATTTTTATTTGTTCTTTAACAAGATCGATGCCCATAACTTCTTCGGTTACAGGATGTTCGACCTGTATCCGGGTATTTACTTCCATGAAATAAAAATTTCCGTTTTCGTATAGAAATTCCGCCGTCCCCAAGGACTGATAATTTACCAAACGTGCAAGCTCCAATGCTCTTTCGCCAACTTTTTGTCGTTCTGCTTCTTTGAGAACGGGGCTAGGAGACTCTTCAATAAGCTTTTGCTTACGTCTTTGGGTTGTGCAATCTCGCTCACCAAGATAAACCAAATTACCGTGTTGATCGCCCATCAGCTGAATTTCAATATGCCTGGGATTGGTTAGAAAACGCTCCATATAAACGGTGTCATCGCCAAACCCGGAAAGGGCTTCAGATCTCGCCAAAGACAGCTGCTTGGGAAGGTCCGCTTCAGAAAGTACAACCTTCATACCTCGCCCACCACCGCCAGCAGCTGCTTTTATGATGAGAGGAAATCCAATCTCTTTCGCCGCCGCTATAGCCTGAGCATCATCCGTAATAGCTCCATTGCTCCCGGGAAGTAGCGGCACCCCAGCCTTACGCGCTAAAGCTCTCGCTTCAACCTTATTTCCTAAGATTTTAATTTGTTCGGGAGTGGGCCCAATAAACGTAATTCCATATTGTCTGCAAACCGCAGCAAACTCAGCCGACTCAGAAAGAAAACCATAACCGGGATGAATGGCATCAACACCAGCTACTTCTGCAGCACTCATAATCGCAGGTATCGACAAATAGCTTTTTGAGCTTTCTGCCGGTCCTATGCACACGCTCTCATCGGCTAATTTACAGTGAAGAGAGTCCCGGTCAGCAGTCGAATGAATGGCAACGGACTTAATTCCTAGCTCCCTACAAGCTCGAATCACCCTAATAGCAATCTCACCGCGATTCGCGATTAGCACTTTTTTCATAAGCCGCTTTTCCTTATTCAATTACAAAAAGGGCTTGATCAAATTCCACAGGAGCTTCGTTTTCAGCCAAGATTTCACGAATGACACCGTCGCGATCAGCTTCTATCTCATTCATGAGTTTCATGGCTTCAATGATACAAAGAGTCTGGCCTTTTTTAACGCGCTTGCCCACTTCCACAAACGGAGTTTCGCCTGGACCCGAGGAACGATAAAAGGTGCCGACAAAAGGCGAATGAATCAAGGCACCCCGATTCTTTTTCTCAGATACGGACTCCACCGTTTCCTGAGAAGAAGCTACAGGAGCTACGGAACCATGAAATGAAGGAATGGAAACTGGTTGCATCATGGGCGAAGGCTGATATGCCATTGGTCCGCTATTTTGAACCATACGAATCGAATCTTCACCATTTTTAATTTCAAGTTCACTTAACCCATAAGATCTCATTAACTTGATCATTTCTTCGGCTTTTTTTAGATCCATACTCTTACTTCACCTTTTCAAGATAGGAATTATCTCTAGTGTCAATCTTTATCAAGTCGCCTACGTTCAAATGAAAGGGAACTGTAACTGTAAGCCCTGTCGATGTAACGGCTGGCTTACCGCCACCGCCTGAAGTATCACCTTTGATATTAGGTTGGGTCTCCGCGATAGGCAATACAACAAAGTTATCAACATCGATCGCCACTGGTCGATTTTTGTAATAAGTAACTTTAACCATTGAGTTTTCCTGGATGTAGTATTTCGCATCACCCACTTCATCATCCGACAAAGTAACCTGGTCAAAGGTGGAGTTATTCATAAAATTAAACTTCTCGCCATCAAAATAGAGGTATTGCATTTCAAACTGTTCGACATTCGGAATTCCTAACTTGTCGACACCTGCCTTAAAGTTAATTTCAAGGACGTTGCCTGTCTCAAGGTTTTTAATTTTAGTTCTTACAAATGCTGAGCCCTTGCCTGGATTTACATGCTGGAAGTTTACAATAGTCCAAGCGGAGTCTCTATATTCAACTTTAAGACCTTTTTTGAAATCCGTTGTATTGTACATAGTAAGACATACTCCTAAGCGTAATGTAAAAGTCACTCTACCCCTTGGTAGAAACCAAAGCCGCACCTATAAAGGCAGCAAGCTTGCCATGATACACCTCTAAGTATCTCCATGCCATAGTAAAAATAAATCACCCCTAGGCAATCTTAACGCTGCTTAATTCACGACCTTCTGCTAGCATTTGCATGAGGGACAATTCGGTCCCGCCGGAACATACTTTTAGTGAACCCTTATGGATATTTAAAGCAATTTAGAACAATCCTTATGCTTGAGCTGTTGCTTCTTACGGCAGGGGGTACCTTTGCCTATCATGTTTGGGCAACCATATGTGAAGGCGGCTTTTCCCAGTGCTTTACCCGAGGTGGTGACCTAACTATCTTAAAATATTTGGCCCTTGGCCTATTAAGGCCATTTACCCTTTTTCCACAATTTATTTTCGAAGTACTTGGAGCCAAGGCCTGGAATTTTGTTTGGACCCCTTGGATCATGGCCCTTTCGAGTATATTAAGTTGGCTTGCCGTGTTCGCCCTTGCTAAAATCATCGGAAAAAAAATCATCACACCTTGGCTTTCCAGCAATCTTCCTCAAACTCATAAGTTTCTCCGCTCTCAGGACTGGAAAATCACTCTGCTGACGCGAACCATTCCCTTTGTTCCCTTTGATGTTCTCTCGCTATGCTATGGACTTCTAGACTTTAGATGGAAAGCCACCCTCTTGGCCACCCTTGTCACAACGATCCCTGAGTCCTACATTATTTATTATTCGACCCGCACTGAAGGTGCTCTTTTTAAAGACATCGTTTTTTCCATGATTATATTAAATGTGTTCTATTGTATTCCTGGCCTTATTTGGGAATACCGCAGTCGGCGCAAAGGTGGGGGCTTGTGGATCCGCCTTAATGCGATGTGGTCCGAGCTTTTGTTTGAAGTTAAAACCAACAATGACATAGTTAAAAGACAGAATTTCACGGGCGACAAGGTCCCCATACTACTTCTTTATGGCTTTTTCTCGTCGAGGCGATCGCTATCGGTAATTGAGCGCCACCTCAAGGCAAAAGGTTACGAAGTACTATCCTTTAACCTAGGTGGACTTCTCGGCGTGTTTTTTACCCGCGGCATTATAGAGACCGCACACTTTATTGACTTCAAAATAAAAAAGCAGTTTGAAAAATATGATTTCAGTAAAATCCAAATCGTAGCCCATTCAAAGGGTGGGCTGGTAGCCTTATGGTGGCTGTTGCGACTGGGAGGATATAGGTACTGTGATCGCGTGATTACTATGGGAACTCCCTACAAAGGAACCAAATTAACTTGGCTTCTCCTGATTACTCCTATTGGATTTCTCTGGCGAGACATGTGGCAAATGCGTCCTGGATCCCGTATGCTTAAAGTTCTAAGTGAAAGCTATATCCCAGAAGGCGTAAAAATCTTTTGTTTCTATTCAGGGAAAGACCGCGTATCTAGTGGCATAGACGGTATATTTAATACTAAAAATGTTTCTGGACAAATAGTCCCAGTTGCTATGCATCACATTTCCCATTTTGAATATTTACACAAGCGAGATGTAGCTGATGAGATTGCAAAACTCTTAGGGCCTCCTGAAGTTATTCAGCGACAATCCAATCACCAAGATCGAGTTCAAAATGAATCTTAAAGCCCATGAACATCAAATCTACTTGATAGCTGATATGAAGCCATGGGCACTGTCGCTTCCAGCAAAATTGAAGCTCATAGGAGCTGAAGGTGCCGAGGTGCAAATCAATCCCACCGACTTTAGATTTGAGCCAAAGGACTGGGATTCGATTTTAGCAAGCGGTCAGAAAATTTCCATACAACTAAATCACAGCTTCGAGCATTTGGATATCCCCGTCGTCCAGGCCCTTGTCGATAGCTGGCGGCTGATTCGAGAGTCTAATATCCTCCACGTCCACCTTCGCATCTTAGGAACTTCAGCAGAATTTACGGAATTTCTAGCCCACATCTAAGTACCTCTTGAATATTCCAAAATCTGTGCCCGTCAGCTAAAGTGGGCCATTTATCTGGAGTTACACAGGAACCTTAAACTTAAAAACAGAAAGCCTGAGATGGGCGCTTTACGATTTAAAAAATACCCCTAACTGGAACACGACATTTATAGAAGGTACTCCTAATAGAATTCGACGGAAAAAAAATTGAAAATTTTGCTTGCGTTGCCGCTACAATCCCGATAGCGTATAAGTATATGATAAATAATTACTAAATTTTGAAGAAAGGATACTTCATGAATCGTGCGGAATTAGTGGATGCGCTTTCAAAAACAACTGGCCACACCAAAGCAGACAGCGAGCGTTGGCTTGCAGCTTTTGTTGACACTGTCTCAAAAAACATCAAGAAGAAAGAAGGCGTGAAGCTTGTTGGCTTTGGCACCTTTACTGCTGCAAAGAGAAAAGCTCGCACAGGACGAAACCCACAAACTGGCGAAGCGATTAAAATCCCAGCTCGTTCAGTTCCTGTTTTCCGCCCAGGCAATACCCTAAAAGAAGCTGTAAGATAGGCTTTTCTAGTTTCATACTAGTAAAAACGTCAGATACAACATGAGATTTAAAGAGCCTTTGCAAAAAGGCTCTTTTTTGTTAGGCTTCGTGGACAAAGTTTCAACCGTCATTTCATTTAAAAGGGAGCTCTCATGAAATATATTCTGGGCCTTTTCCTACTGAGCCAAACAGCACTCGCCTCCAACATCGGTGAGTTAACCTCTACTTGGAATGAACTCATAAAAGCAAATATTGCCATAAGCGGCGGAGTTGACTACGTTAGCATAGAAAAGAATATCCAAAAGCTTGATAGTTTCTTAGGCGCCCACAAGTCCCTGGCCATTAAAGGCCTCTCAGACAACGAAAAAAAAGCACTGCTTATTAATTTGTATAATGCCTTTATGATCAAGTCGATCCTAGATTACGCAAAAGACTCAAAAATCGCCGTCTCATCCCCTGACTTTTTAAAGATCAAAATCAATGAAATTAAGTTTAAAGGTGGCAATATATGGAATGGAAAAAATAAAGTTACCTTAGCGGGAGTGGACTTAAATCTGGATGAAATTGAGCATGGCCTTATCAGAGGTGAAGGCAAAGGAGCGCTTGCTGATCTAAAAGTCTCAAAACTAGATCCAAGAATACACACCGCAGTAAACTGCGCCGCAATAAGTTGTCCTCGCGTTCGCGAAAAGGCCTACTACAGCGAAAATTTAGACGAGATGCTGGATTCGAACTTACGCGAATTTATCAACTCTACGAGCCAATTCCAAAAAGTAGGCAATAAGCTAGAAGCGAATTCTATAGTGCTATGGTATTATGATGATTTTGATCAGTTCGCCAAGAACAGCCTTAAGCTCAAAGGAGCTGGAGACTACTTGATAAAATTCCTTGATGCGTCACGCTCCGATTCAAAATGGATAGCCCAGCACCTTACTGCCCATTTTAATAATCGAAGCAAGTTAACGTTACGGCTTTCTTCCGATTTTAATTTTCAATATAATTGGCAAGTTAATGACAAAAGAAACAAATGAAATCTTGCGACATCTTTTGAAAAAGCAAGTCTCCTGCTAAACTTAAGTACAAGTATTTTTTGGGAGACCAAGCTTTGAGATTAAACTTCATTTCCTTATTAGGGGTCGTAGCATTTTCCCCCCAGGCCTTCGCAGGTGGCGTTAACGCTTTGCAAGCAGGCTTGTCTGGTCCAGGCTATCTTTGGAGTGTGGTAGATGGATTTCAAAGCGAAGCGCAGCTAAATATTTCAAAAGTCTATGGCTCATCAACTTGGAGCGACTCCCCTACTGAGCGGCTAACCGCAAAAACACTTTCCACTGACCTCTCTGCAGCAACTGCTTTCAAGCCGAGTAAAGACTTTCTAGCTATAGCAGAAGCAGGGGTCAAGTCCAGCAACCACCAGCAATCCATGAGGGTAGAAAATTCGTCGTACTCTTCCTCCCAAAATACCTATCAAATGACATTTAAGTCCATTCTGGATCGCAAAAAATGGGTAGCTGGGACATCAGTAGGTATATTGACATTAGGATCGGAGAAAAAAAGTCTTACTTACAATGGCCAACGTCGATCCATCGATCTTGAAAGCATCACCCTGCCTATCTTTGAGCTTGCGGGGGGCGTTCGATATTATGCCTTTGAAACCATGGCCCGAATGCGCCTTTACTCTTCTGATATTGCGCAAGGCAGCTCTCATGATCGCTACGGCCAGACTCGCGAGTTTGATGTAGTTCGCGCCAGTCCAGCAGCTTTTAATGTCGCCACTTCTTGGAATGGAATTTCCCAGTTAATGCTGATCGGCGAGGTCAATTATGAGGCTTTAGGTCAGCTAGGAGAGACCACCAATCAATACAGTTCGTCTTATCTCGATAACGGCGAACGAGTGACGGGCGGACCCAATAGAATGTCCGGAGCTTGGTCGTTTACTGGCGGTGGAAAATTCTTTCCAAGTCAGGATTTTTCCCTTAAAGCATCCCTAACCTGGCAGCTATCAAGTGCTAAAAAATCTCAGTTTGCATCCCATGAGCTCGATAATCTAGGCGGCTGGAATCTCGAAGGTGGTTGTGATTTCATCCCAGAAAGCAATCAGCGTTTAGGTGTCACGTTTGGATACACAGTCCCAAAATCATTGACCTTTCGAACACGCTCCATCGATCCTGACAAAGAATTGGAAGTGCCAAGGACTCCAGGGTCCAACCAAAAAATGACCTCTGCAAGTTGGCATGCATCATTGGCATCTACTTGGACCTTTTAGCTCAAGGTACTTTTAAAATTCTTAGATCTCTTGGACTTCACTCAATAAAATATTGTATAACGATTCACGCTCCAATTCCGTGAGTGAGTCGTAAGAGAACCCTAAAACCCACCCGCCATTGTCTATGACCGCCCACTGGATCGTACACTTCACCCCATTTGGCAAGTGCCGCGCGATATCCTGTTGTAAATCACTGCGGGTCGACGACAACACAAGCAGCGCGTGGTCTCCTTTCACTAGCTTTTGCGATGTCCTAATACTCATCCCGCCCACTGAAAAATTCATAAACGTAACGGGATGACCTGCAAAGATTCCAGAAAATTGGCTTGCATGGGAAAACTCAAGGCGTGCCGATTTCCGTCTTTTCTTCAGCACCTGTAGACCCAAAGAAACGGCCTTGCTATAGTCCTCCTCAGATACATCAAAAGGTCTTACTTCAATTGCGGTCAAAAAGTCATTGTGATGCTTGAGACGAACCTCTTTTCTAGTACTCTTTACCTCCTTAAGTTCAGAGGCAACCAGCTCCCAAGTTAGAGCACTCATTAGTATGTGATGAGGCTCCGCAGCTCCTTCAAGCCTCTTAGCTAGGTTTACCCCGTGTCCCACTATGGTAACGTCAATATTGGTATCATTGCCAAGATTCCCAATGAGGCAACTTGTCGTATTGACACCAATTCTCATCGGATAAATCCGCTCTGTTAAGGGCATGGCGGCCCTTAAGATACTGTTTTTTTGAATTTCCAGTGATGCTTTTACGGCACTCAGAGCATGGGTTTCGGATGTCCGCCCACCAGCTACAGAATATCCAAAGTACGCGAGCAACCCGTCACCCAACGTCTTATCCACCACTCCGCCATGCTTATGGACGATGTCACGCATGTCATTTAACAACAATTTTAGGTCCTCAAAAGCTTGCAAAGGCGACAGCTCTTCAGACATTGCAGAGTATCCCACAATATCGACAAAGATAATTGTTACCACATGTTCTTTAACTTCAAGATCAATTGCGACTAGTCGCTTGGTGGCAAGCTCCAATTCTTGGTCTGAAACCTTTCCTGACAAAGTCATTTTTATACTCTGAATGGCCAATTCTTCGATCTGTATCTTTCTAAAAAACAGTACGGAAGCAGCTGCAACAGATACAAAGAGAGGATAGACGGTTGGTATAAAGACAGAAAACAAAGAAAAAGCAACCAGGCTTAGCAGCCCCCAAGCTAATATTGCAATTATCATAAGATATCCCGCCGAAGAAATCGGGGCCAATAGAACTAGGACGATCAAGAGAAAACTAGCAACCAAAACCGGAGCGACCTGACCTAGTGGCTCACTAATCCACTTTTTTTGGAGACTTGAATTCAGAACGGAGAGTACCGCCAGAGAACCGTTTGTGATTCCAAAGGGTGTCCATACTTTGTCTGTATGCCCAGTCCACACTAAGGGAGCCACAAACACATAATCACCTTCTGAGATCCAATCTACTTTTTTGCGCTCGACAATATTAGACAAAACCGCAAGCCCTGACTTTTGAGCGTTTAAATAACGATCAGGATGGACATAATTAACCATCATGCCTAGAGGCGATGAGGGAATGACGCTATCCCCAATCATAGGACCATCGGGCCCCATATGCCAGCCTTCCACAGAACCAATTCCTAAGTGAGGTATAATTCCTAAATCTTGCACGCGGTAATAAGGCTGCGTGCGGCGGTTATCGTTGTCATATTGAATATGACCTTTGGCGACCACTGCATTGTCCCAGTAGGGAGAGGAATAAATAGCCTTAGGACGAGCATCGAGGGTTTTTTGATGGGGCCTAAAGTCTTTACCTGCAATCCCATTGAGAATCGCTTCTGGCACGGAAAGGGCATCTTTAGTAATGGAAGTAGCATTTTTTTCATAGTCTTTGAAGCCAATTCCAGAATAGACCTTTATACCTCCGGATAGCTCATAAGACTTCCTTTCGGGATACTGCCCCCATCGCCAGCCTTCTTGAAATTTCACGGTACTAAGTAGAGCATCGACAACGATTGCTTTAGGCTTCGATTCAGCAATTTTTTCAAAAAAAGCATTCCAGTACTCAGATGTAAAATTTTCATATCCACCAAACACCCGCACAAAATTGTCTCCGAACCATATGATTTTTATTCTGGGATCAATTTTTATCCCTAGATTTAAAAACTCCCGCAACTCAAATTGCACCCTCATCCAAGTAGAAGCTTCAAACTTTTGAATGATAGGGTTACCAGAAAATAGAGCCCCGATGGCAACGAAGAGCAAAGCGACTAAATTCGCCTTAGTCCGCACATCTCCCATTTTTATTTTATTCAAAAACGGTAACTTCATGAATGTCCTAAAACCTTTGCTTGTCCCATTCAGCTCATAACCCAAGATATTCTTAATCATCTTCTGGTATATCCATCTCTGACTAAGAATTCCCTACTTAGTCGTCACGAATTCCCTCTCAAATAAAAAAGAATCTAAGCACAATTTTCCTACCTTCGAAAGCATCGCCGCGCCGCCATTAACGCAGGAGGCGAGTAAGTTTTCTTTCTTCTGACAAGCAACTAGTTTGCCATTTCATTTACTGTATTGTGGTGCTTTCAATGAATTTCAAAGCCTTAATCCCTCTAAGGTACTAGTAGAAAAATGTGAGGAAAACTCATGAAATAAAGAAGAGTCAAACTAAGTCTACGGAAATCATGGTTTTTTGAATAGCATTTAAAGGACATCGCATTCATGACTTCATTCCAATGACCACAAAAAACGGAATCTAGACGGCAAACGGAATATCTGAATCATCGGAAAAGTTACCGTACTCAGGATTTAAATCCAAAATTCGAGGAACAAACGGCCTTTTTAGAAGACGCATGCCAGCTTGCTTGGGGTCTCTGGCGCCTTTAAGGCGGTTGCAGGATTCACAGCAAGTGACTAGATTTAAAAAATCACTCGCGCCGCCTTTGGAACGTGGAATGACATGATCTAAAGTCGCATTTCTTAAGTTGACTTTGATGCCACAATATTGACACTGATACTGATCCCTTGCAAAAACATTTCTGCGGGTACATTTCGCAAGTCCAAACTGCTTGATTTTATCTACATAGCTAAACAGTCTAATCACTTTAGGAAGCTTCACCGATCTGGAAACACTGCGAACCAAGCTATGATACTCTGCTACAACCTCAGCCTTGCTCGCAAATATCAGACAAATAGCACGCTCCCAGCTTACAACATGGAGTGGTTCATAAGAAGCATTTAAGACTAAGGTTCGCATACTCACTCCTACATTGGCTTAGAAAGGGTTAATTGCAAATCTGTGCCCGCTTTGGAATAAACGTTTTTCGCGCTATTAGAAGAAAAGACTTCATCTACTGAGTGACGAACCACACGACCTCCCACAAGCATGCCTAACCAAACGGATTCGACTCCCGCATGAAGTCTATATGGCGACTGTCGTGGCGAATTGACATCTTTCCCTGGAGGATTTGTCAAAGGAGAAAGATTGAATTCAATCTCATCGCGCGAAAACCCCAAAAGCAGCTTTGTAATGGAATTCCAGTTATGGTCATAAGAAAGACTTAAACTGGATAGCAAAAAAATGTTATTTTGATCTAAATCAAGACCAATAGCCTCTATGGATGTACCACCCCCGTCGGGCGGTTGCGACGTCAGATACCGTTCATCTCTTTTATAGAGAATTTTGGCTAGAGACACCCCCAATCGCCCGCTAGGAATTTTGGCAGACACACTGAACTCCGTCCGCCCTGGTTCGACCATGACCACTTCTTCTTTATATATGGTCGCTTTCCCTCGCATGGGGTTGATGATAGCTGCGGACAATAGAATATCGCTGGGAGAATGTAACCGGTAAAGAAGTCCAGCCCCAGAGCCAAAAAGACTCCCCGTAAAATCGGTTTGAAGGGCGATATTATAATCGCCAAAAACATGACTTTTGTGACTGAGCCATCTCAGCATGACACCGAAGTCAAGATTATCTGCTAACTCAACAGACGCTCTCGCTTCTGAGAGCTGATCACTAAAAGATTCTAGTTTCGACTGACGAGCGTTCGAGGATTTATTGACATTGGAAATAAAATGTCTTTGATGGGTCACGCCGCCATACAGGCCAGCACCCAGGTCTTTTCCGTACCCAATCCCATAAGATTCCACCATGGAGGTCGTCGACAATATGGTTTTTTCGTCGTTTTTAGTGATTTCCAGAGAAGAGCTTCGTGACAACCTAGAAAAAAAGACCTCTGCAGCTGATGGCTGAGAGATCTTGGAACTCGTCGCAGGGGACACTTGAAACAAAGACTTGCGATTTCCGTCCGTAGCTAAAGTTTTCCTTTCAGCTAGGGAGGCTTCGTACCCTAGGCACTGAAAAGACCAAAGCAAACTACCCCAGGCAAGGGTAACTTGGTATAATTTGGTTCTTTGTCTCGTTCTAAAAATCATTTCAACATCCTTACTTCCATGTTACCACATGTATCGGCGTAACATGGCTAATTCCTAAACCTTAACTTTTGTCAGCGCTTCAATCGCTGTCAAATAGTTCCTATAGGTTAGGTAGTTAGACCCTAAACAGAGACTTAAAACACTACCCGCCAAATGGGTAGGATTCAAAGTAGCCAGTGTGGAACCACCGGTAGCTGTGCTAACCTCGCCCGTTATAGAATTTACGCTTTGGGCTCTAAGGTTCGAGTCAGTTCCACCCACCACCCTCCCCCCTGCGATACCACCTCCCAACATCATAGCCCCTCCCACAGGCCAATGATCTCTGCCATTGGAGCCGTTAACTTTAGGCGTCCTTCCAAAATCGGAATAGACCACGATTAAAGTTGAGTCAAGCTTGGCGGCATCTCTTAGCTCACTCACAAGTTTAGCCAATAGAAAATCAAATGTCCCAAGTCGAGACTCTAACTGCACAGATTGATTGGAATGAGTATCAAATCCCCCAAATCCTAAATTGATACAATCCACCAGATCTTCCTTTATAAGCTTCAAGGCTAGGGCAAAGGTATCCGCCATACTACCTTGCATTCTCGCAGGACTTCCGCTCAAAAATACTTGTTTTTCATCACTGCTTACGACAAGTTTACTCCCCACATTTCCTTGAAATTGTCCTCTCACCTTTTGCTCAGCGGCAGACAAGTTATCCATGCGATCATTTTCAGCGTTCACCCCGGCGGTTTTAGCGCGGTAGTTGGCAAGTGAGGATTTTAGATGATCTAGAAGTAAGAGCCTTCTTGTAGTGTCGGTCGAATTTTCTGGATACATGCCTCGATACAATTCGAGGTTTCCCGCCCGAATAGGAGACACAGGGTTAAGCAAACCTCTGTCGGTGAGAGGATCGGCTCCCCCATTTAACTGAATAATGGGAATCGTTGCGCCCGATTCACTGGCGACGATCGCAGGAATTGAAGCGGCATTAAGCACCCCATTGTTAGATAAAATTCCGGTGTCCATGTAGAGGCGCCCTGCAGTATGAGAGGTTGTTCCCATATCGATTCCCCTCACCACCACCATATCTTGTCCTTGCCCAGCTAAAAGAGGCAGCCACCTTCCAATGCGCACCCCAGAGGATCCCGCCAGAGTTCTTGCAAGTCCGTAGTCGTAGATCATATCAATACCGGAAGTGGATCCGGTTTTGGGGTCCACAGATTCTAAAATATCCCAGCCCCCATTCATCTGAATCCAAATGAGTTTTTTCTTAACCGGAAAGCTGCCGCCAAAAGCCTTACTTCCGATGAGCTTTGAACTACTCATCCAACCGACAAGACTCATACCTAGCCCCAGTAAATTTCTTCTTGAAACTTCCTCAGCCTCCCAAGGATAACTCACTATCGCTCGTGAACTATTTTTCATGGCGTAACTCCATCCCAACAACGCACCAATTCTTTAAAGTCCCATGCACTACCCGAAAATGGTGGCCCTGAAAGTCCCGGAGGCATCGAACCAGAGGACATCATGGAAACAGATAGAGATTTTAAGTTGGCCCAGTCAGCTTTTGTAACGAGGGGCTGCCTTTGTGAGCCCGCAGAATGACAATTAGAGCATGCACTTGCCTTGGGGCTGATATGAGTGGCAAAACTGATACTTCCATAAGTCGAACAGTCTGGAAGTTGAGTAGAGGTGCCTGGCGGCTGTCCCAGAGGAGGTGGCGATAATGGCGTTGAAACCAAGGCATCTGCGCGGCTCCCCTCGCGAAAGGCGGGATGGGTAACCACAGCATAGACCAGCTCCTTGAAACTATAATTAACTTTAAAGAAGTAACTGGAAAATGCAGCTCTGAGAGGTGCTTCGTCATCGTAAAATCTCCGCCCCATGAGCCATTCCCAGACGTTTTCTACCGTACAGGACGCAAAAGCATCATCTAGTCTAATGATCTCTGAAAGTTCCGAGACGGAACTCCCCGATTGTCCGGCAAAGGTAGACGCAACTCCCGGCTTTTGCCCTGTGTAAAGCTCCCCGCCTTCGCCCCATGTGCTAAAGAAATCTGCCAATGGATCTAAGGAGGCATGACACCCACTGCAGCCGGCAGCAGTTCTCAGATTCCCTGGATCTTGGGGGAAAACTCTTGGCAATTCGCTCGTAAACTTGCGACAAAGAAGCCTTTCGTAAACTTGATTCCCTCTGGTTCGATTTTTCTCATAGCGCCGCAACCAGCCAAAAGTACTGATCACTCCTCCTTGTTCATAAGAGGAGCCCGTATTGATCAGAGTAAAGTGCCTTGAATTTAAAGGAACCTGCTTAGAATAATTAAGCAAAGAGGTCCCAACATTCATTTTAGAGAGATCAAAATGGTGACTTTGCTGATACAAATAGGCGATGGCGCCATCTACAGCCGTTAAACCGGGTTCAAGTACCTTGGTATAAGGATAATTGCCAATAACAACACCCGTCGCAATTCCAGCAGACTGGCGACTTAAAGATTTGACTACGGAGCTTTTCGCATCAAACGCTTCCGTAGTCCCAAGCTCCGCGTTTAGGGCGAGAGACGAGTCTTGTTCAACGACAAGACACTTGGACAGATCAGAACCACAAGACCTTTGAAGTGTGGGGCACACCCACGTCACAAGACCTGGATACCAAAAGGCAGTAGTCGCTACTTGCCAATTAGCCGGACAACTAGACACTCTCCTTGCATCATCGGAGCTAGCCCAATCACAAGTCAATCTTCCCTTTTCCCGACCACAAAAAACCTTTGCAAGCTTGCTGCCATTTCCTTCCAGATTGTCGTTTAAGAGTTCGTCTAAATAATCACTTTGAAGGCCGGTCCCAAATAGCCTTTCATGATAGCGAAGTGTTGCGTCATAAAAAAGCTGGCTATCGAGAAAACCTCGAACAGCGGTCTTATAGCTATTGTCGTCGACTCCGGTTGCTTGCAGTTCGCTATCACTAGGAAACTGGCCATTTAATAAATACTTTGCTCTCTTTAATGCTCGGCCCGGATTTTCTGATGCTTGAACTAAATCCCAAGCGCCTAAGGACAGAAGGAATAGAACTATATTTCTTGTTAGATAAGAATGTTTCATAAAAATAGCGCCTCGCCGTCAACGGAGATGGCGACACAAACAGGAACATAGCTTGAGGCATCATAAATGCCGCCAGGACTCCATGTAGTGAGAACTGATTTTAATGAGCTAAGTGTTGTCGCATCCAGATCTGAGTTTTTGCTACCTGTAAGGCGTTGATAAAGAAAGGTGATATTTTCCGTCACCTCGCTGGGATCCTGTGGTAAAGCAGTCTGCCAATTTCCGTGCTTATCGGGCGTAGGAGCCACCAACGATTCGCAAATGAGCTCCGAAGCCTTAATTAAGGCCAGAAGGCTCGTGGCATCATAATCTTCTAAAGGCTTCTTCGAAAAATCCTTACTAGCTCCCCCTAAAAGATCGCGATAAGCCTCCACTTCACCAATTAAACGAGCGACTTGAGATCCTTCGCTTCTAAACTGCAAAAGAAGTCTTCTAAAATGAACGTCTGCATCTGGACGAATGGGTGCTGGAGGATGACTTGTCGAAACAGCATATAAAGCTGCAAGTTCTGTATCATTTTGACCGTAAGCTTTAGACCCTAAAGGCTCACCAATAACGGTGCCAAGCTCGGCGCCGGAAGTAACACTGCGCTCAGCTTTCGATTTGCTTTTTCGAAAGGTATCCACAAAGTTACATCCATTGGCAAGTACGATTATGATTCCTCTAATTAGAATTCTATTCACAAGTAGGGCCATCACTCCCTCCCCTCTTAAATCTCTATCGGCCACTAGCTTCAGAATCTAAAGGCTAATAAATACCCAATTAAATTGATAAAATAATGCCGATCGAGCTCCCAAAAATCTTCACTTTAAAATACTCGTTGGCTTCTGGTATCGACAACTCATCTTGTCCCTGCCCGTAAAAGAGACTCACGTAAACTTGATTATCCAAAGTACCACCAATAAGTTTTGCTCGAACCAATGTCATTGGAATGGTATCGACTGTCACAAAGGCGTTTGAAGAATACCCGAGAGTTCGATGGCTAATGCCTAAGCTAACCAGACTGTTAGCTGTCAGAGGGAAAAAAGCGGTAGCTCGCATCTTGATATAATCATCTTCTACACTTTTTCCATCTGATGATACATCAGAGGTCGAGATAGATTCGATTTGACTCAGCTCTACTTCGTGTAAAAAACCAAAAAGGGAGAAATCGGCGATGATTCCAAATTCTGTAGGAGAAGGAATTCTCTGTGAAGTGGACAAGCTAGAACCATCGCTTGCTGTCAATGCTACAGATCTATCTTGACTGCGTCCAAAATTGTAATAGAAACCGCCATTCCAAGTTCCAGAGCGTCTCATAATGGAAAGACGAGGGACCCAAATCTTAATTCCTGAGTAAACAACGCTTTGCCTGATGGATTGAGAATAAAAGGTTTTTTGGTATTCCTTCTCGTACCAGAGCATCCCTCCAAAAGCTAACTCTAAGCCTTTTGGGGTGACGTAAGTAGCATCTACAGAAGGCACCCATCGCGATTTGTGTTCATCACTTAAAGTCACGCGCTCCGTAGTCTCTTCCCTACGGTTCCAAGTTATATAGGACTTTAAATTGAGGCGTAATCCCATTCCACCTATCACTCGGTCCACTCCGATATTGGAGAGGGACTCTAAGCGCCTGTCCGATTCCTTGCTACCCGGTGGTGTCGTCTGAATTTCTCCATCTACCCCTGCACCTACAAAATCAGCCCAAGAATTATTTCTCAGACGATACCGCAAAGCCATCGCACCGGTGGAAAACTCATCATAAAGAACTTCGCAATCAGCTCGCGATGAAATGAGAAAAAACATGATGAAAAGACCTAACTGGGGTTGAATCCCCCTAAACAAGCCTCTTAATTTCAGGTCTTTTTGAACCAAAGATTCCTCCCTTGCCATCCATAACCTCGGAATCCCGTTAGGAAAACTTAAATTCATTCTCAAGACTCTGGGAACTCGAGCCGAAGAGAATGTATCGCTTTTAGGAAAGACCTCGCTATGAAACCCTTGGTTACAAGTCTCGCAATTTTCATTCTATTACAGGCCTGCCAAAGGAAGACGGCTCCTGCGCCAAAGACCTGTCAAGCTGGTCAAATAAAAGTAGGCGATAACCTGTGCGGCAACAATCCCCTAAGAGATGACCTGCATACTACGCCGCGTCCCACTCCAGATCCAACTCCAGATCCAACTCCAGACCCAACTCCAAGTCCAGACCCAACTCGCCGCGATGCCCCGTGGGAAGACCCAGCCGCGAGAGGCGATACCACCGACCCGAGCTCTGGAATAGTTCGCGATCCCAATATTTCGGATTCCCCTTACCAACCCCCAGCCGCTACACCTGATGAAATTGCAGCTACCGGAGGAGCTAATGCGGAGTCGGTAGACGCCTATAAAGATTTGCAAGTAAACGTTGCTATTAAGGCTCTAATGACTGCAGACGACGCTCGCGGCCCTCTCGGTCTGTATGTAAAACTCTCAAAACCAGAACTTGTGAGTAATATTTATGTTCAATATATCAAAGGCGAAGTGATTGAAGGCGAACAAGCATTTGTACCCTGGGACATCTTCGCAAGTATTAAATTTAATGCAGGAGCATACCTTTGCGAGGTTTCGGAAACTCGCTTTGATTGGCAAACATACCGAATGAAAGAACCGTCCCTAACCAAACCAGTGCCCTATTCTTGTCGAAGAAGGAGCACCAACTAATGACTCATAGCTACAAAAACATTGCCGCTTGGATGATTGTTTCATCATTTATAGCCTTCAGTTGCAAACGAAGTAACGAGCTAATATCTAGTGCAAAAATTGCCGAGCCAACGCATACTCTCGACATCTCATTTTCAGAAGCAACTTCGAAGCTTGAATATAAAATACTAGGCAAAGACTCTGAAAATGAAACCGTCACATCTGTCAAAATCGTTCAGAACAAAAGAGAAAATGTCGCTCAATGGCTCAAAGAAAAAATAACAGCAAACTTCCTACCTTTTGCTTCACTCCAAGAAAATGGCTACTATCCCGATTATCTTTTAGAAGTTAAATCCACAAACTTGACTTGCACAAATCAAAAGGGCGCTTACATAGGCATTAAAGGAAATCCCATATGGTGCACTAAATCAACCCATGCCACCACTGCTGATAGACCTAAAACCGACTCGGCTAGATCCGGAGACCAGCCGACCAATACTTCTACACAAACGGCAAGCGCCCAGACGCCTCCTGACCCGAGGCCGGAAAAGCCCATACCAAAGCCCCCTGTTGTTTGCACAGGATCTAAAATAAAGGCCTACAAAATTTGTCGCTTTTTTGAAGGTGGAGCCGGAGGCTGTTACTTTCGGCCCGATCTCAACTGCCTTTATCCTATGACCTCATCAGTTTGTTTTGTGGAAAAAGGCTTATTAACAAAAGAATATGAGAATAAAATTGCGTTCCAGTCATCGTGGGATTGTAGCAACGGAGTCAAGTAATCGTATCATGTAATTATGTCAAGTATCCGAGTTAAGAAAGCGAGTTAAGAAAGCGAGTTAAGAAAGCGAGTTAAGAAAGCGAGTTAAGAAAGCGAGTTAAGAAAGCGAGTTAAGAAAGCGAGTTAAGAAAGCGAGTTAAGAAAGCGAGTTAAGAAAGCGAGTTAAGAAAGCG
>CAIMVM010000191.1 GCA_903844895.1 uncultured Pseudomonadota bacterium
GATCGGCTTCTTTCCAGAGGAAAGCGCGGGAATATGTCTATTGATTAAATTTATGATGTCCAGCTCTTCGGCTATATTCAAAAGCGCTGCAGTGTCCCCATGGCTATAAGACTTAATCGTAAATTCGGATTCCCCAGAAAGTCTTTCCAAAAGCGTATCTGCCGTACCCAAGTACTCTAAAATAGTACTGCGCGGCTTACCGTCGACTCTTTTCGATTCCACGATCGACCAATATTTTATTCCCCTAGACCCCCTTGGCTGAAGCGAAACCATAGAACCCCTTACAGCAGAAAGAAGCCAATGACTACAATTTCTACATCAAACACCATAAGAGGCTGATTTTCAGATTTTTATCGACTTATTTTTAAAATATAGTCCTGTGACTACATTTCCGGGTATATATAGCCCTTGTTTAGTAACGCTTTGACAGGATTTAGGTAGGTTGATTTAATAAAGTCACGCTAGAAGCAGTAACCTATCGGCATGCACAAAAAGGCTTTTTCGGATCTATAATATTCACCCTTCCCCTTGTGTAGGCACGTCGTCGGCACCAGACCGGATCAATACGAGCCAATAGGTATTAAAAAGGCAGAAGAAGAAGAAGAAGAAGAAGAAGAACTTCTCGATGACGAGTGAATCTAGACTGTCTGCCAAACGAGGCTTAACTTTGAGCTATGCGCGGTCATTCTAATCTCGGGATTCCATTCTTGCTGAGTCTTCCCTACTTAAGGGCTTGGTATTGCATTACAACCCGATGAAGGAAAATAGCCTTGAGAAAAACAATCCAGGATTTGACGCGGAGCTCTATTAACTACGTCACCTAGTGGAAAACTTTTTTGCGAGTTTAAAACATTTTCGAAACATCGCAATAAGGCACGAAAAGATAGCAAGAAATTTCGCTTCGGAACTCAACCTTAGTTGTGCATATATTTGGAGCGACCTGTGAGTAACACCCTAGTCAAGCTCAAGAATTCGTAACAGATCTGAAACTTAAAAAAGAGAAACTACCCGTTGAGCCAGAAATACCTTCTATATCACGGCATTTTCAGGTTTTGCAAAAATTCTCAATTAATAGCAAACGCATCGTACCTTTTGGGAAGACCCATCCATTTCATCGACGATTCCACCTTTAAAAGTCTTGCCAGATCCAGCTTCACCCCTGCAATACCTTGAGCATCCGGACATGCAGTAAATATATGTCAGCGAAGATTGCGTACTGCAGTGTGCAGAACCGGGCGTGGTCATATCTATCACATTATTTATTTGACTCTCATTCAAACTATATGCGAC
Organism: uncultured Pseudomonadota bacterium; assembly: GCA_903844895.1. Classification (GTDB taxonomy): domain Bacteria; phylum Bdellovibrionota_B; class Oligoflexia; order Oligoflexales; family CAIMVM01; genus CAIMVM01. The sequence continues at coordinate 1,291 of CAIMVM010000191.1, forward strand.
AGAGGTTTGTTGGCAAATGGCATTTCCGGAAGAATCCAAACCAGTCATCCCTGTTCCTTGAGGGCAAGTCGATGCAGCGTCTGGTTGAAAATAGCCAGCACACGGTCTTATATTTGCTTTATACAACAAACTAAGAGGGCTGGATTCATCTAAGACAGTATTTGCATTTAGAGGGTCAGTCGCATACCCTCCGCTTGCTTTTGGTTTAGTAGCATAAATAGAAAGTCCATTCTTGCCATCCAAAACTTCACACCGACTCGTAATGGTCCAGCTCCCTAATTTTCCATTTGAGGGAACAATATTGGCGCCGTTCTTATCCAGAAGAGCAACCGTGGTTGAGCAAGATGATGGAATGCTAGTGCCAAGAGTTTTTGGGCAATTTAGACGCCCACTAATGGTCTGTTTAATATCTAACAATTCCTGCCGAATCTTTGAAGACTGGATAGATTTCATTGAAATTACATTGGAACGAGTAATTGCCAATCCGACAATGGAGAAAACAGCAATGGTAACTAAGACCTCAATCAGTGAAAATGCTTCCCTAGGTCGAATAGATGCAAATTCTTTCATACATTCCTCCATTACTATGATAAGCATCGGTAGTTTATGGAAATTCATAAACTCTATTCAAAAATACTTTTTAACTGTCCATTTTTACTGTTTTATTTCGCACTTGGTGGTGCCGCTTATACCCCGTTTACACTCGATCAAACCATACGTGCAGCGAAAGGTATGTTGTCTCCAAAATTAAACTATTGGAACTGAGTTCTTATAAGCTCTAAATTCCAAATTATTAATGAGTGCCTTGGTTAACCTACATTAAGCAACACATCGGAGAGACTTTTTCCAAAAAATGATTTAATTTTGTTTTTTTGTAACGATTTCATCGAGCGTGTGACTTTCTTTTTGAAGTCTTGTTTATCAGAAACAGCAGAGCTTCCAGTTGTGTGAGTTCAAGAATAGTCCCTGAACCATTTCGATAGTCCAAAGAGCGAATTCAAAACGCATTTGTTGCGGATTGTTTAGGCTAATTACATCATCAAGCCATTTTAGTTTCTTGCTGTCCATCTTTGGCCTAGGGCCAGGTGTGGGCTTTGATTTAAGTGCTTGATAACCACCAGCTCGATACTTTGCAAGTCAATCGTAAAGTGTGGTTCGATCCAGCCCAAGCATCTTACCAACAACTTGAGAGTTCTCTCCGCTTTGAACGCTGCGAACATCTCGAATTCGTACGGTTTCAAGTGTTTTATGATCTAATTTTCGCGCGTCGTTTTTTCTGATTTAAAAAATATTGCATAAAAATTTAATCTTTCAAGAAGTTAATGTAGCTTATCGCAGGAACTTATTAATACTTCCAAAGATGGCTATAAGACACAGGTTCGGCAAATCTATACGCTCGATTTTCATAAAAAACCTAGGCATAAAGCATAGATCATCATACCTGGTAAATTTATTCCTATCATCTATTTCACCTTCTGACATGCATTGGGATCATGGAATGAGGCTCCTCCCAATTTGAAAGAGCACATTCGGTGTTGCACTAAGCCAACCCAAAATTTGGGTCGATCCACTTTTGTCAGGTGAATATACGTCCAATCCCTACAACCTTTGCGCACCCAGCGCGCACCGCTGATTGTTGCGACTCGATCTCCTGAACATTCATTTGCATCGACGCTAGGCTCACAAACTTGCCCACCTGACGGACACTTTTCCCATGATTCCCAACGAGTTGCGCCATATTCTCGAGTATAATAGTTCAATTCAAACGATTTTGCGCTCGAAATTGAAGTACTATCGAAGTGATGAGTAGAAATAGACTCTAAAACCCTACCACCAGAGTAGCGGATCGGATTTGGGAGCCAATGCCAGGCTGCATGAGCTTTGTTCGCATTTTGAATCGCGCAATTTTCATTGACTGGGACTCCATAAATGTCATGGGTCAAGTTTCCATTTCTACCCTTTTCCATTAATGTTGGAAAAAGCACCCAACCATCGTCAAGTTTGCCACAGGCGCCCGCCCAATGGTTGTCATTGTTACCGTCCTTCGTTCCAATATAGGAAACAAAATTTCCGCCCAATTCTGTAAGATCCCATCCATCTTGAAAATCTTTGAAATCACCCCAAACATTGTCAACCATCCTTGGGCCACCGAAATCAAATGTTTTGAGAATCAAGTCTTTGTTTTCAAAATCGCGCATCGGAATAGAGTCCGATCGTTGCCAGCCCGGGCCAGACACATTAGGTCCAAAGTCTGACTTGAAATACGGAAGGTCCTCATCAGGATTAATATCCCGCCGCGACGGGCATTTTGCGGAATCTGCAGGGTCTGCAGTGATAGTATTTCCACTCCTATCCAAACAGACATCCTGAACCAAGAAATCCCGAATAGAAACTCCGCTTTTGACGACTGCAGGGGGAGGATTAGGTTTCGCTTTGGGTGGCTCCTTTTTCTTCTTCTTAGACTTTTTTCCCGATAGAGAAAATGAGTCGGTAGATTCCCGATTGTCATCCACTTCATTTGTGCATCCTATGAAAACACTGAGAAAAGTGACGGTGCTAATTAAAAAAATTATTTTCATGAACTTCTCACTTAAATGTTTGACTTCAATACCGGAACTATTTTCTAATCGGCAGTCTGTCAATCAAATTGAATTCTCTTAATTTACCAAGCAAAAATAGCACATTAGGTTAGATCAATCTAAAGTCTTTGAAAAATTTTACAAATTCCTGAGCGAATTGCTTTGTATTAGAAGACACCCAAATGGGTGTGGATAACTTGACGGGCTGCGTCGTTGCCTCATAACTTTGACACTCGGGTAAATTTTTGATGACGAAATCAAAACCTTACGGAGGATAGCTATGGGCAAATCGTGCCGGATCTGCCGGAATACTTGCTACTTTTTTACGATCAAATCGTCACAAATGCTAGTCACTGAATAGGTTTCCTTATGCGCATCAATGCCGATATAGACTTTCTTTCCAAAATACGAGATCTTAGTACTTGCCATCTGTTTGGCTCCGTTCAAAGTAAGTTAGTGATGCCTTTGAAAGGACTTTATTTTCCTAACCTGAACTTATAGACGGCAGCGGATGCCCAGTTTTTCAGTCCGGCTAACTCGCTAGAAGCAAGATCTTCATTTCAAACATAGCAACTCTTTAGGTTAGGGTCGATTTAACCCAAAGGCCTTCCCCATGTGAACAGCTCTCCCGCACTCAGAGTCCCAATTAAGGAAGGTAGGGCTTCATTTTAAGCTCAGCCAAGCCCTTCATCCAGCCCCAGAGTACCTCGGCTTCTTTTTTAGAAATGCTGGTTTGAGCCGGCATCATAAGACCTCGCTTTATGGCATCAAATTTCGGGTACTTCACATGCAAAAAAATATTTTCAGGATTCTTCTGTTTATAGACGGGAAGTGGGTCCACAAAGTCCCACCCATAAGAAGCTCCCACATGGCGCGCTCCGTGGCAATACTGGCAGCGCTGCTTAAAAACACCGAGCCCTGCTTCTGAGAGTGGATCAGTGGCTACTAAAAATTGATTGAAATAAGCTGTTTCATTTACAAACTCGATTCCAGTCAAGCTTGATACATAGACCCATGGAGTGAACTCACCTCTTTCGTGGGGATTCACTGTAGGGTGCCAAGACTTAGAAACCACCAACTTATTACCTGCAAACTTTAAAGGCCGAGGATCTTTAAACTCTTTATCTTTGGGCAGATCAGGAAAGTCACTCACCCACTTTTTCTGAATCTGAATCTGACGGGCGACAAAGGCATCCACTGTATTAAGGTCTGCAACGGGAAGAGGAACAGTCATGCCATTATCAAAATGCAACAAAAGCAGATTTGCTGTAGAGGGAAGGTCTTTAAAGTCAGCAACTAATTGGTTTAAGGAGACACCCCGATAGGTAACCTTCTTGCCATATTGCAAATCAAACCTTTGAACACTCGTCTTTGAAGCTACTTCCTCCAAAGATATCAATTTCTTGGGAGTATCGTGACCAAAGTGTCCATCCGTATAGTCACCAGACTTTCTCACCCACATCTCTATCTGGCTCCCGCTCTTCACCTGAGCAGCAAAAACTACGCTATTGGCAACAAACAAGCCCACATAGATAAAGGTTCCAAATATTCTGACCATAGCCATCCCCTCATACACATTCTAAGACCGTCTTACCTAATAGAGTCTAATCAGTATGCACATCAAAGTCAAAATGGAGCGCGGCTGGCACCGAACCCCGACTCGGCCACTAGAAAATATATGTAGAACCCTCCATGGGAAGGCTCCTGAAGGAGGCTCCTGAAGAAGACTCCTCCAAAACCTCAACAGACCTCTCAAGAGGTCGGCAAAGCATAGAAGGACCTTTTGGCTGTCGTAAAAAGCAACTGGAAATTAGAGACGTCTTTGAAAAGAGGTGATACGTCTCGATTAGAAATTATTTTCTGCAGCGATGCCCGGGTTTTAAAATGTCACCGCAGTCAGGGCAAAGATCCACTACATCCTCAGGAGTATTCACTTTCCAAGTGTTTCGCCGAGAGGTTGGTTGGCCACCTGAAGAAAGCCCTCTTAAAACTCCAATAATGAGTTTAAAAAGGGCATAAAAGAAAATGGCATAGAGTAGACTTTTAATCAAATCTCCACCTCGTCACCTAGAGTCGACTCTCTCGTCTTATAAAATAAAAGTACAGAAAGCCCAATAAGCAGACCAGCAGTCACGCTCCCTAAGATCCAAAACCAACCGCGCCCTTCGGGAAGTCCGGAATAGCTTAAAATCACCTTGGAGCCAGACTTAATCACGTCTTTGGAGGCAATGCCTGATTTAAAGTTTACTTCTTCATTACCATTTAAAGATATTTTCTCAAAATTAGGACTTGTCACTTCGAGTCCCACAGATTGGCTGACGACTCTAAGCTCTATGACATCAGCTGGAAAATCAAGGGTGAGTTGACCACTCGTGTTGGGAGACTTTGCAAGAAAGTAAACGCCAATGAGGTTAAATCCTGGATTAAACTCCTTATCCACATAGATGCCACCATCTGGAGCGAGGGAAATATCCTTAGCTTCCAAACCCTCCGCAGGACCAAAATCCGCTACCTCTTTAGGAAGTAACAATCGAAACTTGAGGGCTTCAGGTTTTTCCGCGGTGACGTTAACGGCAAAATAGTATGTACCGATAATTTCGCCCATTCCTGCACGCAATAAAAACATATGCCTGGTGCCGGTATTCACTTCGGCCGTGGCTCCCCCTGCGATCACAAGACCTAGAGCAAGACATGAAAGGAAACTTAACATCCTAGTCCCTAAAGATATCACTTTTCACCTCTAATAAAATCAAGGCGCCTAGCAGTGTCCAGAAACCTGTTCGTGAGCAACTCTTTGCGCATTTCCCATTCTCGGCTAGAAATCTCTTGCCTCAAAAAAGCAGCTTCATCTTTAGACCAGCGCTTTGCAATGCGAAGCTTTGCTTCTTCTAAAACTTTAGGATCATCTTCCGTGGCTGCTGCCGCCAGAATCCCCCCTTGCCCCCAAAAAAAAGGCAAAACCACCGCTAAAACAGCTATCAAGGAAACAAAAATTGCTATTGTTTTTTCCATTACGTTCCAGCCTTCTCGCTTGCAATCATCCTATCCATCTCAGAAAGAATATCTGCGGTTGACCTAATACTTCTGGATTTTGCCGTTATGCGGCGTCTCCAAACAAAGAACCATAAGAGTAAAGGCCCAAATATCATGGCCGACAGGGGAAGAGCCCAAGCAACCAGGTGAAAGCCTTTTTTGGGTGGTTCGCGAAGGATCCACAGTCCATAGCGTTCTGTAAAAAAGCTCATGATTTCGGCCTTGTTTTTACCGGCCAAAACTTGCTCTTTCACGGCAGTTTTCATTTGAATCGAAAACTGTGCGTCGGATTCCAATATAGAAAGACCTGTACAAGTAGGACAGCGCAAGTCTTTCGAAATATCGCGAAACTCAATCTTTTGCTCGGGGGATAGATCTTCCTCTAGCGCCGTTGCCTGGCCTAAAGAACTCCACCCGAAAGAACTCCACAAAGCTGCCATCACTAGAAACATCCCTTTTATCATTCTACCGCCTCCAAATGATCTTTGGTATTGAGGCCACGAGAGCGATCTAACAAAGCAATCAAGCCCCCAAGAGCCATAATTACGCAGCTGATCCAAACCAAACGAACTGTAGGATTGATGTGGATCTGAAAGGTCGCTGTTTCACCTCGCGTTGCTTTATCAAAATCAGGCATCACCGCATAGACATCGTGCCAAAAACTACTAAGGAGTCCTACCTCGTGGAGCAACTCAGGCTTTGTAGGGTACTTGGACCGTCCTGCCATTAGCGTACCTAAATCAGTACCATCTTTGTGAACCGACAGAACGCCACCATAAATCGTTGCGTTCTGCTCTTGAAGAATGTCGAATCCCTCATACTTAATCTCAAAGCCATAGAGCTCGGTGCTTTCGCCTTTTTTAAGCGTCTTTACCGTTTCTAGACCGCGGTAATTGCCAAGAAACCCAAGAATGGCAATGAGAAAACCAATATGAGCTACATAGGCTCCCAAGTAAGCCCGATTGCGCTGCCAAAGAAGCTTAAAACTCCCCTTCAATGTTTTTAGTCGCATGCTTAAGTCGGCAGTCAAACAAAAGGCCGCCCAAAAAACCATGGCGATGCCCACCATCTGAATGCCGAATCGAAACCCTCCCGACTCAAAGACCCGCCCAAAATAGGCAAAGACAAGAGAAACAGGAAGAGACCAAAAGACAGCTTGAAGAAGAATCTTAGAGCCTCCGAGAAACTTGCCCGTTTTCCAGCGCAAAAGATTCCCCACTGCAATAGCAGCCACAAGCAGCAAGCCTATCCAGGGAGCAAAGGCATTGAAATAGGGTGCCTGGACATTAAACCTAGCCCCAGTAATCATTTCCGAAACAATCGGATAGATGGTCCCAATAAAGATTATGAGAGCAAAGGTGCCCAATAGAAATTGCGTCAGCATCAAAGCCGACTCTTTAGAAACACCCCAGGCTTTATCGGTATCAGGAGGGAGTAGCGTGGGGGCTCGAACCGCATAAAGAATTGTCATGCCCACCAGAAGACAAACTAGATAAGCCAAATAATTAGGACCTATCGAAGACTGGGCAAAAGAATGGACGGAAGAAATAATCCCTGACCGGGTGATAAAGGTTCCAAAAAAACTGAAGAAAAAACCTAGAAATGCTAGCACGACGGAAAGACGCTTCAGGTGGCCGATCTTCTCTTGAACCAGCAAGGAATGAAGAAGACAGGTTGAGAAAATCCACGGCATAAACGAGGAATTCTCGACCGGGTCCCACGCCCAATATCCTGACCAACCGAGCTCTACATAGGCCCAGCGTCCCCCAAGTATGATGCCCACTGTTAATGACGTCCAGCCAAACAAGGCCCATCGTCTCACAGACTTGAGCCAGCCTTCGGTGATGTCTCCGTAACAGAGAGCAGCCACAGCATAGGCAAAGGGAATGGCAAGCGCCGTATAACCTGTAAAAAGAGTCGGGGGGTGAGTCGCCATATAGGGATTTTGTAGGAGGGCATTCATACCCACTCCATCTGGAGGCAAAGGAAAGTTTTTAAGAAACGGGTCGGAATAAGAAATCGCTAAATAAAACATCCAACTCAAAATTGCTTGAAGCGTCAAAGAAACCCAAGGCATGATATGTTCATTATTTTTAGAAGCGGTCCACAAAGCCAATGATGAGTAAACAGAGAGCATCAATAGCCACAAAAAATGGGACCCTTCCAGCGCCGACCAGAAAGCTGCAATCGTATAGTTCCAAGGAAGGTCGTTAGAGCTGTTTTTGAAAATATACATGACGGAATAATCACGTTGAAACAACATGTAAAAAAGCAAAAGCGCTGCGAAGATACAAAAGAAAGTGGATGCTGTTGCGGCATATTTGGACGAGCGATACAAACGAATCTGCCTCGTCTTAGCCGCAAAAAAAGCTGAAATAGAGCCGTAGACACTTAAAATAAAACAAAGAAAAAGCAAATAGAAGCCTAAATCAGCAAACATACAACCTCACCATTTCACGACAGGGGGTAAAGACACAAAAATTGCTTCCGTATTTCCATTAGTCATAAGTCCAAACTTAGTGCCGCGGTCGATGGCTAAATTGAACTCAGCGTAGCGACCTCGCCAATACAATTGCTGATCTTTTTCACTTTCTGAGTAGCTCATCGCCTTTCGTCTATTTAAAATCATCGGAAAGACTTCGACATAAGCATTGGCAGTGGCTTTTACAAAAGGAAACAGCAGGTCGAAATCACCCTTTAAATGGTCAAAGAAAATTCCACCTACGCCCCTTACCGACTGGCGATGGGGTATGTAGAAATATTCATCACACCAAGCGGAGTACTTTTTATAGGCATCGCTCCCTTGCAAGGCACAAGCATTCCTGAGCGACTCATGAAATGCTTCCGTATCTTCTTTAAAGGGAATAAACGGAGTGAGATCGGCTCCGCCACCTAGCCAAAACGTATCCCCTACCGTAATCAATCGTACATTCATATGGCCTATGGGTGCATACGGATTCATCATGTGAGTTATAGTGGAAACACCTGACGCAAAAAAGGGCAATCCCTTATACGTTTCTTCTAAGGCAGGATAGTTTTCTCCATGTACCTCAGAAAAATTAGCTCCCGCCTTTTCTACCACAGAGCCCCTTAAAACTCCGATAATGCCGCCGCCCCCTTCTGGTCTTTGCCAGACTTTCCGCTCGGCCTTAGCCTTGCCGTCAACCTCTTCAAATTTTTGCAAGAGCCTATTTTGAACGTCTTTAAAAAAAGAAATAGCTGATGCCTTTTGGGATTCAGACACTAAATTTTCCATAAAAACCAACCTATTAGCTTTATGTGGATAGAGATTGCCTCAACATGCCAGGGAGGATACCCCTTATTGGAAGTAGTTGCAAGTCATGACAGAATTCACTAAGTAGTAACCACAGAAGCTTGTATTCCTAGGAAATTCTGGGGTCTAGCACCACAGTATTGGCTTTTAAATTGAGGACCTGGGCTTGTTGGAAGATAGCGTATTTATAAAAACTCTCGGCTGTAAAGTGAACACTTATGACAGCCATGCCCTTGAAAATCAATTTCGCAAGTCTGGCTACCGTATTGTCGACACCCCGGAAGAAGCTAGAGTTACCGTTATAAATACTTGTTCCGTTACAGAAAATGCCTCCAAAGAAGCGCGCTATTACTTAAGAAAATTTCACAAGGTAAATCCAGACTCTTTGCGCGTGGTCACAGGTTGTTACGCGCAAATTGATTCTGCAAAACTTGCAGAGCTTCAGGAAGTAGATTTTGTCGTTCCCAATGAAGCTAAAGAACTCCTTGTGGAACTCGTTCATGAGGGCCTTAAAACCCCTAAACAACTGAAGCAGCTGGCAAATAAATTGCCTGAAGGTGTGGGCGAAGTCAGCAATAACAAACAAAGTCATTTCAAAAGTTCACTCACACTTTTTGATCAAGCCACCTCCGAACAGACCCGAGCCTTTATTAAAGTGCAAGATGGTTGCAATGGATTTTGCAGTTATTGCCAAATCCCCTATGCCAGGGGAAGTTCTAGAAGTGTAGCCCCCCAACTAGTTTTAGATGAAATCAAGCGATTAGTAGATGCTGGCAGCAAGGAAATTGTCTTTGCCGGCATTCATATTGGAGATTATGGCGAGGACTTAGACTACTATAAAACCATGAAGGTCCCGCCAATAGTTGATCTTATAGAAAAAACAATTCAAATTGCAGGAGCCTCCCGCATCCGCATCAGCTCTCTTGAGCCGGCTGAATTTAGTGAGCCCTTAGGTGAACTTATGAGAAGTCATAGGAACGTATTCTGTGACCATTTCCACTTCCCCCTTCAATCTGGAAGCAATCGAATTTTAAAACTGATGAATCGAAAGTATGATACTGACCGCTACCAAGAGTCCGTCTTCCGAGCGCGAGAGATTTTCCCCAATGCATTTATAGGTTGTGACATCATTCCTGGTTTTCCTGGAGAAACTGAAGCCGACTTCACTGAAACCATGAAATTTGTGGAACACATACAGTTGACGTCTCTGCATGTATTTCCATATTCTAAGCGACCAAATACCGCCGCTATAAAAATGCCAGATCATTTAGACCCTGAAGTCATCAAAGAGAGGTCTAAAATCATGCGAGAATGGTCGACAAAGTCTCTACAAAAATTCTACACGAAATTCATCGGCCAGACCTTAGATGTGCTTTGGGAAAATGATTTCGACAAAGAAGGGCGAATTCTTGGTAAGTCCACCAACTACCTAAATATCGCGAGCCCCACGTCTCACCATGGGCTGATTCCTGGCAGCCGCTCCCAAGTGTCCATCAAGGGATTTCTTGGCCATGAAAAACTGCTTGGCGTTCCCTTGCTCTCAAGTGAAAGCCGACACTAGAACCTCACTTAGTCCAACCACTCTTAGTCACCTAGAACTCCGATCTAGAAAAAAACCGCAATTACCGCCAAGAAGAGTTACTGCGTCAAATTGCCACGTCTTTTCAGAACTAAATCTCAAAACCTTGGCAAAACAATAGCTTAGACCGACCTTTTCTAAGCTTTTAAAAGAGCCAAAAGGCTTTTGCTTTTTGTCTTAAATTCCGTTGACACAATCTATACAACCGGGATAGAGAGGAGTTGGCGGCTTTTAAACCCTTCCAATATTAAGTAGGAAATCTCTATGTCTTTTACAAAACTACCTATCGCTTCCATTTTATTAGGCACATTCCTCAGCTCCTCCTCCTTTGCATTTCCTATATTTCTAAAGCAGTTTAGTGAGCACTACGATGCAAATAGCATCGATACTTCCAAGCTAGTCGAAAACCAGAGCTGTGCGCTTTGTCATAATTCTGCAGGTGGCGGCGGCCCCAGAAACGCCTACGGAGAGTCCTTCAAAGCGGGTGTTTTAGGTGAAGGGAAAGGCTTTGATGCCATTGAATTTTTAGATTCAGACGGCGACAGCTTCTTAAATCTTGAAGAGATCTATTTGAACACGGCCCCAGGGGACAACAACGACGCTCCTGCAGCAAGGATTGGCATTTCCACAATCAGTGGAAAAGTATCTGTTTCTTTGCCAGTGACTTGTACTGCCTTCGAACTCCTTTCCTTTGGAGTTAAGGTAGAAGGAAGCAATAAGCTTGTTAAATCAAATGTGTCTGGAACGCAGACGCTTGCCCTTGACGGCACCAAAGGCGCTATTCTTGCCAAGTGCGGCGGAGAAAATGCTGTGGGTTCACTTCTTCTTAAATGAACTACTCCACCCAATCCTCACAAGCCCTGGGGGCTTGCTCCGGTATGGGATGGAGTTTCGTGTTTCACAGGAAAAGAGTTCTTCTCCTCCACACCTGAGGCCGGTTCCCGACCCGTGACAAAGCCTGTCAAAGC
>CAIMVM010000192.1 GCA_903844895.1 uncultured Pseudomonadota bacterium
AGAATGGAAGTAGAAACCGTCTTTGATACATACAAAAATCTTCTTCAAGCGGACAGGTCCTACATGCAATCTGATGAAGCATTTGAGGCTTGGGTCTTCCTCAATCACATAGCCATCATGCTCTACTACAAAATTTTCAATGTAATCAAAAGCAAAAACAAATTAGGAAAGCTCTCCCCAAAAGATCTTCTCATGAGGCTCCAGCGAGTAACTAAAATACGAATTGGTACAGAGTGGATTTCTGCCGAAGTGCCACGCTCATCGCAGATCATTTTCAAAGAATTGGGGATCGCTGTTACGTAGAATTTTTAGGAAGTTAGAGTTCGAACTTTACAGCGCAAGCGTCAGGTCGTTGCGTCAAAACCGCACGAGATTACTATGCCTTCATTCCAAACCCATTACCCCCCGCCCTCGAAGTCGATTGGGATCTGGCAAGACTCATTTCGGAAGCAGACAGAGCGGTCGCCGAACTGTCGGGTGTCGGTCGGTTCTTACCCAATCCCCACATTCTCATGGCGCCCTACATGCGCAGAGAAGCGGTTCAAAGTTCGCGCATCGAGAACACTCAGGCGGGCCTAGAAGATCTCTTTGCCTATGAAAACGACGAATCCGACCAACGAACCGCCGATGTGCGCGAGGTGGCAAACTACGTCAAATCGATGGAGCGCGGACTTGAACTTCTCAATTCACTTCCAATTTGTTCACGATTGATAAGGGAAATCCACACAATTCTTCTCGATGGCGTGCGAGGCGGAGGCATATGCCCCGGGGAGTATAGAACAACACAAAACTGGATTGGGCGCCCCGGATGCACGCTTCGCGACGCCACATTCATTCCCGTGCCTCCAGAAGATCTCGCTGAAACGCTGTCGCAGCTGGAACGTTACATCAACGATACAAACGCCCTTGAACCGCCCTTGGTGCGCTGCGCATACCTCCACTACCAGTTCGAGGCCATTCACCCATTTGCCGATGGCAACGGTCGCGTGGGTCGGTTGCTCATCACTCTGTTCCTTTGTGCACATGGACATCTCTCGCAACCACTTCTCTATCTCTCTGAGTTTTTCGAACAACACCGTGACGAGTATTACCGCCTCTTACTCGGCGTGAGTCAAAAAGGTCTCTGGCGAGAGTGGCTCGAATTCTTTTTGCGCGGCGTTACATTTCAGGCACAAGACGCCTGCACGCGCTCGCGAACACTCACCGAGCTCAATTCTGCATACCGCGAAAAACTAGGCACCAAAAGAGTTCCCGAAGCGGCAGCAAAGCTTATCGATCAAATTTTCGCCAATCCTCTTATTGCACCTACAAAACTTGCCAAAGAATGGAACATGAGCTTTCCTACAATCATGAAGGGAGTTGAAAGACTTGTTGAACTGAAAATCGTTCACGAGATCACAGGAAAACAGCGCAACAGAATTTACAAAGCAACAGAGGTTGCTGAGATTTTGGAGCGGCCAGCAACGAACTAGATTTGGAGTAGAAGCATGAAGGCAGCAATCCAACAAATTTCGCGCACCTGTTTTTGGTTTTACTGCTGGTTCGCAACAGGAGTCTTCTGGCGCGAATTTGTAGTTGTAAGCCACCAACACTGCGCCTGTATTCAATGTTCTGTCAGCAGTTTGATGATGGCAGCTACAATAGACATCTCTCCCCTACAATGCTGACATTGAGTCACATCGACTTGGAAGACTTTAGCCAGCATTTTGCTCCAACTAGAGTTTTTGATGGGACTTTGGTCTGTACAGTCACTTTTGACTGGCCTGCCTTTCTTTTCCTCTGGCTTTAGAACTATCTTACTGCGACAAGGTGAGTTAGGGGCAAAGACACCATTCCATTTGACTAAATGGGATTTGGGGGGAGAAATGATGTCCCTTAATTTTTTTCTATAAATCCCCCAGGAGTGAAGAGAAGGTGGGAGGTGCCATCACTATAGGCTGTCTTGAGTTTAAGTTTTACTTGGCCTGAATCTGTGATCTCCAGGCGTTCATGGGGCAGTGGGCCGCGGGAGATATATTCCACAAGCTTTCTAAGGCTATCTCGAGCCAAGGTGTTAGTCGAGGTAACACGACAATTAATTCTACTGACCGTGCCATTAGAAATCTCGAACTCAAGAAGCTTAGACCCTAAAATCTTCAAAAAAATAGTACAACCATAGGTTCCTTTTAGTTAGCATCATTTTTAGGCGCTTTGGATTCTATGGCTTCTTGAATGATGCGAGCTTTCTTTGGGATTTCTAGATTCACCACGGTTCCATCTAAAAGCTTTATCTGTTTGATTTTCTTTAGAATCGCGAGTGATTCATCTACGGAGTATTTTGATAGTAGGTTGCTTTTTTTAAGTTTGGACTCAATGAGTGCTCTTAAGATGACGGAAATAAAGGCTAAAAATAGTCTACCGTTTGCCTGAACAGAACTAGATGTTCTAAGCCTATGTAGTCCAATTCCATTTTTTACAGTGTCAAAGACCTTCTCAGCGATATCTCTGCAGCGGTAGTCATCAAGTACCTCCTCGGCCTTCAGTGAGTTCTAACTGCTAAGTATCAAGGCAACTCCCGCTGTCGAAATAGCTTGGGTGATAGCCTCTGTATCTCTTGAGACAGTCCACTTATTTTCACCTCCCATAATTTTAAAATAGTGGGCTAACTTTCCGGCTTTTTCTGTAAGCCATGCCTCGACCTCTAATCTGCTTTTGAACATTTGACCACTTCCTAACTTATCTAGTTCGAGAATAGTGGTTTCCATTCTTCCCGTTGTACTTTCTCTTCGTTCAAGATCTAAAAATAGATGGCCGGATAGTTTCGTCAGGCTCTTGTCTTGATTTGTTATTTGATATTCACAAGTTGTGTGCCGCATTCGTTTGCCGTTATATAGAAAAGAGCTTTCTGCAGACTCTAATATAGCTTTGTGAGCGAGGATTAAGCTCGTGGCTTGAGTTTGTGTTGTAGGCACGCCGATAGTGAAACCAATTTTGTTTTCAAGCATTTCAAGCAAGTTTGTTCGGCTGAAATATCCACGGTCGAGGGAAAAAGAAAATTGTTTTAGTCCGAGCGACTTTAGGATCTTGCAGGTTAGTCTTAATGATGCCACATCAGGAATACTGCCTGAAATCATTCTAAACCAAATCGGTAATTGAGAATCTTTTGCTACAACAAGGGCCATATTAACTTGAGGCAAGGACTCCCCATCTCGATTGTAACCCCACTCAACTTCATCGATGGAGTCGGAATAAGATGATAGCGACGTTGTATCATGGATGACTGAAGTTGGCTTTCCACAGGCCTCTATCCAATGGGTAAAAAAAGTGCTGAGTAGTGCCGAATCATTTCCCAGGACATCAATCATCCTGCTTAAGGTTGAAGATGACATTCCATCTTGATTTCCAGTGTCACTAGCCCATTCTCCTGCCAAATAGAGAGGCATGGCTTCGCTCGCTTGGTATATGGCTGCCGACAAAATCCTTTGGCTCATGTCGCCAAAAGTTTTTTCCAAGCATGAGAGAAGTCCTGATTCATTGGCAAGGTAGTTAAAGCAATTGACTCTTCCCACTTCAAAGACGTCTGATTTTTCAAGGTCATTCATAATTTGTTTCTGCATTGAAGGGGAGTCTTTGCGGGTTTGCTTTCTACCAGGCCCATCGGATTTGCGCTTGCTGTAAGTAATGCCTTTGGCTTTCAAGAGTTCCAAGACTTCAGGTTTTGGTTCCTTTGCTTTAGCGCTCAATATGAGCTCGCTATTCTTTACGTCAAGCTTGCCCAAATAAGTTCGAATCTGCCTAGCCCCTTTTCCCGGAATATGTCGGCTTTCTGTTAAGTAGATATTGATCCGACCGTGTGAAGCAGGTTGTTTTACAATATATGCCACGTTATGCCTCCGAAAACCACTATGGTTACTCTATTTATTACATTATATAGTAACCAAAAATAAAAAAAACAAGGGTAAATTCAACTATTTTTGGCTGCTTATTACGTTTATCAAGGGATTTATGAAGACTTTAGGTTAGACCCATCCCATAAGCCGGGTGGGTCTTCTTTGGCTGAAACAAAAAGAAGTCCAGCTTAAGTCAGTAAACTGTACCGATTAAAGTAAGAAAAGTAGTGCAGAATAAAGTGCTAAATCACACCAATTTGTACTCATTTAAGTGACAGGAATGAAGATCTTCCAAAGCTCGTGCTGATGTCCATTCACCTTTTAAACGTCGCTCCAGCAATCGATAAAGGAGTCGTGAAAGCATGCAGATATTCACCGAATGGCGCAGATCACTCCCATGATGACCCATAAAAATGCGGCTTAAACTTTGAGGTGAACAGTGCCTATGGGGAGCGATGAGCATGGCGGCGAAGGTCAATTTTAAAGAAAAATCAGCTCCGCAATTCGGCGAGAGCTTCTCTCAGACCCATAGCCCTCGTGTTAGTATCAAGAGGAAATGTACCCGCACCCGGATGAACGAGAATAAGTTCGCTCAGTTTGAGAAGATCGCGAGACATTTTCATCGATGGAGTGAGGCGTGGCGAGTCTGTGTATTTAAATTCAATTCCAACGCGTTTACCGTTTAAGAAGAGGAGGAGATCGAGTTCTCCTTGCTGGTGCACGGACCAGAAAAAAGCTTCTTCTTCCCGAATTTTGCAGCTTTTCAGGATCTCCTCTTGGGCAAAACCCTCCCAAGAGGCCCCCAGTTTGGGATTGGATTCAATCTGATCCTTCTTGGTGACCTGCAAAAGTGAATGTAAAATGCCGCTGTCTCGAATAAAAATCTTGGGCGATTTAACCTGCCTTTTGCCGATATTTTCGAACCATGGTTGAAGCCGTCGGACCATGAACGTTCCAGATAAAATTTCGCAATAGCGTTTGATAGTGGCATCGGAAAGATCAAGTGAACGGCCAATTTCCGAATAGTTTAAAGTTTGACCGTGATAATGAGCAAGCATCATCCAAAATCTGCGCAGGGTCATGGCCGGAATATTAATTCCGAGTTGGGGAATATCCCGTTCCAGAAAAGTGCGGATGTACTGCTCTCGCCAGTTGGCACTCTCTTCTTCAGCGCTGGCCAGGTATGAGCGGGGATAACCGCCCCGGATCCAAAGTTGTTCCTTTTCGATAAGACTGTTTTCACTCAATCCTAGTGGCGGTATCTCTATATACATGATACGGCCAGCAAGACTTTCAGAGCTTTGATTGATGAGATCACGTGAAGCGCTGCCAAGAATGAGAAAGCGAGCGGGAGCAGGCTTGCGATCGGCGAGGACTCTCAAGAGGGGAAAGAGGTCTGGCTGCCTTTGGATTTCATCGATGACAATCAGTCCACGCAAAGGTTCTAGACTGAGTTTTGGATTGGCAAGTCGGGCAAGATCAGTTGGATCTTCGAGGTCAAAGGTATGAATCTCTGAATTCTTGTTTTGCTGGTCTTGGGCAACGAGCCTCGCCAGAGTTGTCTTCCCAACCTGGCGTGCGCCAAGGAGCGCGACCACAGCAAAGCTATTGAGGTTATTTAAAATAAGCCCTTGAAGATCAGGGCGTTGGACTTCCATCGGCGGACTCCATGAAAATTCGACACTCAATATCGGATTTTCATAGTAGCAGGAAAAATTCGATGAAGTCAACGTGTTATCATCTGCGAGTAACCTTTGATTATTTGCGTTAGAGACAACATGATAGGACTTACCCGCAGAAATCAACCACATATGTCAAGCCAAAGTTTTGG
Source organism: uncultured Pseudomonadota bacterium (assembly GCA_903844895.1). GTDB lineage: Bacteria > Bdellovibrionota_B > Oligoflexia > Oligoflexales > CAIMVM01 > CAIMVM01. Next base: position 5,701 of record CAIMVM010000192.1, read on the forward strand.
GGTATTTCCAGTTTTCCGACTAAATCTTATGACCGTCCTGCAAAAAAGTTCGTGAGAGAATTTATAGCAGGCATGATGATTTCTAAGTCAACTATACTGACGAATATTGTTCGTTCCTTGTCTGCCGACAATGAGGATTTTAAGGCCAACTATA
>CAIMVM010000193.1 GCA_903844895.1 uncultured Pseudomonadota bacterium
TAGATTCTGCAATTGAGATCGAGTAACAGCAGTACTTTGAGCACTTGATGCCATGGAAAACCTCGCGATGTAATTAAACTTCGCAATAAGCTTTCTCTATTCCCTTGTAATAATCAATGGTTACTTAACTTAGCGCCATTCGCATCTAAGTCTATTTCTCGACAAAACTTTTTAATCGAATCTTTAAATTGGGGAAGTTCATTTTTAGCAATCGCTATCGTCAAAGTTTCGACATATTTATGTTCTTTCGTTTTTACTAGACTTTGATAGGCTTTTTCAAATATTTGCATATGATAGGAAGCTACAGTCAACGGCGGAAGTTTGCCGAAATTATGGAGACTTGGTTGACTTCGAACGAGGACTCCATTTTCACGGACTAGGAAGTGGTGTTTCAATAGAAAATCGAGCCCATCTGTGGCCTCACTTTCAGAAATCCCAAGACGATTGGCGATCCAAACAGGAGACTCTTGGAAGTCCTTCAGGACAGTAAGTTGAACAATAGCACCCAGATACCAAGTAGTAATGGCCTTTACAGCGTCCTCGCCAAAAAAAGAAAACAATCCATTTTTAAAAGCCACTTTAATTTCACGAAGGATCGCTTTTTGTTCCTCATGATTGGAGGCTTCCGCAAGGGCATGGATCAATTTAAAATATTCGCTCTCTTTAGAGTCGAGCTTGAGAACTTGCGATAGAGGCTCGACTTTATCTTTAGCCAAATTCCTCGCCCCAGAAAGAATCATGGAGAGCAAATGAAGAGACTGAAATCCTGCATTTTTTGCGACCCAGCGTTGACTATACTTGGGGTTATTGGAATGAAGCGCAACCAAGCGTTCCCTTAGGAACGCTCGGTAGTCGGTAAAATCAAATATATTTGGTAATTTAATGGTATCGACTTGCATTAACGTCCCTGAAATATTTATTTTTTTAGAAGACTTAAACCAACCGGCATGATTCTAGCTGACTTCCAAACCTCTTGCAAGGCAACGCCGTCATTTGATACCACAAATGCTTCCCTAGCGCCCTCAGATTTTCCAAGCTTTTGCGCAGCAAATCCGGGGAGTTCCTGATCGGGCATCGGCACCACTTTCCAGCCGATCCCTAAAAGATCCAAAGTAACTCGATCAAAGGCAACAGGCTGATATGTTAAGCTTTCCGCCGAGTGAATCAGGGCCACATAAGAAAAGCCTATTCCATTTTCAGATTTAGCTTGCAGAATATTCCTGCCATTAATGTGACACAATGTCGCATCAGACTCCTGAACCAAGGATTTCTTTTTATCAAAACTTCGCAGTTTAAGGTGACTCGAATCCTGCGGGTTAGCTTCAATTTTAACATCAGTTGTCGCAATATCGTGATCTGGTCCTTGAACGGAAACGGTATACGTGCCTTCGATCCCAGGAATAGTCGTCGCATTTCCAGCGTCACAAAGGGGCTGTGTCGTGTAATTGTCGCAAGCCTGAAGCAATAGAATAGAGACACCGGCACATAGATTTAGAGAAAGCTTTTTCATTTGATGATCCTTTTAAAATTTAGTTTTTTTTTATTCTCGATTTTCAAACTTGCAAGTTTTTATCTATTTATAGATTCCTACAATCGCACCTCACAATCAAGGAGGTAAAAATACTTCTGAGCACGACCTGTGAGCGAGGCGATCACAGACTGTGAACACCCTCGGAAATTAGCCATCATTATCTGTGTGTTACATCGGATTTCAGCGACAACTCAAAATTTCTGAGGCTTCGACATGAAAGATCCTGCTTCACTCTTGTCTTCAAGGTTTTGTCTTTCGTGACTATCGAACTGCTTAACTCCAAATGTTTTGCAAACGTTTGGAAATATTTTGAACTGTGGTCAGCTTTAGGATTTAGATCGAAAACAAAGTCCAATCATCCACCTTAATCCATAAGAATTTGACGAACCTGAGGTTGTTGTGTTTGTGAAGAATTTTAGGTGTTTTTGAAACATGGTGAATCCATCTCTAGCGTGAAATAACTAGCTTTCCTTTAGCCTCCTTTAAACGTGATTCGTTAGGCCTAAAAGCATGCGACCCATACACCACTTTTAGGCGCATGAGTCGCTTTAAGGATACCGCCAAGTCTGGGGAGCCTAGACCTTTTTAGTGCGTAAAGATCACTCGAATGGCATCCAACCGCGGCGCGGCTTTCTTGATGGCTTCGAGAATTCTGATGTTTCTCTCTTTGATATTAGCTACGTCCAGTGCAGTTACCGACTTATTGACGCGAGCCAGATATTCCATTCTTTCTAGCTCAGCGTCTAATTCCTTCTTAGCGGCTGTTAAGGCCGAGGAACGATTTTTTTCAACCCATCCTTCCATGCTTTTTTCTATTTTAGCTAACAACCCACGCAGCGGTTTTTCCATGTCCTTAGGGGTCATCTGTTGATCATCCCAGGTGAGAGCTTCGAGTTTAGAGGGATCCTTTCGGTGTCTTGCTTCATTCAAGACTTTGCCGCGGTGATCCATTTGAATTTCTTGCATCTGAACAGGCAAGTACTTCCCTAGCTCTAAACTTCGGGGACCCAAAGCCTCTAAAATCCAACTGGATTCTAGGATCAGACCGCGGTCATAGGGCGAGTCTTCCCATTTACACATGCTGGCCATACCCTCGCCTCGATCTAAAAGAAGGCTAAGAGTGGCTTCTACAATCGGATGATCTCCTGTTAAGAAAACCATGTCTTCTCTAGCTAAGGCGGTCTCTCTTGAAAATGTCAAGACGGTATCCTGATCTTGCTCGATTCCCGGAAAGCTCTCTATAAACTTCAGCGACTCTCCATGTACTACAATAGAACCACGTTCATCGTAGTCATCGTATTCCACTCCATAGTGATCCAACATGGACCGCATGAAAAACTCAAGAGCAGGATCATCATCAGCGCTATCGACCGCATCCAGCATTTCCGCGCCTTTTCCCTCATCAAACGAATTGATATCCAAAAGGATATCAACAGAATTTTCGTTCTCAATAGATATTTTTTCTGCAAATACTGCAGTATCTTGGATAAGTTTCGCTAAAGCAATCCTTCCCTTGTCGTCGATACCTTTAATAGACAAGCGAATAACGTCCATTAACGAATCGACAAATTCGCTCAAAAAAATATCCGTTCCATTCCATGAGCGATCAAAAGCATGAATCCCCTCTTGATACCATTTCACAAGAACTTCTTCTGACGTTCCCTCTAAGTAAGGAACATAGATTTCAATAGAACTTTTTTGGCCAATCCGATCCAGTCTTCCGATCCTTTGTTCCACCAGGTCTGGATGCCTTGGGATATCTGCCATTATGAGCTTGTGAGCAAATTGGAAATTTCGGCCTTCGCCGCCGATTTCACTGGAAACTAAAACCTGACATTTGGGATTGTCCGCAAAGCGCGCCGCTTGCTGATCTCGCTCTATCACAGAAAGCTTTTCATGAAACATAGAGGTTTCCATGCCAGTCATCTCTGATAGGAAACTTGCTAGCCTTACAACGCGCTCCCGATTTGCACAAATAATCAATGCTTTTTCGGAGCCTAAATTCTTTATGAACTCAGCGATCCAAAGAAATCGAGGGTCATTATTTTCATGGTCTAATTCAAAGCGATTGGTGTCACGGCCTGTGGCACAGTCCATCAATTTTAACTCGTCCCAAGTTTCAAGCTTAACTTTTGCAAACCTTGAAATATAAGACGCTGATGGCTTTAAAGGAACTGTAAACAACGTTCGCTTGGGAAAACCTTTGATACGAGCCCGACGGTTGCGAAACAATGCCCTTCCTGTGCCATGACGATCCACAAGCGCTCTGACAACGTCTTCTCCCGAGTCCTCAGCATCTATACTAGACTGCAAGTCAAAGTCATCGGGAAACAGATCGCCAAGATGCCTCTTTATATCCTCAGAAATCTCCTTAGTTGCATAGATCTCTTTTGCCAGAGCCGCTACTTCAGCAGACTTTTCAGCTTCCTCCACGTAGGAATCAAAGTCAGAAAAACGCTCGGAATCCACAAGATGCAATAGACCAAAGAGAGTGTCGTAGCCATATTGCCGCGGCGTAGCTGTTAATAGTAGGAGACCATCACTAGCCTTAGAAAGTTCACTGGCGACTTTCCATTTGGGGCTTGGCGTTTCTTGATCCCAGCGGATGTGATGGGCTTCATCCATAACGAGTAGATCCCATGATTGATCTGTAATCTGCTCGACGACATCGGAATCTTTTACCAGCCACTCCAAGGCGACGATGGTGAGGTGATTATGGGCGAAGGCAGATGTTTTATGAGTTTCCTCATCTTCTGCGATCCTCTCTGAATCAAGAACTGTAAATAAAAGATTGAAACGCCTAAACATCTCATGGACCCACTGAAACACTAATGCTTCAGGAACAACAATAAGAATTCGATCAGCCTTTCCTCGCACCCGAAGGGCAGACATAATAAGGCCCGCTTCAATGGTCTTTCCAAGACCTACTTCATCGGCAAGTAGCACTCTTGGCCTCGTTCGCGCCACCACTTCTTTTGTAATGTAGAGTTGATGGGCGATAGGCTGCACTCGCGGTCCAATCACGCCAAAAGCTTGAGATGATTGATACTGCCGCTTAATATTCCACGCTTCTTTTCGTAATTCATAAGTCGCAAAATCTGTAAGCTGACCATTCAAAAGTGCTTCTACCGTACCGACATCGTGAAGCCTATGATCCATTTCGATTTCACTAAAGCGACCCGTATTTGTGATATATTGGACAATTCCGCTTTCTTCTAATATCTCTTGCACTACAGACGCTGAGCCATTCTTAGCAACAAAATTCTGCCCTGGCCGCAATAGAAATCTCTGTATAGGTGGAGTAAATACGCCATAGCGGCGGGCCTCCCCTACTAAGGGAAAATGTATTTCTACCCATTCCCCATGTTTTATATCTTTGACTAAACCGATCCCAAGCTCCGGCTCTGTTCTGCTAATAACGCGCTGATTTTGAATCCACATGTTTCCGCTCGCCCTCGAAAGAGATATTTTCACCGCAGGAGGAAAGTAACAGAATTCCAAAAAAAATGGCACCAAATTGGCTTCCTGGCTGGCAAATAAACAATCTCGTTTTAAGCGCCTAACAACATTTTGATACCACTCCATCGACCGGTTTCCAGCAAAGATAGCCTCTTTATATTCATTTTGGCCCTAAGAATGATTCTTGCATTCAACACACCAGAGGTATGAATATGAAACGTTTTCTCTTTATTATTCTGGCTGCCATCAGCTGCTTTCCCGGCGAAGTGCGAAAAGTACATTTGCTACCTTCCCCCGCCCCTGGCTTAGTTAAGGTTGAATCCTATGGTATTACAGGTTGGATTTACCCCCCCCACCTTCCCCAGCCTACAGCGACAGTCCCCCTGTACGGCGAGTACGCAAACGGCAGGCTTATCCAATTGGCCTATGCCCAAATTAAGCCCGGCATGGCACTTATTGGCTTTGTTCCCACCCATTAGGCTTGCAGATGAACTGCTCCTAGAGGCGTCAAAGACCTAATTCTATATAGCCAAATTTCTGCCTATTGCCCTAAAGACTCTGTAGCCCAGAGGTTTGAGGGAATTCCCAAACCGCCAAAAAGACAAATCTTTTTCAGAAATGAGTTGACAACTTTTTAGGCTTCTGTTTTTATGGCCTGCTTTTTGCGACTCTTCACTTTAGGAAGGTAAAAGTCTATGACTCTAGCGAATACGGCTGTTAAAGAACCGACTTTTAAGGACAATAAGGTTAAGCGCCTGCCCCCATCAGTACTTAAAGAGATCGAACTTAAGAATCATGCAAGAAAGTTAGCTGGGCTTTCTCCGATTAAGGTTAAAATTAGAAAATGTATAGCCTGCTCGGCACAATTTGAATCTGCGGGAAACCGAACCTGCGGCTGTCAATCCCGTACAGCTGGCTTCATCGCTGGTCGTGAAATCATATAAACATTGAGTCCATCCCGACAATTTTCCTCCCCCCTCCCTAAGACATGAAGTTTTACGGGAGGGGTATATTTATATTTTTACATCGATTCCACGACCCTCAATAGCTTTGCGTTTTTCCACCTGCGAGACCGTTAAGCCGTTTGCGGCTTTACCAGTAATGCACAAACTCTTTCAGAGACAGCACCACTACCCAAACTCGCAAAGCGAGCCTCGGTCCAATTTTTCAGTCCATAATGTGGACCCAACTTTTCCTCCGCAACCTTATCAAAAAAGCTTGAAATGCCACTCTCGCAGGCATTTGGCGTGTTCCGCAGCTTAATTTTAAACGCAACTTAAGAATATCAATGCCTTGCTTTTGGTCACAAACTTGCATAGCCAAAATGACCAGCACCATTTGGGAGGACCTATGAAAACTTTAGTAGTCGACTTTATGACAAAGAATCCAGTTTGTTTGCACCCTAAAAGCTCTATTCGCGCAGCATTTCATCTCATGTGCTCTGGTAAGTTTCACCACCTGCCTGTCGTAGACTTCGGCCGACTGCTCGGAATCGTCAGCGAGCGTGAATTATTGCCTCACTTGCGTGCTGCGAGCGCGGGATGCACACCCACTTATGACCTGCTTCTGAACGAAATGGATTTCTTTCCCATTCGAACGATTTCGCCATACTCTTTGATTTCAGAAGCGGCAGAGATCATGATTGATGACAAAGTGGATGCTCTTGCGGTACTAGGCTCCCACCATGAGCTTCAGGGAATTATTACTTCAAGAGACATCTTAGCTTGGGCTATGGATGCAACTGAGAACTATGAAAATAGCATTGCCATGATGCCATAAAAGCTGATTTGATCGCTTATTAAGGTAGTTGCCGCCTAAATCTTCAACGCAAAAATCGGGGTACTGGTGAGGCAAAGACAGCAATACTAGCCTGTAAGTGGCTGATTTTCTGTTCAATAGGACGGAGTGAAAAAATGCATCCGGCTTAAGAACCTAGCCACGATATCCACATAAAACCAAAGCATACCCTGTCGGCTTGAAGGCATGTCGCTGGGCAAGGGTTTGCATTTACATTTCTTTCATAAGGTCAGATTCCAGGAATCACTTCGCTCTTTACAGCCACTTACAAAAAAAGGTAAGAGGGACGCTTTGGTATAGGGCGAAATCTAATGGAAATTGTTTTTATTCTTGACCATCCGGAACACCCTGCCAATATTGGTGGAGCGGCAAGGGCAATAAAGACTACTGGGCATGGCACGATTCGCCTCATTCAGCCCTTGGCAGATCATCTTTCAAACGAAGCCCTTGCTTTGGCGCACGGCTCGAAAGAAATTCTAGAAGGTATAGAAACGTTTTCTAGTTTGTCAGAAGCAGCCTTTGATTGTGACCTCATTATCGCAACTACAGCCCGGCATAGGCGCTTTAAAATCGACTATACGGAAGCAGATGAGCTACCTAAAATGATAGCTGAGAAAGGAAGCCTCGTTAAAAAGGTGGCTCTACTCTTTGGCGGAGAGCGCTCGGGACTTTCCGATGAAATGATTCGCCAAAGTGATGTCGTAAGCACTCTCCCTTTGGCCACAACCTACCCTTCTTTAAATCTAGCCCAAGCCATAATGCTCTATGCTTACATTTTGCGTACCGACAGAGTTAAACTTCAAACCACCGACTTTCGCGTCAATAAAGATCCGTTAGATTCTAGCCAACACCGTTATCTTGTTGAGAAAGTCATGGATATGATAGACTTACTTCAAATGAAGGACAGTCGCATTTTAAAGGAACATGTTCGAAAAGCATTAGGAAAGGTGCCGGTTGCTGAGTCCCACCTTATCCATGAAATTAGCAAGCGAGTTACGGATAGGCTCAAAATCAACAATAATTTACAGACCGAAGTTTCCCATGATTGAATCCACTCCCATCGGTTATATTAAATCTCCATGGTCGGAACGGTTTGGCATTCCAAGACAGGCGGGGCTCGCCAAAGCTATAAAATGCTCCCTAGTCTTAGATGGCCCTGGTGATATGACACAGGCACTAAGAGGGCTCTCTGACTTTTCTCATATTTGGATCCTTTTCTATTTTCATGAAACTAAAGGAAAATCCTGGAAGCCTATAGTCAGACCTCCACGATTAGGCGGAAAGGAAGGACGAGGAGTTTTTGCTACGAGGTCGCCCTTTCGCCCCAACTCCATTGGACTAAGCGCCGTAAAGCTTCTCTCCATAGATCTTTCTCAAAAACACCCTGTACTAGAAATTGAGGGTGGCGACTTTCTTGATCGAACTCCTTTATTAGATATAAAACCCTACGTACCCTATGCGGACATGATTCCTACTGCCGAAAGCACTTGGGCCAACGACTCCGATCCTATTCTAAATATCGATTGGAAAACCCAGCCCCCACTTAATCGTTGCGACCGGGAAGCTATAGAATCGACCATTTCCTTGGACCCACGTCCCGCCTGGGAACGCGGGAATGATGGCGCACCAGGGCAAAGCTGGGGTGTGCGTGTTGGTGACTTCGAAGCAAGATGGACCGTTTTAGGAGGAATAGCCACCATATTTTCTCTTGAGCCCGCCACATGAAAAAAACACTTTTTGTTCTCTATATCCTACTTACTCTCATTTCTTCTTGTTCGAATCCCAAGATCCATTGGACAAGAAAAATAAACAACTCAGAAGATCGAAGTCGTCTTTTTTCAACCTTTGGAAGTACCTCTCTTGACGCAAGCCTTGCTAAACCCGATCTCATTTGGGGAGACGGTAGCGAACTTAGCTCAGGACTTAAACTTGCTAAAAAAGAAGAATTTGTTTTGGCTACTTGCTACCCACCCTTTGGTAAAATAGTCACTGACTATGGTAACTTGACAGTTAAGCAAAAGAAAGTTTGCACAGAAGAAGCTGCGCTTGAAGAAGTCCTCATTTCCTCTGCTCAGGGAGGCAAAGATTCTACAGTTGCGCTTAGTATACCAACAGGTGATGCTAATTACGTGGTTTACGACAAAATTGATCGACAGCACAATGAGAAATGGTACAGATTTCATTCCGACAAAGATGGAACGATGGAAGTCATTTTAAATTCGGAAAAGGTTCTTATGGGGAAACTTTTTCGGGATGGTAATCGCAATCAAAAAATGGAGCCTGTTGAGCTGGTCGACATCATGAATGTCGACCAGACACCTCAAAAAATAAACCTAAAAATCAATCAATCGGACTACTTTTTTTGCATTATCTATGATGATGAGGACGCCGAATACAGCCTAAATTTTAAGTACTCTTCTACAAGCCAAATAGAAGACAAAGGAGGCGCTACGCCCGAAGATGCTTTCTTTGTTGAAATTTTGGCAGATGAAACAAAACTAACTGACTACGTCAGTGACGAGGATCCCATAGATTTTTTTTCGTTCCATCTGAAAGAAACATCGAATTTGAAAATTAAAATGGAGCGAACCTTCGGCAATGGAGATGCTGACCTAATCTTGTATCACGATGTAAATGAGGATGGGCTGCTTTCTGACGCAGAAATCTTTGGTCTATCAGAAGGTTCAGGAACTGAAAATATAGCCGTTGATAGTGCCCCCCAAGGAAAATGGTACTTAAAAGTGAATCAATTCAACGGCTCACTTGGCTACTTCCTGAACTTTAGAGTTCAGCAAAGCGCATCCACGGATTTAGATCTTCAAGTAAAGAAACAAGACGGAGCCTTGAATGTCTCTATTAAAAACCTGGGACCTAGCGGTGCTGATGACGTTGTCCTCATTATAACAAAAAATAGTTTGACTGAAATTTCATCCCTTCAAGGCCCACTTAAAAGAATAGACGATCTTCATTACTCTTTAAACCTAAATCATATAGCAGCTAAAGATGAGGTAGAGGTCACTCTAATAGGCAAAAGCGAAGAAATGATCACCCTGGAAATTCTTTCAAGGTTCAAGGACCCAAACCCAAGCAATAATGCGACTGCTGTTTTCTATTAAAAAAGGAACATCGTAATATGGCTATATTTTCATTCCCATTAGCTAGTTCCCTGATAAAGGATTTTCCAAAACTCAGCCTTTGAAGTTGGAAAAGGAAAGAATCCTAAAGACTTAATACTCCAAAGAACACAGCCTTTGAAAAACAGACCGACTTCCTGAAAAGAAAACCACAAATTCCACACACAAAGCACCACGCCGAGCACCCTAAAACCCGACATTACAGACGCAGCTCCTCAGAATCTATCCATAAATTGCGTTTTCCCACCTTGTGCTATCATTCCTTTAAAAAGATTCCGCATAAAAGTCTCTGAAAAATCTGAAACGTTTCTTAAAAAGTTAGTTGAAAAGTTAGTCGCACCGCAAAATTTTAACACCAAAATGCATTTGAAATCTTAAAAACCGCCAAAATCATTCTTCCAACTAGTGTTCCCAACTATTGAATCATACCCCTACCGCAAAATCGATCGTATGCATCATCATCTTCAAAGACATAGCTTGTATGTAAAACTTTAGCTTCTTTGCCATGAAGGTAAAGAATATCTATGTCACAAAAAATTTCTCAAAAAAATGATCTATTGGATGAGCCCCAAGCCTCTCAATTTAACTTCATAGTCTTGCATGCGCTTTTTATTAACCCCCATATCGGAGTATCCGACCCTGGAACTTGACCTAAAAAGAATTTGATCACCATTTTTCTTTAGAACCACATCATCGGGATATTGAAATATACGACTTCTAAATACAACATGTAGATAATTTTCTTGATCTGTCAATATTTGGGGTTCTTGGGATTTGACAAAGTCTTTAACTTTCTCAAATGATCCCTTCAATTGCCATGGCGCAGCCAAGAATTCTTCGGGGCCTGCTGTTGAAATACAATTGGGCTTTCCCTCACAAGGCAGAATCTCACCATTATAGCGCGGGACAGACTCTTGCGCCGTGTAGCTACGATACCCAAAAAAAGCCGCACCCAACAAAACAATCCCAATGCCGATATTGACAATCATAGACGACCCTTTAAATGTAGAGAATTAACCCTTAATATACCGGCGTTTACAAGAAAAGACAAGATCCAGCTTCTCCCTGCCGATATAGACCGAGTGTTATCGTTATGGGAGATATTAGATGAGGACTCATTGCCTCTATATTTTTATGTCACTTGCTACCTACGGGTGTGCTAAAGAAGCGTCTTTTACAGGCGACAAATCGCAAACTACTGCCGACCGCAATAGAGATGCTATTGCAGCTACTCTACCGGCAACAAAGACATCAGGATCAGGAATAGCGAAAAAATGTGACTTCACTAAGGATTTCGTCCAGGTCTCATTTCCTAAGAAGATTGAGGACTGCAATAGCGCAGGTAACATTTGGGATTTTTCTAGAAGTGCATGCTCTTCAGTGCCTAAAGCAACTAGTTTTGAATGTACCTTCCCGAGTTTTTTAGCAGCGATGGATAAGCTAGGAACCCCAGATGAAAGGGTGAAACAAAACCAAGAAAAAGGGGCAAAACTTGTGGCATGCGGAGAAAAGGAGGGAGTAGTTCTTGCCCAATGGTATATACCCACTAAAGAACAAGCTGCTGAAGGCGACTGTTCAGCATCGAATGCAAATTTTGTCACGGCTTGCTACACCAACAAAAATCTCGCTTCCAGCACCGAAACTGCGATGGTTGCTGACTGCTTGAAATAGCCTCTATAATCTTTCTTCTTTATGGTCCATGGCTAACGACCACTATCCATTGGCGACCATCCTAGACAACTATATCCTAACTATTTCTACACCTTAAAAAAAAGCTTGAAGCGAATCTTTTAAAAAGAAGACAAATCCGGACACTTGAAAAGAGCATCAAACATGCCTGTCTACTTGATCTACTCTATTGGAGTGCCAAATCTGACAGGAGACGACTTCTCTGTCTTAAAAAAACTGCAACAGCTTATATATTCTGATAGCCTTAGACTTCGGAATCTTTTTAGAATCAGAGAAGCAATTTGATCTACAGAAACCCATTCCTAAGAGTTTAGACTTTTCGACGCAATGCCGATAACTGAGAGAGAGAGAGAGAGAGAGAGAGAGAGAGAGA
>CAIMVM010000194.1 GCA_903844895.1 uncultured Pseudomonadota bacterium
TAGATTCTGCAATTGAGATCGAGTAACAGCAGTACTTTGAGCACTTGATGCCATGGAAAACCTCGCGATGTAATTAAACTTCGCAATAAGCTTTCTCTATTCCCTTGTAATAATCAATGGTTACTTAACTTAGCGCCATTCATTTTATTGTCTAATTAAACGTCGGTGCACATGGCTTTTGGAGATTAATTCTCTCCAAGTACTTGCTTACAGTATAACTAGAAGGTTTCTAGTCATTATTCTGGTTTGTTTGAGTTGACTGAGGCTTGTTTTTCCCATGCCAGTGCTCAAGTAAAATCATCGTTAACAGTCTCCCTCTTTTGCCAGTTCAAGATTTTCTTCAACCCAAAAAATTGACTCCTGAAATGCCTTCTTACTTGGGGAATAATATACCTTATATTTTAGCCCATGTAAGCAACCTGCTTTAGGCATTTCGCCTACAATCTTTGTGCGCAATTCATTAGAATCGTCCTCACTCATTCCGTCGCCGACAGTAATCAATCTTGAATTTTCTCCTGGCGCCTGTGTTACCAAAGCGGAAGTATAATCTTTGATCGTGGTTTTACTTTTACATGACCAAATAAGAAAAAAGCAAATAGTAAAAAGGACACTTTTCCTAAGCATGAGCAGGTCCTTATGATTGAATTTGACTAAATTGTACTTGTTTGCGGGGAGTGGCAACAAGAAGCAAAAATTCTCCCAAGATCTCTAACAAGAGACAAGATTTAGTTATCTGCTGATTCTATTAGGCGACCAGCTTTCGGTAGATGGACAGCCTTTTTTTAGTACTTCATTAATGCTGTTTTCGCTTCAATCTTGAATTTTTTCTAGGCACCTTGTGCTAGAGTTGAAGGATGATGTGTTGGGGGACGCCCAATTTCTATTTCAGCGCTCATACCGCATTGAATCCATGTTTGCGCTGTGATATGGTCTTAATTACAGCGCAGAGAATGTGTATTTCGTCGGTTTGCGCTGGAATAGAAATGGAGACGCCCTAACTATGTATTATTACGAGATTTTAGCAAACAAGTCGTTTATTGGTAGAAATCGCGAACTAACGCTGCTCCGCGAAATCCACGCCACAGAAGCGGCAGCAATTATTGTTGTAGCGGGCCGCAGGCGCATAGGAAAAACGGAACTTATCGAACAATTTTTTCGCGGCAACAAGGTTATCAAACTCGAGGGTATACAAACCGAAAGACCCCGCGGCCGCTCCCACAAAACACTTATGCTCAAACAAATCGAAGCATGTGTTCACCGCCTAAGAGCATACAACTGGGAAATCCCCTCAGATTTAAAGTGCAGCAGCTGGACAGACTTCTTTGAATTCATATCGCCAACTTTAGAGGCACAGCCCATAATTTTTTATCTCGAAGAAATTCAGTGGCTATGTGCGTATCAAGACGATCTTTTGGCTGAACTCAAACCATTCTGGGATGACCGCTGGCGGCACAATCCAGGTTTGCGAATTGTTATTTCAGGATCATCGCCATCCTTCATTGCGACTCAGTTTATGAGCAATAAAGCCATTTACAACCGCTCAGACAGACATATTAGTTTGCATGAGTTTTCTCCCTCCGAAGTCGCGGCTATCCTACCCGGTCGCGGCACCAGAGAGCATCTTATAGCATCTCTAACCGTTGGCGGAATTCCGGGTTATCTACAAAGACTTCCTCAAAGTAAAAGTATTCTTGAAAGTCTTACGTTAGAATCGTTTTCACGGGACGGATTTTTCGTGAAAGAATTAGACAGAATTTATATAAGTTCTCTTGCCGAATCGGATAACTACAGAAAAATAGTAGAAACACTCGCCAAACAAGGATCACTCACCCGCGGCGAGATTGCGAAAAAAGTTACTGGCAGCACCCGTGCGGGCGGAGAACTCTCAAAAATTCTAGCTGACCTTGTTTCGTGTGGGTTTCTCGAAGAATATCCATCCGTGCAAAATCGAAACGCTCAAATTGGAAACCGCTTCCGGATTTCCGATGAATTTGTCCACTTCTTTTATCACTTCATCAAACCCAAAATTCGTGACATTACCGCTGGAAAATTGGATAACAATCCCAAACTCGGTCTTCCTGAACGAGAGCTATCGGTCTTTTTGGGGTTGTCATTTGAACGGTGGGTGAGAAAAAACAGTTCAATTATAGCGAAAAAACTTGGATTTTATGGTGTGGAATTTCACGCAGGCTCATTCTTCCACAAGGAGGCTAAAGGATTTCAAATCGATCTGTTAATTGAGAGAGCCGATCATACTCTCATTGTTGTTGAAGCTAAGTATGCAACATCTCCACTCAAAACAACTGTAGCTTCACAAGTTAACGAGAGGATCGAAAGAATGATAGAAGCTTTTCCAAAATATAAAACTTACACAATTCGAAAACTTTTAGTGGTGAGTGACGCCGCCTTTGTTCCCCTCTCGCTACGAGAGCAGTTTGACTTTATGATGTCTGCTGAAGATTTCTTTAATAGCTAGAAATCTGTTCTCGGACTTGAGCAAGCTACACCTTAGTCGATTTAGCGGCACCAATTGAGACGTCATAAAAATTCGGATGGTTGGCAAGTCAAGTCGCTTATGGATCTGTCTTCCTTTGACCGCGACCAGGGTGGGGTTTCCTCCCATACCTCGCCTTTGAAGATGAAGAAAAACGCCTTTTTGCCAATACCTCGCTATACCTCCAAAATGAATTCGCAACAGCGCCGCGATTTCAAAGCCTGGCATATGTGCCTTGAAACGCCAAAAAAATTGAAATTGTTCCGATAAGTTATTAATTTAATGGAGGGCCATTCAGCCGCGCTTCCTAGCCAATTCATCTAGTGCTATTTTTCTCTAAAACCTCAGAGGATTACCAAAACCAGCACTGAAATATCAGCCCTTTCAAGGACTTTACATTTTACTATATCTTTTTAGCGCATTTCAGTCCGACGGTTAATTCTCGGCCGAGACCGCCATCTTCCTTTAGTGATTCATTTCTCGGCTGAGTGATTATCATCAATTTATTATAGATTGTTTCTTTGGCTTTCTTCACGAATTTTCCATTTATAAATACCTTTCCAAGTGTAAGATTTATAGGTCAA
>CAIMVM010000195.1 GCA_903844895.1 uncultured Pseudomonadota bacterium
ATGTTCGGATAGTTGATATGTTCGGATAGTTGATATGTTCGGATAGTTGATATGTTCGGATAGTTGATATGTTCGGATAGTTGATATGTTCGGATAGTTGATCTCGTTTTGGGCTAGATTGCCGGCTGCAAGGCTCTGCTTTCGTCGCCATAGAAAGATTCGAACCTGCAAAATAGGATCTCATTAAAGATTACTTAAGCTTGTTTTTAAAGGTGTTAGCCAGAGGGGAGAACTAAAGTCTCGTATTTTGCTAAATTTAGCCGCCCAGATCGCTGCACTAGATGCCTAGCCTATCGTCTCCCAAACAGGTGGGAGGAATAGCGCCTGAAGAAGTCCTACAATGCCATTCTATCATAAGGGTGCTACTCAGTTTCCGGCTGCAGGGAGAGCCAAATTTCATGGGCATATCATGCAAAGGTTAGCAAATGTTGATCCTTGGGGGTTGTGATTGTTTAGGCCCCTACCTGAAGCCGCGAATGGTGGTCAATATACATTGGCCTGTGTCAGGCTGTTTCAAGTGTTCATTTGAAAAACAATATGACAAGTTTGAAGTAATGAAGTTTCAATAGGACAAAAAGAAGAATATCGAATTAGATGAAAAGGGACGCCTAAGCCTTGAAAATACGATCAATGCCTTAGCTCACAAGATTCTCCTCTTTGATGATGAGAATCCTGTGCACTCAAACAGAGAATTTTTGTTATTGAAATTGATAAGTATCCGCATGCTGTGCTCATATGAAATGAGCTAATCGATGTTTGGCGCAATGCAAAACGTAAGGAATTTTTAAATCTTTGCATCGAATTAGCGTGATGATGGGCCTTCATGAGCGTAGTATCGACAGATTTCCAATCGCTAGTTCTACCCACTTTTAACGATGAAATGTAGTATCTATGGGTCTTCTTTTAACTAACGATTAAAGCGATTCATTATCGTCGACCAAGTTCCAAACTTATCCGGCTGATCGTGCGAGGGAGCACCAGCGCATCTTACACAATTCAGATTCTATAAAGTCCAGAATCTTAAGAGAATATTGAATTCAAAGGCATCTCAAAATTGGGGCTGGCCTTGACCATCCATGGTCTGATAAAGTCAGACCTAGAACGTTTCTCACTTTATTCGGTCTTTTAGCAAAGACATTTTAGTGAGAAACGGTTTTTATTTCAGCTACCTAAATTAGATTTGATTATTCGCCATAATTAGCTTCTAGGTTTTATAAGGATGCATTCTTTAAAGGTTTCTGGTTCGCCGCCTGCAAAACGACATGTATTGGCTTCTGGTTCCTTGACGGAGCAATTTTTGTATTTTTCCACTCCATACTCTGGTCGACGCACGTAGTTGTCTTCGCATACCTGCTGTGGCTCACATTCATCACTTATGTTGCGATTGCAACGGGTCATGTGACACTTTCGTTCATTACGTTGGTTGTAAAGCTCGATGCCGCATACCGGATCATTGATCTTAGCAACATCTTTGTCATGCCAGCCACATGCTGGGTTTTGAATCTCCCTCCAAGTAGCAACGCCACAACTAGGATCCACCCGTCTCTCGAAAAAGTTTGTTCCAAATAAATCAATCTTCTCAGTTAGTTGAATATCAACGCAGTGTTCTATATCAAGTAAACTTTGGCAGCCAATTAACTTTTCAATGATTTCACCCTTTAATATAGTGGCATCAGCCTTTGCTTTAGAATAGCGGTCTTTTAATTCTAAATCTGACACATGTCCCATTTCATTATTAATTTGTTCTACATAGTCACTTAAGAGATCATATTGTTTATCTAAGTCATTCATAAAATCTTGCATTTTAACTAATTGTGGATCCCTTGCCCCAGCTGCTAATTCAGAGTATTTTACCTTGACGAGGTTGAGTACCACTCCATGTTGAGCCACGACCTTTGCCCAGCTTTCCGCTTGATCTCTAAATTCAGTAACGCTTGTTTCGATTTTTTCCCCTTTTCCGCCAATATATTGTCCAGATACGTCCACTTTGAGGTCGTTCTTTTTGTTGGATTCGTCCACTATGATTTTTCCATTTGCGGAAAACTTTACACCCGAAGCTTCAGCAGCAACCGCCATGCTGCTTTTATTTGTTTTGTCTCTTTTACTTATCTGAATCATAGAAAGTAGCTCACCGCCTGTTTGGTAGCCAATAATCGCCTCATCTCCACAACGCTTATAGAGGGCAGAAAGGCCCTGCTTTTCTAGTAATTCCAGGGCCTCTGGGCTGAGTCTTACGTTACTCATTTTGACTTCAGGATTGACCACCTTAACATGATAGAAAATATTGATGTCTTCTTGGTTGATATCTACAGATTCAATAAAAGATGCCTTGATTTTTCCTGAATAAAGTCCAGAGGTGCCTTTGGCTTCCAAACTCAGTTCGGATTTTTTTCTCAATTCTTGGTTTGAAGATACTTCTGAATGTTTAAATGCAATAGATTGCCCATCGCCAGCGTATTCAGGTGTTTCATATTCCTTTCCAAGAACATTTGAGGAAGGAAGCTCGCCAATAATACAGCGTCCGACGGCAACTCCCCCGGTAAACGAATTACTTCCTTGGCCCAAAAGGGCAAGTACTTGCTTTTCTTCGTCTTGCGATTGGTTCATTGGTGCTGGTGCTGGCGTTTCGACTTTTTGAGTAGGCATTTTCGCCTTAACTGTCGTGGAGCTTCCGCATCCTCCGACCAGATAAGGCAATACAAATAAACTGGTCATCTTCTTCTTAAAGTTTAAAGGTCTCATCTATAAATACTCCTTCGCGGTATATTTCGCTTCGGACTATCTATAAGGAACTAGGAATTCGAACAAGATTGATAAAATGATTTTAATTGAGGCTGCCATATAATTTATGCATGGTTGTTTTTTTCAAAAATTACGTGAATTTATACAGCTTAGCAGCAGGTTTGAGGTTGAGTCAGACTCTGCTTAATTCTTTGTGTCGGCCTTAGAAGCCCAGTCATTTGGTCAAAAAATCGAGCAAAATCGCAATTTAAAGGTATGTATTACGAATGGCACTAAGTTAACTAACCGTTGATTATTACAAGGGAATAGAGAAAGCTTACTGCGAAGTTTAATTACATCGCGAGGTTTTCTATGGCATCAAGCGCTCAATGTACTGCTGTTACTTTATCTCAATTGCAGAATCTA
>CAIMVM010000196.1 GCA_903844895.1 uncultured Pseudomonadota bacterium
CAAGAAAACGTTGATGAAATCATCGAAAAATATGTGGAGATGAATGTTGCTCACCCATTCCGTGAAGGCAATGGTCGCGCCACCCGCATCTGGCTAGATCTGATGCTCAAAAAAGAAACCCAGCAGGTGGTGGATTGGAATTTAGTCGATAAAGAGGAATATCTCTCGGCCATGCAGCGCAGTGTGGTGAAAGACCTTGAAATCAAAACCTTGCTCAAACAAGCCCTCACCGATCAAATTGATGATCGCGCCCTGTTTATGAAGGGCATTGATGTGAGCTATTACTACGAAGGCTATAGCGAATTTAAGATTGAGGAGCTGTAAGCATAAGTAGTGTGTACTTTATGGAAAAGCTACTGGATGGCGTTGAGGTGAAGTGGCAACCTCTAGAGCAAGTGGCCAAAATAAAACATGGAAAAGACTGGAAAGGCTTAGGTGCAGGCGACATCCCTGTTTATGGCTCAGGTGGCATTATGAAGTATGTAAATACCTATTCTTATAACAAGCCATCTGTTCTAATTCCGCGAAAAGGCTCGATCACAAATATTTTCTATGTCGAAACGCCATTCTGGAATGTTGACACAATTTTCTATACTGAAATTGATGAGGCGAAGACTATCCCGAAGTTTCTTTACTATTTTATTAAAACAATTGATCTGATGGCCTTAGATACTGGCTCGGGAAGACCGAGTCTGACGCAGGCTATTTTGAATAAAATCCAAATCCCCATCCCATGCCCAGAAAACCCTAAAAAATCGCTTGAAATCCAAGCCGAAATCATTCGCATTCTGGACACCTTCACCGAGCTGACCGCCGAGCTGACCGCCCGCAAAAAACAATACAACTACTATCGCGACCAGTTGTTGAGTTTTGAAGAAGGGGATGTGTGGAAGACGTTGGGTGAAGTGGCGACAATTGGCACAGGCAGTCACGACACACAAGATGCCATTGAGGATGGTGGTTATATTTTTTATGCACGCGGACGGGAGCCGTTAAGGTTAAACGTGTTTGATTTTGATGAAACTGCAATCATCACCGCTGGAGATGGTGCTGGCGTAGGAAAAGTTTTTCACTATGCTCAAGGAAAATATGCCCTGCATCAGCGGGCATACCGTATTGTCCCCAGCGAAGTGATGGATCCGCGATTTGTATATCACTGCATAAGATCATATTTTTATGCGTACATACAAAAAGCATCGGTGAGTTCATCTGTTACATCACTTCGTAGGCCAATGTTTTTAAAGTTCCCGATACCAGTACCATCACTCGCCGAACAAGCCCGCATCGTCGCCATCCTCGACAAATTCGACGCGCTTACCAACTCCATCAGAGAAGGCTTGCCCCGCGAAATTGCATTGCGCCAAAAGCAATACGAGCATTACCGCGAACTGTTGTTGAGCTTTCCCAAGCCAGTGTCAGAAGTATTTACAGGGGCGTAGCATGAAAATATCACAGGTGAAAATTTCAAATTTCCGTGGCTATAAGGATGAGACAAGCATAAATTTCGAAGAGTTAACGGTGTTCGTTGGAAAAAATGATATTGGGAAATCGACTGTTCTTGAAGCACTTGACGTATTTTTCAATGAAGGAAAGGGAGTTGTAAAACTGGATAAGGAAGACATGAATAAGCAAGGTCTTACCGATGGGAATAATGATATTTGTATTGCGGTAGTTTTTGAGGACTTGCCGACCTCTCTGGTAATAGACAGCACTAATGAAACAACACTTCAAGATGAGTATCTGCTAAATAGCCAAGGCAAACTGGAGATAGTCAAAATTTATCCGAATGCAGGCAAGGAAAAAGTGTCTGTAAAGGCAAACCATCCCACCAATCCGGGCTGCTCAGGCCTTCTACTAAAAAAGCAGAAGGAGTTGCAGGAAATTATCAAGAAAGATTCTATTGCCTGTGATGACGAAAAGAAAAATGCCATTATGCGCAAAGCTATTTGGGCACATTATTCAGATGATCTTCAACTAAGCGAAGGTGAAATTGATGTAACAAAAGAAGATGCAAAAAATATTTGGGATCAGCTAAGAAACTACATGCCGCTGTATTCGCTCTTTCAATCTGACCGAAAGAACAGTGACGGTGATAGTGAAATTCAAGATCCTATGAAATTGGCTGTTCAAGAAATCCTGAAGGGCACAGATATTCAGTCTGCGCTTAAAAAAATTGCGATAGAAGTTGATTCCAAACTTAAAGAGGTGGCCGATCGTACGCTCGAAAAGCTGAAAGAAATGAATCCGGAAGTTGCCCAAAGCCTTAATCCGGTTATCCCGCCTGCGGAAAGTCTGAAATGGGCTGATGTGTTCAAGAATGTCTCTATTTCAGGAGATGAAGATATACCCATCAATAAGCGTGGGAGCGGTGTAAAAAGGCTAGTTCTTCTCAGTTTTTTCAGAGCAGAAGCCGAAAGAAGAAAATTAGAAAAGAATGTTCCTGACATCATTTACGCAATTGAGGAGCCAGAAACATCACAACACCCTGAGCACCAAAAAAAGCTAATTGATGCTTTTATTGATCTATCAAAAGGGCAGCACACTCAAATCATTCTGACAACCCATAGTCCGGCTATTGTCAAAATGCTGAATTTTGAGCACTTGAAACTAATCAAAGGAAGTCTGCCTAAAGAGATTGTAAGTATTCAGAGACACAACTTGCCCTATCCATCACTTAACGAAGTAAATTTTCTTGCTTTCAATGAGTCTGATGATGGCTACCACAATGAGCTGTATGGATACATTGAAAGTGAAGGCTGGTTGCCAGATTATAAAAATGGGAAGGCAACAAAAACTTACACAAAAATTAAACAAAATGGTGAGACGCAGCAAGAGCATAGGATTCTGAGCGAATACATCCGGCACCAGATTCATCATCCTGAAAATATTCATAATGTGCGATTCACAACCGTTGAGTTAGGGCAGTCAATAAATGAAATGCGCACATTCATTGTGGGGAAGAAGAATGGTTGATTACACTAAAACCATCGCAGAATCCAACAACTTCATCGTCCTGGATAAGTACAGCAAGGGCGGGCAAGTCTGTGAGAGCTACCAAAGCGAATACGATTTGGAGCGTGAATTCATTCAGGATTTGCAGCATCAGGGCTATGAATATCTGCCCGATGCATATTCGCACCCATCATGAACACCTATTCTTAAGCATCGTGAACACTGATTCTTATCGAACGTGAACACCTAACCGCATCTGATCGTGAACACTTTTTGTGTTTCATGCGCATGGGTGTTCAC
>CAIMVM010000197.1 GCA_903844895.1 uncultured Pseudomonadota bacterium
AACTGCGGCATTCTTCCGCCTCAAAACGCAGCAAAATGGCGCAACTAAATGCGGATGCTGCAAATTAAAACAGGGCCGGAGTGAGGCGGAATAGACCAAAAAGAGGGTTGATTTTCCTACCAACTGCATTTATTTGAGAATTTTAGAAGACATTAGGTTGGTGCTTCTTGCTGTTAAGAGGATGTAACTTTGAGCTATTCCTGTACAGGTGGCCTTAGGCATTTTACCTACTAAGGTGCTGTATACATTAGGTTATAAATCTGGCCATGAAGTTGCATGTAGGGCAGTGAGTAATACGGGCTTTAAAGCTATCGCTACTTTCTTAATGGTGCAGATTAATACTGAAGAAATGAGGAGTGACTACATGGCATTGATGAGTGATTTAAAGGTATTTAATAATGCCGAAGTAGCTATCAAAGGCTGGTATTGGGCGCTGCCATCTAAAGAACTTAAAAAAGGAAAGATACAAGGCTTAAAGCTACTTGGTCTAGATCTCGCCATTTATCGTGGAGAATCGGGAAAAGTCTATGCAATTGAGGCCTATTGCCCCCATATGGGAGCGCATTTTAAAGAAGGATCGGTAGAAAAAGAGGGCGTTCAGTGCGCTTTTCATGGATGGAAATTTGACGAAAAGGGTGAGTGCATCGATATTCCTTGTCTGTCTAGCAGTAAAAAACAACTAAAGATGTCTCCTCTGAAGAGATATGCCGTCGCGGAAAAGTACGGTCTTATTTGGGTCAATACAGAGCCTCTTTTGGAGGGAGAAACGACCAAGCAAGCCCCACTTCCAGAATTCAAAGATTTCGCTGGCCTAGATGGCGAGAAAAAGCCAGAAGTCGAATATGTAGTAGGGGGTAGAACATTTAGACCCTGTCGGCCGGAAGTTGTCATGCTCAATGCTATAGATGCACATCACTTTAATACTGTTCATCCGGAAGCAAGTTCTTTAGCAAAGGGTCTAAATTTGGTGCCAAAAATTCTCTCATCTAATGCAATACGGCTTGAGAATGAGTCTGCTCTTAATTCAGATAGTCTACTGGGAAAACTATTAATGCCCTTCTACCGAAAAGGCAATCTCACGTACTTCTTAGACTATTGGTATGCATCTACAGGAGCGGTCACTCTAGGCCCCGACTTTATGAAGCTCTATTTGCTTTTTCCTCACCGCCCTACCTTAGACGGCGGTACAGAGGGTATTATGGTATTTTTGTCGCCAAAGCTTAACATTCCATTTTTTGGAAAATGGATTGCCAAATTTATCGCTTGGTTAACTGGAGTTGTTGGAGGCTACTTTGAAAGAGGAGATCGAAATATTTTTATGTCAATAAATTTTTCGATGAAGGCTCCAATTAAGGCGGATTTACCGATTATCGAGTTTATAAGGCATACCGAAAATCAAGAATTTCTATTAATAAATCGAGGTAAGTAACATGAATTTTCTTCTTCCTCGGGTAGTCCCTAAAATTCGAAAATCTAGTGACCTTTCAGAAGAGACTAAACAGTCATTGTTTATACTACTTACTCGGTACTATAGTGGTGTTTCAGAGAAATCTTTTCTAGACGATTTAAGTGAAAAGAGTCATGTTATAGTTCTATATGAAGCAGGTAGCGAACTAATCGTTGGATTTTCTACACTGTTGTCTAAAAGCATTGATGTAAATGGAAAGCAAGTAAATGTAGTATATAGTGGCGATACTGTGCTGGAAAAAAAGTATTGGGGGAGTTCGGCTCTTGGAGTCTCCTTTCTATACTATCTTTTTTTAATTAAGCTCTGGAATCCCATGACCCCGCTCTACTGGATGCTCATTTCCAAGGGTTATAAAACTTACCTAAAAATGGCCAATAATTTTCAGGTTTACTACCCGAGACTAAACCATCCCACCCCAGCTTTTGAAAATGAGGTGATGAATCTATTCTATGGTAGTAAGTTCGGTTCGCACTATCATTCAGAGAATGGGCTAATCATTCCGGGCATAGATGAAATGGCATGCAAGGTTAAGGAAGGAGTCGCACCCATAGATGATATTCTTATAGCAAAAATTCCTGAAGTCAAATTTTTTGCCGATAGAAACTCAGGTTGGAAAGTAGGTAATGAGTTGGCTTGTATCGCCAAAATGGAGCTGACGATGCCTTTGCGATACGGATTCAAAAAGCTATTTCAAAAGAATCCAGGAGCAAAAAATAGTGATTTTTACTCCAAAATTCGTCGGCGCCTAGGCCTTCCAGTGAATGGTCTAGAGGTTAGGGGTAAAATTTAAAAAATGAAAAATCTTAGATTAGAAAGTATCTATGATCACCTGGACGGGGATTCTAGCAAAAGAATTGACCAGTTTTGCCGAACCTATACGTCAAGTTCAGGTGGGCTTCTTGAAAGTAAGGCACTTTGGAATTTAGACTATTTTGGGCTATCTAAGACTGATTTAGGCACCAATCTTGACCCTAGCCAAAGGGCCCAAATCGCCGAATCTTTAGGCAGTAGCCTTTTGCGTGAAGCTCAACTTATTGAGGTCGCTGGAACAGCTTTTACAGCAAAGATGAGTCTATTAGCGGAAACACAAGATCAGAGAAGCTTGTATTCCTTCTTCGCCGCTGATGAGGCCAGGCATCTTCGTTTCTTTGATGAGATGTTGGGAAAAGCTCAGATGAAAGACAGAAAGAATAATTTATTTTTGGACTATCTAGAGACGGCAATATCAGAAAATCCACGCCCAATATTAGTGTTGCTGGTCCAAGTTCTTCTAGAGGGATGGGGAATTCGTCACTATGCTACTTTAGGGCGTGAATGTTTAAATGAAAAGGTCGCCGAAGGATTCAAGGCAATCGTGCTAGACGAGGGCAAGCACCATGGAAGTGGGTTGGTACTGTTTAACCCGAAGGAGCTAGATTCCCCTTTAACTAAGCACCTTGAGGATCTCGTTGCGGAGTTCCTAATGATGATTAGAAGTGGTCCAGTTTTGGTAGTCTCTGAGTTAGATCGGGCTCTTGGTGGCCTAACAAAGAAGCAAGTAGAAAACCTTGTTGAGCAAATGCAAATCGGTGAAAAGATTGAAAGCGATTTGGCCTTAGTGAGCCATCTTCTCAGTTTAGCTGGTGCTGATAGCCTCTGCATGAAAATGACAGAATATAATCTCTTTCAGCTACCAAAGTCCTCTGAAGTTGTGTCAACTATTCTCAGTCAATTGGCGAGCCAATGAATCAGAATTCTAATTTTGCCAATTCTAGCATAGCCGCTCATGGCTGGTACTGGGCATTAGCGAGTTCGGAGTTGGCGACACGGGATAAGAAAGAAGTAGACATTGCTGGTATAAAGGTTCTGCTTTACCGAACTGATTCAGGGCGAGTGGTCGGGGTCACTCCGCGCTGCCCGCACATGGGAGCAAATTTGGGCTCAGGAACTATGGAGTCAGACGGTATTAGATGTGGTTTTCACGGATGGAAATTCGCTCATTCCGGTGAATTTATGGGGACGGGAAGTGGAGATCTGCATCCGAAGTCAAATTGCGATCTAGCGTCAACTAAAAATAGGCCCTGTGATCACGATGGTCTATTGAAGCAAGATAGTAAGCCTAGATTAAGGTCTTTTTGTGTTGTAGAGCGTTATGGTATGATTTGGATTCATACAGATCATACTCACCGAGAACAGTCGTTTCCGTCATTTGAAGGCTTTTTAGAAGCGGACTCTATCGGGGTGCCTGGAAAACCTACCACTCGTAATTGTCATCCTACTTTAGTCTTGGGAGGGGGCGTCGATGAAGAGCATTTCAATTTCGTACACCAAAAGACCACGCGCCTTACGGGGCAGCTTCGATTTGAAGTGAAGCGACTTTCCAAGTCATCTATTGCATTCAAGAATGTCGCACCTATGAGGGTCACTGGCCTAAAAGGGCGAATCTTGAGTGCCCTTTACGGAAAGGTGCTGCACTATAAAGTCACCTATCATTATGCATCAACTGCATTTGCTGAACTAGGTTTTCCTTGGATGCCTCTCTACTGCATTTTTGCCTATCGTCCGACAAGTTCTGGGACAACTGAAGGTCTCAATATCTATGTGACGAGAAAGAGAAATTGGGGGGTTTTCACATTTGTAGCCAAAGTATTAGCCAAGCTTGAAATGGCCTTCGCGCACAGTATTTTAGCACCAGGTGGACGAGAAGATGCTATAATTCAGGATAGGCTACAGTTTGAGTGGAGCCCTTGGGCATTTGGAAATCCATCGTTTTCTACATTTGTAGACTATGTGAATGAGCAACCATCTTTTAAATTGAAGAATTAAATGCTTAAGGAATTTTGGTATCCCGTTGCTTGCATTAAAGATCTCAAAGAAAATCGCCCACTTGGGGTCGAAATTTTTGACGAGTGGATCGCCATATTTTTGGACTCGTCCAAAAATGTAGTAGCTGTAGAAGATCGCTGTTTGCATCGTAATGCAAGGCTTTCAAAGGGAAAAGTTGTTAATGGAGAGCTGACCTGCCCATATCATGGCTGGCGATACTGCAACAATGGTCAACTTAGTTCCGTTCCAAGCGAAGGCCCAAAATTCACACCTTCAGCGAGCAAATGTATAAAGTCATATGAGACCTATCTTCAAGATGGCTATATCTATCTCAAGCTTAAAAGTAGCTCTAATGGGACAAGTCGTATTCCTTTTAAAATCCCATATTTGGGTGCCGCTGGGTATGAACATATTAGGCTAATTCATAAGTTTCGAGCTCAAGTGCCTAACTGCGCAGAGAATTTCATCGACATTCCGCATACAACATTTGTTCATCCAAAAATATTTCGATATGAGCAAGAGCCGCAACTGATTCAATCTGATGTTGAACTAAAGGATGGAAATGTACATGTTCGCTATCTCAATGAGACATCTAACTTTGGAATTTTTTCGAAGTTTCTTAATTCCAAATCCAGCACTATTTTTCACGAAGACAACTACTACTTCCCAAACGTGACGCATGTTGAATACAGATTTAGCGAGAAAATGCACTTCAATATAACGTCTCAGTCAGTACAGGTGACGAAAGATGAAACTATGGTCTATACAGACCTTACATACAATTATGGATTTTGGAATCTTCTTGCTAAGCCATTTGTAAGATGGGTAGGTAAGAAAATTATTGCGCAAGATGTAGATATCATGCGTCAGCAATCAGATGTTACCGCCAAATATGGGCAGCAGTTTCTTAGTATGCCAAGCGACATTCAGCATGTATTTATTGAGCTCATTTACGATTGTTTGCGAAATGACAAAGATCCTACCACGCTTCCTAATCGCCAAAAGAGAGTAGAGTTTTGGATTTAGAACTTTCTCAAGCAACAAAGTATATATTCATTGTTGCCATTTTTTGGCTAGCTGCCGGGTTGGTCTTCTTCAACCGTGACACTAGACGTGAGATGTTGGCGCGACCACTTTCAATATGGATTCTTGACTTAGTAGGACTCACCATTCATGGTGTTTTGGTGCCCGTTTTTCAATACTATATAATATTTAAATCAATGGACTACTTAGTGCCTGAGTATCGATCTTCCATAGTGATTCACCCCACTGTTGGCTTCTTATTCAGCTTTGTTTTTATAGATTATTTGTACTATTGGAACCACCGAATTTTACACACTGGATTTTTTTGGAGATTTCATCATCTTCACCATTCGGGAGAAAGTTTTGATGTTTTTACCACAAGTAGAAACAGCGCCATTACGACGCTTCTTATTGTTTACATTTGGATGAATGGTGCGTGTATCTTTCTAATTCAAGATAGGGGTGGGTTTGCTCTAGGTGTACTACTAAGCAATCTTCTAGATCTTTGGCGTCATTCAAGAATTGGATTCTGGGGAAGATTCTTTCCATTTTCTATTTTTTGCTCCCCGATCGATCACTCCTGGCATCATAGCCGAGAAGTTTACGGTAGAAACTTTGGTGGGAATTTCATAATTTGGGATAAAATTCATGGAACCTATTACGCGAATCGTGAGCTTCCTAAAAAATTTGGGCTAGCGCTACCTACTGAAACAATCTGGAGATCATTTTGGAAAGGCATGCCATGACCATGTTAGGCACCTTGATGGAATTTTTTCCCTTTTTGCACGCTACTTCTCTCTTTATTTGTGCCGGTCTGGCTTTCTTATTTTTAGGAAATGCGCAGTATAATTTGACCTATTTAGCGGTTGCTTGTTTACTATTTCTCTTTAATTTGTATATTCTACCTCCCTTGTTTTTTCGTTTACATAATAGAATCTTTATTCTTAAATCTGGTTTTTCAGACCTTTCTAAACATGTATATAGCCCTTGGTGGGGTGGGCACCAGATCCAGAAGTTATATATTTCTTTCCCATTCTTAGAGTCTCTATTGCGGATGATTCCTGGTCTTTATAGTGGCTGGCTTCGCTTGTGGGGAGCTAAAGTTGGCAAATGCATCTATTGGACACCAAATGTCGAAATTGTCGATCGATCGCTGATTGAACTCGGTGACTATGTAGTATTTGGTCATCGAAGTGCTATTTGTTCTCATGTGATTACCCCGCGGAAAGGAGGGCTGCTTTTGTATGTTGGTCCAATCGTAATTGGAGATGGGGCATTTGTTGGGGCAGAAGCGAAAATCGGACCCGGAGCAAGAATTGATCAAGGCGTCTTTCTACCTTACGGAACAGTTGTAAGTGTAAACTCCCATGTTAAAGCTTCCATTGCATGAAGTCGATTGTTGCGAAAGTTGTTCGCGCTCTCCTACTACTCGTTACCCGTCGCTCTTATTCGAGGTTTATGGCCTCGTTGTCAAATCCAAGAAAAGTTCAATTAGATCTTTTAGAAGCAGTATTAGCAGACATGTCTGATACTGATTACGGACGACACCTAAAGATTCGGAAGAATTTGTCCCTAGAAGACTTTAGAAAGTTGGTACCCATTATCAGCTTTGAAGATGATAACTGGAGAAGATTTCATGGCAAACAATGCGAATCTCCGAGCAAGTCAATCTTGTCTCCTGGAGGCGTTAAGGTTTTCGAACGAACTTCGGGATCATCAGGAAATGTCAAACTAATCCCCTATAATGCGGCTCTTCTTAATAGTTTTGAGACCTATTTTAAAGTATGGATGCATGATATTTTAAAGTTTGGACCGAAGTTTAGGACTTTCACTATTTTCTTGAGTATGTCTCCCAGTGTAAATAGAAAAAGTGAAAGTGATCAGAGTGGCATTAAAGTCGGATTTTCTGATGATACCGAGTATCTATCACCCGTCTTTAGGTTTATATTGAATAAGATTCTAGCTGTTCCAATGGATTTTTCAAACGCGGATTCCGATTTAGACTTTTTTGATGATTTGGCCATTCGGTTGCTCAAAAGAAGGGATTTGGAAATCATTTCTATTTGGCACCCGAGCTATTTTCAACTTATTTGGCAAAGAATTTTTGATAAGCGACATTTTTTTGCGGATTACCTTCGAAAGGAGATACAAAGTGAAAACCACAATTTGTGGAAGAAGCAATTAGAGCTACTTTCAAGCTTCAACTCTTTACATTTTAACCCCAAATTGTTTTGGCCGGAGCTAAAGTTTATCTCCGCTTGGGGTGATGGCTATAGTAGTTTTGCATTTCAAGCTTTGATTGATTTAGTCCATGCTCCTTTGACTCAAAGAAAGGGTTTGCTTGCGACGGAAGCTCCGTTGACTATTCCCTTGGTATCCGGTTCTTGTCTTCCCTTTATTACAGAAGTTTTCTTTGAGTTTATCGATGACGGCGGTACTATTTCCTTAGTCGATGAATTAAAGGTAGGTCATATATATTCTGTGCTTGTTACCCAAAGAGGCGGATTGATCCGCTATAATATAGGTGATTTGGTGCATGTCAAAAAAGTATTAGACGGTGGTCTCCCAAATTTGGAATTTATTGGTAGAGAGGGTGATGTGTCAGATCTGGTAGGTGAAAAGCTAAATGGAGCTTATATTTCGGCACAAATTAGTTCTTTTCAAGCTAAGTTTCCGATTAACTCCATTTGTTTTTTGCCAGTTCAAAGTGACTCGACAAATTTACCCAAGTACATGATTTTGTTTGATATTTCTAACTTATCAGAGATGGAATTGCCGGCCGAGAAGGAATCACTTTTAGAGGGCATTGAGGACTGGTGGGACCACAGACTTTCTGAAAGCTTTCACTACGGATATGCACGAAAGATCAACCAGCTGGGACGGGCAAAAGCCCGCTGTGTCCCGGGTTTAGCAACTAAACTTGTTCAATTTGAGCATACTCTCGACGGTAGAAAACTTGGTGATATTAAGCCAAAAGTTTTACTTAAGAATATGAAGTTATCTAGAACCTTTTTGGAGACGTTATGAAGCAATCTTTGAATGATTTTTGGCCTGCATTTTTATCAACTCATTTACACCCAAAAAGTCGGAAAATGCACTTGATCGGCAATCTTGTATTCTTTACCTGTCTGTTTTTTTCTCTCTTGCTAGGCAAATGGTCACTCTTCTTTGCCGGTTTTTCAGGCTACCTTTTTGCCTGGTACGGTCATTTTGTCTATGAAAAAGGTTTTCCAGCAACCTTCCATGATCCCATCAAAAGCGCATTGTGTGATTTTAAAATGATAGGATATATTTTTGCGGGCGAAATCGACAAAGAAATTGAGCGCCTATTTGGAAGTCGAAATCCGCAGCCTCATTCCCCTGTCCTTGTTAGTATTGAAGAAGAACGGGCCTATCAAAAAAAGCTTTCTATGAAAATTAGTGATAAGGTGGGGGATCACCCTTTTACTGATTATTGGGATATTTTTGTGCTCAAGCACCAAATTCCTACTAACGTTTGGATTCATGTAGCTGCGATGGTTTTCCTATATTTTTTAATTGCCCTATCTTTTGTTACTGGGAATTGGACGATTTTAGTTTTTATCCCCTTATCGCAAATATCAGGTCTACTATCTCACCGAAGATTTGAGCCTACTCATATTGATTTTGAAGATGCGATTTTTTCGTGGCGGGCATTTCGTAGTCTAAATCGAATGATGGTCATGGCCATTGGCGGTACCTATTTTAAGGAGAGGGATCGCCTTCTTACCCTCCTTGAAAATAGCAAGAATCAGCAAGCGTAAAGAGCCGAGATTTTTAAATGAGAGCTGAGTTTGGTAGATAGGCTGTCAAGTCGATTTTAGTTTTTTACGTGGATCTCGAAAATGTCCGCGATCCTATCTCTATTTCGCTGCTTCAAAGTTATATTGGCAAATAATATGAATGGGCAGTGAGCATCTTTCAGATCCGCGAGAATTTCAGCACTGCGATATTTTAAACTATTTTAAATTGAAGTGAACGAATTTTCGGTCAAAAAGTTTCGAAAGGTTTAGATTTGATCTCGTGGGTCGTTTCAAGACATTGTGAAGTAAATCGAGTGAATGTTCGCTCACTAAAAAGTAAAAAGATTCGACTCGCCGCGTGGCATACATTGCAAAGATTTTGCAATGACGCAGGGCATAAAATTCGTTGAGGTCCGCGATCAACCTAATTCCCGGGCGAGGGCGGGTCTAAATCAATGAGAAAACCAACAGGCTAAAGGCATCTAGATATTATTGATTGCAGACGGAGAGGTCTGAATGAAAACTTTCTCCAAGTATTCACTTCAACTTGGAGGTGATTGAGGGAAACAATGCCCAGACACAGCACCGATGGATCAACATGGTCAATGAAACTCCTGCGCATAGGGGAGCTGTCAGCGCGTGATAAGAACCTTGAGTTCAACAGCCTGGGGCATTTTACTAGCACTGACTGGCTAAGGGAACTATATCGACGGCTCGATGGAGCGAATGCTATAGGAATAGGCGGATTAACCAAAGAGTCCTTTGGGACCAAACTAGAGGGGAATTTAACTGATCTCTTAAAGCGAATCCGCCGAGGGCAGTATGCCCCGAAAGCGGCAAGAATAGTCGGAAAACCCAACGAAGATGGAAGTACCCGTCCTCTGGATATAAGTTGCTTTGAAGAGTCATTAAATAGAAGCTGTTAACTTTAAAATTAGGGGCTGATCAATTATAGGTCTAAAAAATTATTGATAGACAATTTGTTCCTTAAATCCTATTCATAAATTTACTAAGTGATCTTAAGGCCTCGCCGCGTACTTTATTTTTCAATATTGGAGTCCATCCCAGTAGTACTCCGAGCGGACCAAAAGCTTGCTTACTCCAATTCCAGAAAGAAAAATGGTCATGCTGAGAAATTATCTTTCCCTTGGATGTGGTCAACTTGGTGGTAATAATATTGTGTACAGTACGTCCCGTTTTTGAAAAGGTATAGTAGGCATGCCACTTGATCATGGCAACATTTTCACTACTTTCTAGAATTTCATATGTCAAACGCAGATCTTTCGATCCGCTACACAGCATTCGCCACATAGCACCCGCCTCAATTCCAGATAAATTTAAAAACACTTCATCTGAAAATGAAGCCTTTGGATCGTATAGATTCGCCATTGTCTGGGCATCTTTTATGATAAATGCTTCATAGAATATTTCAGCGATTTCATGAGCCTTTGGTAGCATGTCGTTAGCCTTTACGCTATTAAATGGAGAGATGCACTGTTATGTCCGGTTTCTCTTTAGTCTGCAATCGGTTTTGCCATTTCATCAGTTCATTGAGTATGGTTCACTTACTGTTCTGTTTGGGTACAATTGGGTGTCAATTTATATTATCAAGTAGGATTGCTAAGGCAAATCCTGCGTAATTCCTGGAACATGCGCTCCTTAAGTTGTGGAAACTTAAGGCCTTCCTCCCCCCTTGCCTCTGATCTTTCAGGCCTGTCAG
>CAIMVM010000198.1 GCA_903844895.1 uncultured Pseudomonadota bacterium
ATGAGAGGGAATGGTCATTTTTTTCTCCTAATCACGATGAAGGTTATCAGCCGTTGACAATTATGGGTTGTCTTAACATGCGGCTCGAATTACAACATATAGCCCTTACACTAAATTAACTGGAGATTCAAGAAATGAGCACGATAAGTTATGTGAACGCTAGGGAAATATTGGACTCACGCGGAAACCCGACCGTTGAAGTGGAAGTGGGAACGGAAGGCGGTTTTTTCGGCAGAGCTGCAGTTCCAAGCGGCGCATCAACGGGCGAATTCGAAGCATGTGAGTTGCGGGATGGCGATAAAAAAAGATACCTCGGAAAAGGTGTTTTGCAAGCGGTGCGCAATGTCAAAGAAATTATTGCCCCCAAGATCCTTGGGGTTGACACTACAGAACAAAACTTTGTGGACTCGATGCTCATCGAGCTTGATGGCACTGAAAATAAATCCAAATTAGGTGCAAATGCAATTTTAGGCGTATCCATGGCCATTGCGAAAGCAGGCTCTGAAGCTACTGGATTACCGCTTTACCGCTATTTGGGAGGTAGTTATACCCCTCGGCTTCCCGTCCCTTTAATGAATATTATCAATGGCGGTTCACACGCTGATAATAATGTAGATTTTCAAGAATTTATGATCTTACCAGTGGGCGCAAGCAGCTTTCGTGAAGGCTTGCGTTGGGGCACAGAAGTTTTTCACCATTTAAAAGCGGTTTTAAAAGGAGCTAAACTGAATACTGCAGTCGGTGATGAAGGCGGTTTTGCTCCGGACCTAAAAAGTAACGCTCACGCCTTAGATGTGATTTTAACCGCAATTGAAAAAGCTGGCTTTAAGCCTGGAACTGAAATTGCTCTTGCGCTTGATGTTGCAGCGTCATCATTTTGTGAAAAAGGTGTCTATAATTTGGAAGGCGAAGGGAAGAAAATAAAATCTGACGAAATGGTTTCATTTCTAGCGGACCTCACCCGCAAATATCCTATCGTTTCAATTGAAGATGGATTAGATGAGCACGACTGGGAAGGTTTTGCTAATTTGACTGAAAAAGTGGGTTCTCATGTGCAGATCGTAGGAGATGATCTTTTTGTCACAAATCCTAAATTCTTAAAAGACGGCATTGCAAAAAAGGCAGCCAATGCCATTTTAATTAAATTAAATCAAATTGGTACTTTGACGGAAACAATGCAGTGTATTGAAATGGCAAAAACTGCTGGATTTGGTGCCATTATTTCTCACAGAAGCGGGGAAACTGAAGATACTTTTATAGCTGATTTAGCCGTCGCGACCGGAGTTGGGCAAATTAAAACAGGTTCTGCCAGTCGTACAGACCGGATATGCAAATACAATCAGCTGCTGCGCATAGAAGAAGAACTTGGAAAAGCAGCTACATATAGATGGAAGTAGACGCAGAATATGAAATTTCTTTGGGTTTGTTTTTTTATATTTGGTTGTACCTGTCAAACAGAATCTCAGAAACTATCGGTTCTAAAGTCGGTGGATTTTGACGAAAAAGTCACCCAGGTAGTTCTTGAAATGATGACGCAGCAAAGCCACCCTTTTGGTTCAGAGAATCAAAGAAAAG
Source organism: uncultured Pseudomonadota bacterium (assembly GCA_903844895.1). Classification (GTDB taxonomy): domain Bacteria; phylum Bdellovibrionota_B; class Oligoflexia; order Oligoflexales; family CAIMVM01; genus CAIMVM01. The sequence continues at coordinate 1,576 of CAIMVM010000198.1, forward strand.
TAGCTGAGGAACTTATTGCTCTGCTTCAGTCAGGAGGAATCGTCGTAGAAGAGCGTCCTTTTACTGCGAATACACCTAATCCAAATGAATTGACAAATAATACGGAGTCTTCCCCTCAGAAGGGGGAGGCGCCGCCCCTTACCATTTCTAAAAGCGGCAAAAACATTTTAGCCATATCCAAAGAAGATTTTGATAAACCCTGCATAGTAGCTATTGCAAGTCATTATGATACGAAGCATTTAAGTGGCATAGAGTATGTCGGAGCTAATGACTCCGCCTCGTCAAGTGCGGCGCTTGTTGCCATTTTAAAGAGCATAGCGAGTCTTAAATGGAATTCTAACGCGTGCGGTATTCTAGGGATTTGGTTTGATGGAGAGGAATCTGTGTTACCAAATTGGACGGATGGTGAGCTCAATCATCCAGCCAGGATGAAAGATAACACTTATGGATCACGCCAATTAGCTTCAGAGCTTTCTGAGTGCGCTCCAGACTATTGTATCAATATAAAAGGGAGTCTTAAGTCTGTGAAGGCAGTAGTTCTTTTAGATATGATTGGTTCTCCTAATCTAAAATTATCATTGGATGCTGCAACTCATCCGGACTTAGAAAAAAAACTCTTGCTTGCGGCTGAGTTCCACCAGTTGACTCATGCGATAGGCGATCGAAAGGACTTGATTGATGATGATCATGTCGCGTTTAGGAAGCTTGGAATACCCACTATAAATCTAATTGATTTCAACAACCTACAGCACTGGCACCAGCCCTCGGATACCCTTTCTGAGATTTCCCAAAAAAGTATTAAAGAAGCTATGATTCTTGCTAGTTCAGTAGCCTTCTTGGTGGCCAGTCAACCTTGAGATTGCCATTCATTCTCCGATCAGTGAGAGTGGAGGATGAAAAGCAAGACATGACTACCAAAAAGACAATTGAATTTTCTTCTCTTGTAGTTGAAATTTCGACATTTGAAGACAAGTCAAAATACACTTTTAAAGGGGCCCTTGATGACAAAATTAGGGAGCACGACATTCCTCGCGCCCAAAACAAAGATGTAATTTTTGACCTGAGCCAGATTCAAAGAATTTCCTCAACGGGTATTAGGGAATGGATTAAAATAGTTTCTGCCTTTAAAAATACAAAATCGCTCATTTTTGAAAAATGCTCAGTAATTATGGTCGACCAGTTTAATATGGTACCTGAGACTATAGGCACTGCCCAGATTGAGTCTTTTTATGCCCCATACTTTCATGAGGCAACAGGGAAAGAAATCATTTGTCTTATCAAAGTAGACTTTCACGGCCCTTTTTTGGCTAAGAGAGAAGCGCCCCCTATGGTCAACGAAGCGACGGGCGATGCGCTTGAATTTGATGCACTGGAAGACAGCTATTTTTCATTTCTAAAACATGCCAATCGAGGAAGCTGAATCTCATGGACAAAGACTCACAAATGAAGCTTATTGAACTAATTAAAACGGAAATGCCGGAGCTGCACAAGGCTCTAAAAAACTTGGTTAAGTCCGGTTCCTATGAAGATTTGCCAGCAGAGCTTATTGAAAATATTTCGGCCTTCCATAAACCCTACTGCGATTTTGTTGCTTGGATGCTTGACAAAAATAGAAATGAAGATGGATTTACTTTAAAGATTAAAGACGCCCAATCCCAACTAGATTCGCAACTTAGTAGTGGTTTGTTGTCTAATCAAGTGAATATAGAGAGCTCTCATACCGATGAAATTTCATCAAACGACTCAGATTTTGACCTAATGGAAGGTGAAGGCAGCTTTGCCAGTGAAGATCCGCTCAAAAGTGTTGACGAGTTGGTAGAGGCTATGGAAGTTGAATCCATTGAAAACGCACCTTCAGGTGAAATCGACGATGACGAAGCTATGCGCCTTCTCGCTTCGATGGATGAGCCATTAGTGGAAGAGAAAAGTCAGGAAATCGATGACGATGAAGCAGCCAGGCTTTTGGCAGACATGGATGCGCCTGTGTCCGCCAACTCTGAAATTGACGACGACGAAGCGATGAGGCTTCTCAATGAAATGGATTCACCAAGCCAGCCCGAAGCTAATGCGACCAAGGTTTTGGCTGAATCTTTAAAAAGCAAAAAAGACTTCTCCCAAACTAATGCTGACGAAGAAGCTCTAGAGCTCCTGTCCGCGTTGGGGGGTGATGAAAGCAATTTAGGCGCTGAGTCAAAAAGAACGCCAGTAAATGTATCAATTCCCGTTGTTTCCCCCAAGGAAACGCGAAAAGAGTCCGCTGAACATGAAGAACATGAAGAAGAAATTGAAGAATTTAGTGGTTCTGAATTCGCAAGTGATCCCGAAATGATGAACGACTTTCTGTCGAATGCTGATGATTTAATGGAAAATCTTGATACACAAATTCTTGCTCTTGAACAAAATCCTACAAGTAAAAACGTGATTGAAGAAATATTTAGAGCCGCTCATACCTTAAAGGGCGCTGCAGGAATGTTTGGATTTAAAGCTCTCGAAAGAGTTATGCACCGTCTAGAGAACTATTTTGACTTAGTTCGCAAGGGTAAATCCGTTGCAAATCCCGATACTATCGACGTCGTATTTCAAGCCATGGATGTGATGAGAAAGCTTTTAGATGGGGTAAGAAATAATCGTCCTTCCGGGGTTCTAACAAGTCAACTAATCACCAAGCTAAACAAGGTATGTGCGGGGACATACACGCGTGATGCAAGTATTCCTGAAGTCCAAAATGGTGAAAATTCTGGGCAGAAAAAAGAAAGTCGCACTGAGCATAAAGCAGAGTTGCCAACTGGAGGCGCCGAACCAGCAGCGAAACAACAAGAAAGTTCTACAATAAAGGTAGATATTGAGAGACTTGATGCTTTGGTGAACTTGGTGGGTGAGCTTGTAATTGACCGTGGTAGATTTGTTAATATCGAAGAGGATATACGGGTAAAGACCAAAGAGCATGGCATAACAGCGAAAATGTCAGAAACGGTGCAATTATTCGGGCGTCACATGAATGAAATACAAGACATCATCATGAAAGTACGAATGGTTCCTATTGGAAACACGTTCAACAAATTTACTAGAATAGTTAGAGATATTTCGCGTCAGCTTGGTAAAGAAATTGAATTGACGATAATTGGAGAGGAAACTGAACTTGATAAGACACTCGTCGAACAACTAGGTGATCCTTTGGTCCATTTGATTCGAAATGCTTGTGATCATGGTTGTGAAACTCAAGCTGAACGACAAAAAAATGGAAAGCAAGGGAAGGCCTCCATAGAACTTTCTGCAAGGCAAGAAGGCAATCAAATTATAATTTCCATTACGGATGATGGAAAAGGCATGGACAGCGCGCGAATAAAAGCTAAAGCCGTCGAAAAAGGGATTATAAAAGAAGACGCCAATCTGTCACCTAAGGAATGCCTAAATCTTATCTTTGAAGCAGGATTCTCTACTGTAGAAAATGTAACCAATCTCTCTGGAAGAGGCGTCGGGATGGATGTCGTAAAACGACAGATCTCTAAGCTAAAGGGCAATATCGATATTCAAAGTGCAGTTGGAAAAGGAAGTACGATTACCATAAATCTTCCATTAACACTTGCTATCGTCCAAAGTCTTTTAGTAAAAAGTGAGTCTGACGTCTTTGCGATACCTTTGAGTACAGTAGTCGAATCTATTCGTATTCACCCCAGTGAAATTCAGCATATCGGCAACTCAGAGGTTATCAAACGCCGTGATTCCATATTGCCTCTTGTCTACCTTAACAAAGTTTTGGACCTAGATCATAAAGATAAAAAGATCTGGTATAAGTTCAATCCAATTGAGAACAATCTGGAACGCAACAAGCGTCACAAAAGATTATTTGTAGTGGTTATTGGAACTGGCGACAAGAAATTTGGAATTGTCGTTGACCACCTCTTAAATCAGCAAGAAATGGTAATCAAGCCCATGGGGGCTCTTTTAAGACAGATTCCTTGCGTCGCCGGCGGGGCTATCTTGGGCAATGGTGAGGCAGTTCTGGTACTAGACATGGCTGAGGTTGAGTCTTTTGTGAGACAGCAAGGTCGTCAAAACATAGCAGCATAGGAGATCTAACATGGAATATTTGGCGAATTCAATGACGGAAGAGTTAGGGTTTTTCTCTCCTAGAGGAAGTTTAGATGGTGAGCTCGAGGGTGACTTTACAGAAAAAGAAAGGTTTATTGGGTTTAAGATAACAGATGAAATCTTCTATCTTCCAATTTCCAATGTCTCTGAAATTATTATGCTGGTACCCATAACTTATGTACCCAGAAGTATGGAATTCATTGAAGGAATTATCAATGTTCGCGGAACTATAATTCCTACCATAAATTTGCGCAAGATGATGGGATATAGTCGAACGGAAGCAAGCATGTCATCAAGAATCATAATCGTGAAAACAGAAAAAGCTTATGCCGGCTTGCTTGTCGATGGAATCACAGTGGTAGCATCATTTTCACCATCGGAAATCGAAATTCAAGCCCTACCCACAAAAAATCCAAATATCGATATTATCACTCGTGTAACCAAAGTTGAGGGCAAAATAAGCGGGATTCTGGACAGCTCTAAAATACTAGATTGTGCCAGCTATGAAAGAAACAAAAACGCCTCAGAGATTTCTGAAAAAGCTGCTTCCTGAAATAGGTTCTAAAATCCGTCACGATCCGACTCTAAAGAGCAACTTTACGCCGAGCTAGTTATAATGCTATAGGCAGGGTTTCCAGGAGCCAACGTAGAGTGGGCTCAAGGATCTTAAGTGGAATCCCTCTCCTTTTCCCAGTAGAGTGCCGCCAGGCTAACTAGAAGCGCTATGTCATTTTCTGATACCCAAAAAAATCAGCTTGAAATCTATCGAGCGTTTGCTCTAGAAAGAAGCAGCAGACCTTACAAAATATAAAATGTAGTGCCCCAGTAAAAACTTAACAGCATGATATTATTTGCTTTTGAATCTTTTACTGTCGAAGTTGAGAGTCCGACGGCCTGCCCTTAGTCGATATCCGGATGACTCTAATCTTCGTTGTAACTTCAGAACATTTTTGGTTCTCTTTCGCAAATGATCTTTGTCTATCAAACTATAGAGATTCGCACTAGGTCCCTGCCCACACAAAAGTCGGAAGAACTGAAAAAAAGGATTTTGGTACCTCATGGCCAGAGAGCTTCTCAGAATCTATTGCGCAATCTCCATTGCTGCTGGACTATCAGGGGAGGCATCAAGTTGAAGAACAAATTTGAAAAGAGGCTGAAAGAACCGGGATGACTTGAAAAGTTCGTGTAGGGATATTCCTTCAGACTCTATAAGATTAAGCCCTGTTAAATATTCTAAAAGTCCCACAATATCTAAAGTTTCTGCGGCCGATATTCTATAAAGATGTGATTGCATAGCGAAGTACGTCTTCAAAAAGTCACTTTGACGAAACGTGCCCATTTCCTTTAAATGAAAGGATATCTTTTTAAAATCGATTCTTTCTAGAAATTCACCTAGCTCTCTATTATTGCAAATTGTTGCCGCCAGGACATCTCTAGTTATCTTCTTGTCAGATAAAAAGTCGATCAAAAGTTTCACAATAGGCCAAAGCTCTTTAATAGGATCGAGTAAAAAATAGATTTGAAACTTAGTTTTAATCTCCCAGAATTTAATCAATAGACCATGAAAAAGATGACTTGGAGGCATTTTGTGGTAGTAGCCTTCATCAAAGATAATTTGTCGGGACTTAACATCAAAGTAAATATTCTTCCCCAAATCTGGAAGACTTGCAAAAGACAACTGGCGGTTGTCAAATCTTTCCCTTACAACTGAAATACCCGAGCGGACGATAATGGGGGAATTCCAAGTGAGTGGGACGAGACTATGGTTGAAGCTATCAAGGCTTATGCCCATATGGCTAGTAATTTGATTTACTGCCAGTCGTTCTCTATATACAAGAGACAAAAAGTGATTAAGCTCCATAAAAATCTTAGCCATCGGACCAACAAGAGAAGGTGAAAGTTGATTCTCTGGATATCGAGCCCCTACACTAATCGGGTAATTGGCGGAGTTTCTATTTCGCCAAACGGGCATATGCCAGTCTTTTAGGCGCTCGATTTGGCCTGTTAGTACGGCCACAACTTGCACAGAAACATGATGGTCTAAGCTATTGGAAAACTTTTGATTCCATAGCTCCGAAAGGTCTTGAGGGCGTAGCAGATTGCTTCGCGCAAGCTCACGCCAATTACTTGCACTTATACTTGGACGACTTTCGATAGAAGTAGCTTCGAGATCTTCACCAATAGCTATCGAGCCATCGTTTGAGGCTTCAAGTCTGGCAGGGCTAGCCCCTAATATTTTGGTATTCTCGTTCACTTGAAAATTTAAAGCTGCGCGCCCCACCTCGCCTACTGTTTTTGAACTATCTGAATCACCTACCATCACGTCTTCGGATTTGGACTCAACCTGCTGGGTGTGTACTAATCGGGAATCTGCACCAGTTGCACTGTTGTTTTCTTTCGATTGTGGTTCTACTATACCTAGATAGGAGTTGAGTCGTTCTAACGCTTCCTTGGAGAGGTCGGTTTGCAGGGCAGAAGTCTGAAGTATAGAATATATACGCCCTGCTAGATCCTTGCACGCTGAGGTTTCTTGTAGACGGCTATAAGCTTCACAGATAACCATTTGGCTTTCAATGGGATCCTGGTAAGTGAAGGTTTCTAAGCGATGTAATAGTGAAACACTAGTGGTTCTATTTGCGCGGTCCAAGGCAGCAATTTTGAGGAAACTATAAGTTTTTTCATCATCCGCCAAATCATCGAGGGCCTCCATTAGATATTTAAAAATAATGTCGACATCAGCCAGTTCGCAATTCCTAGTGCTTTGAATGACTCGGTGGAATGAAGCTCTTATAGGCGCAAACTGCCTTACATTAAAGAACGACATTCGCCTCAAATGAGGTTCTGTGGCTCGCATGTCCTGGTGAATTATGGCCTCCACCACATTCTGAACTCCTTGCCAAATAAAGGAGGGTGAAAGCGTATCTAGCGTTTCAAAAAAACGAGTAAAACTGATAGTTTGGTCCCCGAAAACCTTGCCCGTGTTCAAAAAATCTATAGCTATATCGATTATCTTTCTAGGGTTTCGTGAAATTACAGCTTTGAGAAGAAACGTATATTTTTGAGAGGGGTCGAGGATTGCCTTGGATAGATAAATTCGAATGGTATTCTCATCCAAACCATCAGCCAAAAAAGCTATTTTGGTTAGTATGCTTTCTGATTCGCTGCCCGTAATGATGTTGTCTAGGCTGGCGAATGTGTTGGCTAAATCCTCAATCGAATGAGACATAAGATCTAATAGTAGCAGTAAAGCAAACTGCTTTTCTTCTGACAAAAGTAAGGGGATCCAATACTTCAAATAGAAGTATATTTGACTTTCAAATTCAGGGATTTTTGAAATGCGTGACGCCTTATGAACTCCATACCACTCCGAGGCCAATGGAGCGCCAAACAACTGGTTAATAATGGCAATTTCAAGGGGCGTTGGTGAGTATGTAGTAGGCAGATTGATGGCGCTGACAATATATTCAGACTTTTGCTGCAGATCTAAAGCATTCTGCGCCATGACGCCAAAATAGAGCCTGAGGTGACTCGGATTAGTCCTTAGAACTTCTTCAGTTCGGTAAGGCTCTAAATTCGGAATTTCGCCACTATGTAATACTATCAATAGGAAATCCAATAACTCAAAGTCAGACACTCGGTTCTTGAGTTTTTCAATGGCTTCGAAACAGACTTGCAAAGGGTCTTCGCCGTTACAAACAAACCAATGAAATGCTGCTTTCATTTCGTCCCAATGGCGTTCCTCTATCAAAAATTCGGTAATGCTATCAAAAAGCCTTTTCCGCCTAAGGGGACCAACATCGATTTCATTTACAGTTTTCCAAAGTTTTAGCGTGCAAATTGCATTCTTATTCCGCTGATGAGTGTGCAAGCGATGCTGTATTAGGTCATAGTTACCATGATTAAGTTCAGTGGCCTGTATAGCCCATTGGTCTAGTATTTCAGATTCGATGAAATAGTTGTTTTCTATGCATTCGCGCACAATTTCCATCCGCTCAGAAAATCCCAGTTCAACCCATCTCATACATAGGTTTCCCAGCATCTTAAGGTTGTCACTAGATCTTAAAAAATTGTAATTGTAGTTAAAAATGTTAGGTGAAAGAAACGAATATTCTAGAGCTTTCTTCCTGCATCTGCTTGCCAAATCTAAATCACCTGCAATGGCCTCCGCTTGATCAGCAACATAATCTAAGACTTTTCCAGTTTCCCAATCTGTTTCTATCTCATTTAATCGATTGAGGACTGCTTCTATTATTGTTTTCCAGTGTTCTGCTCTAGAAAAAAATTTTGCCATATTTTTTAAAGATTCAAGGCTAACGGGGTAAGTTTCGAGCAGCTTATTTAAATGTAGTGCTTTTTGAAGTCCAAGCGCGCTTTCGTTTGAAGCATATATCTGGTTTAATTTTTCATTCGCCCAACCAACTTTTTCTGGGTCATCGTATTTAGTCATGAGTGTCACGTAGAGTTCAAGTGACTTGACTTGATCTTCAATTCTGCCCAAAACTTCTTGAGAATTTGCTAGGCTATGTAGATACTCCGGCCGATCTTGATCGAGACTTGCAGCCAATGATAAGCGTTCCGCGGCGATTTCTGGTGTATCGCAATAGGAAAACCAGATGCCTCCCACCATAGCGTGAAGTTCCGCCTGTTGTCTCCCAGAGAAACTTGGGTGGGACTCTTCAATAAAGTCGTCAAGCACTCGTATAGCCTCAGAATATTTTTCTGCTTTAACTAATCCTGCTGCCAGCGCTTTAACTGCACAAAAAGAATGCCTGTCAAAGCTAAGCGCCTTGAGGGCTGTAGAGCAAGCACCTTCGATATCCATTTTTTTTTGCAAGATAGCAGTTTTCTCTAAAAGAAGTTTTGAAACTTCAACTTTTCTAGGTTCCCTATTTATAAGGTCTTCTAAGACTATCAGCATATTATCTTCATCGCCCATTTCTAAAAACAGCTCTTTCTTCTTTCTGAGAAGGCGTCCAGGGTGGCCAGAATATTCCAATGCTCTGTCGTAGCAATGATTGGCTGTAGTTCTATTTTCAAAGCGCCAGAGGTCACCTAGGTATTCAGAAAAAACCTGGCCTATATAGGGATCTGATTCAGCACCTGGCCATTTTTCTGCAAATACTTTTATTTTTTTGCTAAGTAGAGAGAGTTTTGTTTCTCGACTAGAAGCCAAGCGTAGGCGAGCGCTTAGCGACTCAAGTTCCGTAGTACATGTACTTACATGACTCATAAGTGATAGGTACTTATTAGGAGTTCGGGTCATCAGAGCAAAGTAAGAAGCTCTTAATTGTAAGTAATAGTTATTTTCAGATGATTTGATATTGCTTAAGTATTCAGCCACAGCAGACCATCTACCTTCAGAGAAATCTAGTTCGAAATTGTGATGGTGCCTTACCTGTTCGCGAATTTTTAGCAGTGACATTGGCATGCGAGACAGTTGACTGACTTCAGCAATATTGCTTGATTTAACCACGAGGAGATTATTGTCAGAATCCAACTCTATAATAATATCTTGTTTCTCGGAAGTTTTGTCTTTCCAAGCTTGCATAAGTTGAACGGCTCGTTTTCTTTCCGTATTTTTCACTTCAATTTTAGAAAAAAGTAGTGCGGAAAATGGGATAAAGACTTCATTTATGTTGAAGGAGTGTGGATTTTCATCTGTAAATCCTTCAACTCCTATTGCTGTCCTAATCCACTTCGGAAACTGTAAAATGAAATCAGGAGGAGAATAGCCAAGGCAGTACAAATCTCTATAACTTAGGTTTATTCCAAAGTTGGAAGGCAATGCTTCGAGCACAAAGCCAAATGTACCCAAAGGAAGATCGTCCGCCATGGGAAGTGAGTTGTATCCTCTTTCTTGCGTCTTTGTTGATGGCTGCGTACACAAAACCGAAATGTGAAACTTATTGATATTGGTGGGAGTCACTTTGCATTCACTCTTAAAACCAAAGAAACTTGAAACTAACTCAGTTAAGTTTCGTTCTAATCTAGAAAGCTCCAGGCTGACTTCGCCCTGGATTCTACCGTCGCTGAAGATGATCCATTCTTTAACTGACGCAGCAGGCTCTATTGAGCCAAGGTTGTTGCGTTTCTTTTGCAAAGATCCTGCGTCGTTCTTGTCAGGCTTAAATTTTAAATAAGAGTCAGAAAACTCGAAGGGAAGCTTGATCAAGTGTTCTGTCAAACCAGAAAAGCTGTTTTCTGTTTTAGATTTAGTATCTGCTGTCATTTGCTTCCATACAACTTGCAAAAATTAAAACCATAATGCTCTATTTTACATGAATTCACCTAATAAGTGTAGATGCCCCTTTTCATTTTTTAAGCCTATAAAGGATATAATGGAATATATAGCACCTGGGAGTCTTGGTTTGTTTGATTTTCATATGAACGTTTTGGTCTACAAGAGCCAATGGATAGATCGTTCGCTGCCAAAGTATATTGGCTTGCGAATGAGTAGTCTCCTAAGTGTTGAACTGGGTCAAATGGACTCATCATCGCAACTTTCTAAGTCGGCTTGCGTTATAGATGTTATTTATGCTTTTGCAAAAAATGCGAGATGGCACTCTAGTAGATTATTTATAGAGGCTCTCTCGCTTCATATCTACGCGAGATACCAATTTATATGTCCCAAAACCATTGAATTAGCCTCAGACCTGTTAGGAAATACTACTACCCTCACTTCAGAAGCAGACCGTTGTTTCTTACTTAACTACCTTTCAGTCTGGTATGATTACCCTTTTGCGGAATCTTCCGAGATTATTTGTGGACTTTCTAATGATTGGTATGAGGATTTAAAGAATATCCATAAAACCTCTAACAATAGCGCAGCTTTTGAGGTGTTGGGCTGGTTTAAAGGCTTACAATCACAACAAAGTCTTTGGCAGGTAGATGAGCAGAAGTTTCAGATGATTTCGTCATCTACTCTCGAGGCTGGTTTCGTTCCAGGAAGACTTTTTTCAGATTTCTTTGAAGAACTTCAAGATTCGAAGCCAAAAAATTCTCTTTCGGAAAGATTTAAAGACTGTGAGAAACATGGCATTGTCTTTAGAGTGGAAGACGAGAGTAAAATCTTTGATTTGTCGATAGATGGGCAACGGTTGACGGCAAGATTTGTAGTGTCTCAAAGTCAAAATTTGTCTTTGCAGGAATTTTTGGAGTGGTGTGAGCCGTGGCAAAGATGCTTTTTTCAGACACCGAGTCCTCAAAGAAAACTCATCCTCTCCGGTTTAGTTCGTTCCGAAAATTTGCCTAAAATTTCGGTACTTGGTGAGTTTATAGCCTGTTTAGAAGATGAGTTTCCCGAGGATTTTTGCCGAAATTACTTGATAAGTGCTCTCAATGTTCAGGCCTCAAACTGGACGAGAGCTGCTTTACTCGTAGCTGGTAAGCATCTCATAGATCAGGAAATATTGGATGAGACAGCGGCGAGTCTTCTTGATTTGCCGTCAAATGACATTCAGAGGCTAGCTGCCGACCTACTCTTTACCTAATTTTCTTAACGATTTCAGTTAGAACTTTCTTACCGATTGAGCCTAGTTAGCAATTAGGTTCATAATTATCTCATGAACATTTGAGGGGACTTCATGTTTCAAGTTGATAGACAGGTATTCATTTCAGCACTCATTGAAATTGGTCATGATCCGCTTCAGTATGAAGATTTGACTATATCAACAGTCGAAGCTGCACAATTCTTTAATATAGATATGGACTTTTTTGAGTATGCTCTTGAAGACGGGTTTATCGGCCAAACTTCAAATGGAGAAGTGTCGCTTTTAGACGCGGCATGGATTCATTACTGCTTCAAGTGCGACGCTGAGATATCACAGAAGCTCTCCGTCTTGAGTTAGGCGCTCGATTGTCTTGTTGATGGTATGGAAATTCGGTCATGAGTCTTAAATTGCTTTTTATGTGGCTTCATTAGAAATTTTTGCCAGATATCTTTTTTAAGACATCGGTGGAAAACTCAAGACACTTTAATACGCAAATTTCGAGAATCAGATTCGCCTGAATCGGTAACTTACATGGAATCTTTTTTCACAAAATGAATTCTGAGGACTATGTGGATCCTAGGCGGCATACCACCCACGATTCGAGATTTCCCATTCTGCCTTTGAGGCTCGAATCTCGGTTTGCGAGAATTTCAAAATTTTGACCTTTAATAGATTCAATGGTTCGTTCTATTATTTTTGCTCGAGTAGTCTCATCGGTAATCAATCCTCCGGACTCCACGTCTGCCCTATCCGCTTCAAATTGGGGTTTAATTAGCATAAAGAGATAGGTTGTTGGAGAGGCTAAAACCTTGATAGACTCAAGGATAAAGGCAATGGAAGTAAAGCTGACATCGCATACAATCACATCAAAACAAACATGTGGGGGTTTTTCAAACTTTTTAATGTCGGTTTTTTCAAAGACATGAACTCGCGTATCATTTCTTAGTTTCCAATGAATTTGATTCGTACCTACATCGACCGCGTAGACCTCTTTTGCCCCATTTTGCAAAGAAAAGTCAGTGAATCCACCAGTAGAGGAACCCACATCAAGGATGATTGCAGAATTGAAAATACGAACGAGATCAAGATCTTTAACGATGCCTTCTAGCTTTTCGCCGGCTCGGCTCACGTATTTAGTTGATGCACCTTTAATACGGAGAATGGAGCTTGCCTTTATTTTGGTGCCAGGCTTGTCTATTTTTTGCTCATCTACGAGGACTTTCCCAGAGATAATTAACGAGGTAGCTTCTTTAACGTCCAAAGCTAAGGCACGGGCCACAAGTAGGTCTTTTAGTGAGTAATATTCCGCCATTAGGTAACATGCCAATATATTTGGTTAATTTTTTTCATATTTTGAGTAAATGAATTTAATTTCATGCCGATACTTCTCATAGAAGGACTCATTCAAGGGTAATATCAGGGAGTGCGAAGCAGATGTCTATGTTAAAACTTCTAATGGTCGATGATCGAACAGTGGCTGCAGATTTGGCGCGGGCGGGGTACCGTAAAATGGGTGTCCAGGTAGCCTGCGTTCATGATGTAAAGTCTTGCTTTGATCAGTTGGTAGAGAAGCATTATGACTTATTGGTTATAAATCTAGACTATACAAAAATTGATCCTGCTAGACTCTTGAAGACTGTTAAAAGTTCCAAAGAATTCTCGGACCTGCCAGTAGTAGTAACTTCAGTTCAGTCATCGGCTAAGATTAAGGCAAAGGCTCTCGATCTTGGCGCAATTCTCTTTATTGAGCAGCCCGTACCTGTCAGCTTCTTTATTGAAAAAATTAAGTCGCTCTTGGATAAGCAGGTACGCACCAACGCGAGGGTGGAAGTATACGGAAAAGCAACCGTGCTTGCGTCTGGCCACTCGACGGAGTTTGGAATCATTGACATATCAAATACAGGTGTCTTGATTTCTGGTCAGCATTTAGAGGCTGGTGCTCAAGCATTGGTAACGCTAGAACTCGATGGTCTTAATAAGCCCATTAAAATCAACGGCGAAGTTGTTCGCTCCCTGTCTGGCACTAAAAACGAGGGAACTGCACTTAGATTTTCTGAATTTATTGGTGATGGAGAGGAGCGATTGTCAAAGTTTATTGACAAACATAAGATTGAATCTTCTCAAATAAAGTACTATTTCTAGTTTTCGGTTCTATGATTATTAACATGAGCCTGTTGTATTCTTGCTCTGTCGTATCGACGTACTAGATACAGGCATGATTCACTTTTTACAAAAGCTGGTTGAGGATTCAGCAGCCTAAAATTTCTGCGAATTACACTGATTCCTCGGGAATTAATGGCTGTTAGCCCTTCTCGCGTCCTGTCTTTATACTGCATTGCTTGTTTCATTCTGAGTTTTGCTAAGATTAGCCGCCTAGTAACTCGCCAGAATAAGAGTTTCTGTTTAGAGGAATTGCGTATGACAAAGGCTCATTACGGACGATTTTGCTCTATGTATAGGAATTCTAGGTTCCATGCCGCATTGCCAAGCTCAAGATCGTGACAGAAAGTGAAATTACCGGGGGGCATGCATCTTATGGGTTCACCCACCTCAAATAGGCTATCTGTAGAACAAAGCTTTAATGAAATGGAAGATTTTCCGGTTTTAAATCTCAAAACATGTAAAAAAAATGCTTGTTAAGGTGACAGAGTCCATGTCAGAGAAACTGCGATTTGAAACTTAAGTGAAAAGAGCATGCCAGCTTGCGGTTCCTTGTCTCCTCATCGATGCAAGTTACCTTGTATCAGATGGAGATCGTCAAAAGTTTTCTAGACTATTTCTTATTTGCAATTTGTAAAGCTTCTGCCTTAGTTCTTTTAGCTTCTAGGAATTCTTGTAGGCTAATGATATAGCCGTCCTTGCCCAGCTTAGATGTAATTGCTACCTCACGATAGTCATTTGCGATAGGGACTGATTTGTTGGCAAGCTTGATTTGAGCAGTAGTAAATAACAAGTTGTGAACAAGAATTTCTGCATTAGGGTTTATTGTGATTTTAGATTTTAAATTTTGGATCCGATTTGTCAGTTTTTCTATAATTTTTCTAGATTTAACCAGTCTTTTTTGAAGCTCTAATTTCATTTCTGAATGCTTCTTGGCAATTTGGTTCGCCTTTCGGCTGGTTAAATCTCGTAGGTTAGCTCTGTCTTTCTCAGCCGAGGTAGTGACTCGCTCCAGGCGTGCCTCGGCTAACTGGCAGGAATACTCGGTTTTCCAATCGCAACCTATATTAACAAAAGTTGTGGTTCCATGTTTAAGACCGAGATTAAAAGTATGCAGGTGCCCCGTCGCCGCAAGTCTTCCTCCTGCTATAATCCCACCGTCTTTTGGACTGACTTGGATTCCAATACCTGCGAATACATTTGTGTTTAATAGGGCCTTTTCTACCTTAAGAGTGCCACCACAATATATGCGGGAATTTTCTATGTGATAAGCAGTGATGTTTTCTACTGCGTCAAGCTTACCTCGTTCCGTCGTAATCACTCCCCCTTCAACAAAAATCGAGGTTTGACTTTTTACGATGCCACCATCGACATTGCCAAAGATTGAAATGGGGCCAGTTCCAATAACTGAGGCTCCTTGATCCACGTTTCCACGAATTTCTATAGGGCCATCATATACAATATTTCCCGATTTAAGTGAGACATCTCCCTGGTGGATATAGATTTTTTGGAGTGAGATGCTAAGTCCTTTGATAACTGGAGTGCCAGGTTCTGTTGCAAAAAAACGTCCCCCTTTTTTAGCCTGTAAGCCAGGACCTATAGTAACATTGAGCCTTGTTCCGGCAGGTGGATCAAGAATTTCGCCAAAAACATTTCTTCCAGGTTTGGCGGGTTTTTGGTAGAGAGTCTCTGCAACAAGATCTCCTGGTTTAACAACTTCTGAAGAATGTAAATTTCTAAGATCAATAAAGTCGCCATCATGTTCTTTGATGAATTTTTCTCTAGCATGTTTGTAAGATGGGTAGAGATAAGGTTCCTCACCTGAAACACCAATTTCCCCTGTCGCAAGGGTCATTCCATTCAAGTCCTTTTGATTTTCTAAGGCTAAAAGAAGCTGAATTTTGTAAGGTATGAATAATTCTTGTGCGAGTTTTAGTTGTGATATTTGCAACTCAAGCCACTCTTCGTCGAGAACCAAGCTTTTGTTTTCATATATAGATTTTTTGAAATTTGCTACTCTCGCAATCATATTGTTATCGCTAACTTTCATCTCGAGATCTGATTTTTCTACCTTTTCCTGTTCTGGCTCTTTTTCTGGTAAAATGTTTCTACTTTCACCTAATGAATGGGAGCTGACTGGGCTAGGCTGGCGGGCGGGACTTGAAGAAGATGAGTTTGGCTCAGAGGGCCACTTACCGTAGGCAATGACAACTGCCTTAGGAATACCAATCCCAAGACTTAAAGGGCCTGTGCTAAATTCTTTCCAAATTTCTTTAAATATTTCGGGGTTTGTTCTAACTTCGACGCCGGTCTCTTCGCTCAGTGTATGTGCACTCTTTTTGCCTAAGGCAAGCAAGGATTCTTCTGAAAGAGTTAGGAACGCATTTGAATTTCTAATCACAAGAGAAACTTCTTGCCTAGATTTATTTACAGATACTGTAACAGTTTTATTTTGACCTTCAGAAAATGGCTGTTGAGCGGTGATGGGAATATTTTCCACTGGCCATCCAGACGCCAAACGTAGAAAGCATGCCTGTAGCTGCGATTCGTTGGGGAGTTCTTTGATATTAGCGCGCTGCAATTTGCGATGGACTATCTTAATAAATGAGTGAACGCCAAGTGTCTGAGCCGCTTCTCGATCTAGTATCGAGACTTTGCACAAAGCTCCACTTCCGCCTTGTTTGATCACGAGCCACTTTTGGGTGGGAATTCCCAAGCCTAAAGTAAACCCTACGGATTCTACTTGACACTCTGGCTTAGAAAGGAGTTCCCATATCTGACGGTAGACGCTTTCGTCAATCAAGTGATCTTCAATGGTTTTTTCTGAAATCAATTGAGAAAGTTTCGATTTGCATCGTTCCATGACGTTTTCTTGTGGGGCTGGATGCTGTTGGCAATACTCTCTGTGAAGTAGTACGCGAAAGCGAAACTGCTTTGATTGATAGAGTAGTTTTGGCCCTTTGTCCGACACTGTCTCATCCCTTTATGAACCGTAGAGAGCGCAATTCCTTCTCGGTAACTCTAGGATTTCTTTGAGTTTTTGTGCAGTGGGCGCAAATCCTCCTCCCGTAACTGGCTGAAAAAATTGCGTTAATAGGGCTAGGCAGTGAATTGTTATAGAGTTAGGGGTTATTGAAGTGTGTCGTAGAGACTACGAAGGAAGGCGATTTGTGACCAATTGTCCACATGCGGCCATTATGTCCTGGCCCTTGCTGTAACGAATCATCACACGGATTCCTTTTTCATATAGAAAGTCTCGAAAGGCTTCTAATCTTTTGGGATCAGGTGAGTTTAGTCGGGAGGGTTCGATGGGATTAAGCGGTATGAGATTTACCTTTACGTTGATGTCCGCTAGCAGTTGAGCAAGCATGGCTGCATCTTCAAGAGAGTCATTTACATTATGAATAACAGTATATTGAATTAAAAAGTCTTTTTCGTAGGATTTACTTTTTTCTCTAAGAAAGTCGAGTATGTCACCAAGGGGAAAGCGTCGATTAATGGGCATTAATTTTGAACGTTCTGATTCAGACGTGGCGTGCATACTTAAAGCGTAGGAAATGTTTGGCATTGATTCTAACGCAGCTTTTAATCCATCTAAATGTCCAGCAGTTGATATTGTTATTTTTCTTGCAGCTAGATTTAATCCCCATGGATCTTTCATAATAGAAATAGCTTTCGTAACTTCATTGAGATTGTCCAAGGGCTCGCCCATTCCCATAAAGACAACGTTTGTGATGCGTTGAAAACTTGGTAAGTTTAAAGCTTTAAGCCAATTCGCGTTTTCTTCAATCCATCGGTTAGCTTCGATGACTTGAATTAAAATTTCACTGGCGCGTAGGTTGCGTTTTAAGCCCATTTTTCCTGTGAAACAAAAAATGCAGCCTTGAGCACATCCTACCTGAGACGACAAGCAGATGGTAATGCGGCTTGATTCCGGCATTAAAACCGATTCCACTTCATAGCCGTCAGCGAGTTTAAAGAGAAACTTTACGCTACTGTCATACATTGACACTTGAATCTTTGAACGCTCAACTTTGAGAACCTGGGCATGCTCGTCTAGCCAATTTTTAAGCAACCTTGGGGGGGTGGCCTCTGCCCACGGGCAAGAACTTAGTTTCTTATAGGCTCCTGCCATAATGGTACGCACATGCGCCTGGCTTACCCCTAGCCTTCCCCACTCACTGGTTAAGTCTTCCCGATTTTGAGAATAAAAATCCAAAAATAGCTCCTTAAGACCTCGTTAGGTCAGCTCGGCGGGTTATTAACATATTACGAGACTCATTGCCAACTTATAAAAAATCTGGGAGTCTGGTGACTTACAGCACGGATGTGGGGGAGTTTAGATCGTGGCAGATATGGAAAGACAATTTGACTTTGATGTACCTAGTCTGAGATCTATTGGAATTAAAAATCCTATTGCAATGCCAATTGGCAAAGATTTTGTGGATGACGAAACTAAGCTCTTATGCAATCCGCATCTCCCAGATGCGGAGGCGATGTTTAAGTCAAAACAAAAGTGGCCTGCATTTGAAGTGGCTGGCCCGAGGAAAATGTTAGCCTTTGATCCTGCAAGCACTAAGATGGCAATTGTGACCTGTGGAGGCCTTTGCCCTGGAATTAACACTGTTGTTAGAGCTATTGTTTTACAGGCGTTTGACCGCTATGGAATCCGATCTATTGTTGGTGTGCGCTTTGGGTATCATGGTTTAGGGCAGAAACGTCGATCTTTTAAAATACTCAATCCAGAAGTGGTTGCAGATATTCATGATATGGGCGGTACGATCCTTGGCACAAGTCGCGGCACTCCGCCGGCCACTGAGATTGTGGACTGCTTGGTAGAGCAAAATATCCAGATACTTTTCACCGTCGGTGGAGACGGAACTATGCATGGGGCCCGCGCCATTCAAAAAGAAGTTGAAAGACGAGGGCTTCAAATTTCTATCGTGGGAGTGCCCAAGACCATTGATAATGACATACCCTTCGTGCGTAAGTCATTCGGATTTGAAACAGCGACTGAAGTGGCCTGTCAAGCGCTGCATGCGGCCCATGTCGAAGCTCAAAGCTTTGATCGATGTATTGGCTTAGTAAGGTTGATGGGGAGGCATTCAGGATATATTGCTGCCACCGCTACGTTGGCTAGCGGCCACGTGAATTATTGTTTGATCCCCGAGGCCGATTTTGACCTCGAAGGAAACGGAGGCCTCTTAAAGATTCTAGAGGCTCGTCTGGAAGAAAAACATAACGCGGTTATTGTCGTTGCTGAGGGAGCAGGGCAGAAATACTTTGATGCCATACAAGGGGAAAAGGATCCCAGTGGCAATCAAGTTTTAGGTAATATTGGTGAGTTCCTTAAAAAGAGAATTACAGACTATTTTGCAAAGACAGGTAAACCTGTGACGATAAAATATATCGATCCAAGCTATATGATTCGCTCGGAAATTGCTAATCCAGCAGATCAGCTGCTATGTGCTCGCTTTGCCCAAATGGCAGTTCATGCAGCAATGGCCGGTAAAACTGGCGTGATGATAGGCTATTGGCATGGGAGAATGACTCACGTGCCTTTGGCCGCTTTAGAGGGACAATCCCAAAGAATTAAAGAGCATGGTGAGCTTTGGTTTAATGTATTGGAGACTACTGGCCAGCCTGCCAGGCTAACTGGTAAGTAGTATTTTTTACTATCAAAATCCCAGGTGTTACTTTTAGTGAAATCAATCAACTCCCGCTAGGGGTCTCATTTTTGCGGCGCCGAATGGTTTGACCATCTTTGTCGACTAGGGAGCCATGTTTGCGCTCCAGCTCTGCTGCCATAGCATTCAATTTGGCAGCTAGGCGGCCAAGCTCATCGCCCTTTCGTACTTGAACGCGTTCGAAATATTTTCCTTGACTGATCAAATCTGAAAAACGTTCAACGGAAACTAAAGGCCCGTAATATTTATGAGTCATTCGAAAGACTACAAAAAGCATTGAGGAAATAAAGCCTAATAATAAAGCGATAAGTATTTTCAGGTTGCTCTTGTAGATATCATTATTGAGGACCTGCCATTGCATGTCAGGGTCTGTAACTGCAAATATTTTCATAACATTCTGATACTGCTCATCAAACGAACGATGAAAGACGTAACCCGCCAAAGCCATAAAGATCAAAGAGACAGCAACGACATAGACGCCGAGCTTGACCTGCTGAAAGGGTTCTATAACTAGGGAGCGCAGGGATCTTCCAACCCTATCTTTTGTTTGGCGAGCCATGGATATCTCCTCCGTAAATGGCAACGTGCGAAATTTCTAGGACTATTTTACATCGTTCTACTTATTTTAGGTAGCTCTTCAGGTCTCGTTGACAAGTATCTTTTTACCCTGTAGATTGCGTTTTTCGTGGAATCCAATCAAAGCTTGGTAAACCAAGCGACACTAACGCTTGTAAGATATGGAGTTAAAGTGCACGGTTCAAGACATAAAAGAAAGCATCCTAAAGGCCGCCGTAAAGTTGGACAGAAGAAGCGCAAAATGATGCGAAAAAGACGTAAACTGCGCACAAACGCCAAGTAATGGAATCCTAGTCAGTTAAGACTTTCAGCCCATGCGTTGCTATAAAACGGAGGGGCTGGAAGACTCCAACATTTAGAAACCACGCCTACCATTTTTGATAGGTGTGGTTTTCGGCTATCCAGAGCAGACCCCGTCCCTTAGATAGGCTAGCAGCATTTTGCTCAATTTGTCCCCTACCAGTCCTAACGTACAAGGCTTTTGAAAAAAAAAACCTTAGAACCAAGGCAAGTTCAAGTCGTTTGGAAAATTATTTTCAATCAGCCTCCTCAGCTTCCCTTATACTCAATGAAATAAACATAAGAGCATGAACCAGGACACCCTAGTGTAAGGGTCAGGTTACTTTTGTCTCAAAACAACGGTATGGGGGACCAAAACAATGATCGACTTTGTCTACAGGCTTAATCAAATGATCCCGCAGTGGCCAGCGGGCACCAAAATGTCCCTTTCCCAGCTTTCCCATGCAACGGACACCTCAGTTCCCCATATCATTCAGTTTGTGTCTGAAGGACTGGGACGAGACTTAGATGTTGCGGCTATGGTGGGGTTAGATGAAGCCTACGAAGCGCTTTCTAGCTTAAAGGCTCGAGTCAGACCAGAACTAGAAGCGAGAGAAAGGGCAGAAGCTGAACAACGAGCTAAGACCATTGAAGCCTATGAGCGCATGATGGAGCGCATTCGTATTCATTTGGCTGCCAAAAACTGGTACCAGGCCTTTAGAACGCTTTCTTACTTCACTGGTGAGCATCGAGATTGGCTTCCCGATGGCCATTTGACTGCTCTTTGCAATGATACTGTACGTATTGGCATCAAAGCTAAGGCCAATCCACAAGAACTTGGCATTTGGCTTGAAATGGGCGTTGCGGTTGCCATTCACCGACATTCCCATGATGGTATACAAGAAGCACTTGATTTTATTGATGCTTACGGCGAACATTTCTTGAATGAAGAATCTGGCAAAGGTGCGTTGATTCTTGGCAACCTTCTGGCTGTTCTTGAGGAACCAGCTGCAAGATTTGAACTTTGGGAAACTTACAAAGCTCTAATCAACCAGCTCTATCCCATGGATTAATTAAGCCAGGAGACTTTTGGAAAGGCTATATAAACGTGACAACCAAAAAGACTCCGGCTCGATCTACTGTTCAAAAACTTCCCGCATATTTAAAGGCGGACCAGGTATTTTTACCTTGTCCGCCAAGTCTATTTAAGTTCAAGTCGACAAAGACCTTAAAGGCTACCCATGACTTTATTGCACAAGAACGAGCTATAAAGGCCATAAATATGGGATTGGGCATTCGAAAGCCTGGCTATAATATTTACGTTGCAGGCATCCAGGGAACTGGCAAAACAAGTGTTATTCGCACTTTTTTAGAAAAATGGTCTAAAGATACAGAAACCCCTCCAGATTGGATATACGTCTATAATTTTGTCCAATCCGATCGACCAAAAGCCATTGAGATGGAAACTGGTACTGCCTGGAAGTTTTCTAAAACTATGGAAGCTGCTGTTAAAACATTAAAGCAAGAAGTGCCCAACGCACTTCAAAGTGAAGACTATGAAAATGCAGTAAATTCAGCTGTGTCTAGAAGCAATGAAATTCAGGCGAAGATGTTTGCTGAACTCGAAAAAATGGCCAAAGAAAAAAACTTTCAAATTAAATCCACGCGCGTTGGCATTGAAACCATTCCAGTGATCGAAGGTCGTCCTTTGACGGAAAAAGAATACGCAAAGCTATCGTCTGAAGATCGGGAGCGCGTTGAGGCTACTCGATCCGCTTTAGAGCCCGAAGTGCTGGATTTTGCGAGAAAAGTCCGATCTATCGAGATTGAAACGAAACAATATATCGAAAATCTTCAAAAAGAAATTGGACGCCAAGTAATTGCAGCAATACTAGGGCCAGTAAGCGAAAGTTACAAAAAAAACAAAGAGATTGAAAAATATTTGGATGAAATTGCCACCCATATTCTAGACAACTTGTCGGAATTTTTTGAGACGGATTCAGACTCTTCTGGTGGCAAATCAGACGAGCAAGAGCTGGTGGTTCTAGCCGGCGGTGAAAGAGATAAGTTTAGAAAATATAAAGTCAATGTCTTCGTAGACAACCGCGGGAATAAGGGTGCTCCTGTTGTCATAGAATCAAATCCCACCTATTACAACTTGTTCGGTAAGATTGAGAAAAATGTTGAACATGGCATGTATCTCACCGACTACTCGATGGTTCATGCGGGCGCGCTTCATAAAGCAAATGGGGGTTATCTCGTTTTAAATGCCCAGGATATGTTTAAAACAGGAACAGTGTGGGACACTCTTAAACGTGTCCTTAAAAATCGCAAGGCTTATATTGAGGATCTAGGTGAGCAGTTTTCTTTACTTCCAACTTCTGGCCTCAGACCTGAACCAATACCGCTAGATTTAAAAGTGATCCTCATTGGTAATGATGAAATTTATCATGTGCTTTACGGGCTAGATGAAGACTTTCAAAAGATTTTTAAAATTAAAGCAGACTTCGAACATAAAATGGTCCGAGCTCCCAAGAATATAAATGCATATGCTTCCTTTATTGCAACAAGAAGCAAAATAGAAAACCTATTGCCGTTTGATCCGACAGCAATCTCTTCTATCGTTGAGTATGGCGGGCGATTGGTAGATTCCCAAAAACATCTCACGACCCAATATGGAAAACTAAAAGATCTTACTATTGAATCAGACTATGTGGCTCGCAGCTATAATGCGCGTGCGATTCGAAAAGAGCATGTGGAAGAAGCCCTAGAATTGCAATGGAATCGCGTCAACATGGTTGAAGATCATATGCAGGAAATGATCGTTAATCGTGATATCATGCTGAGCTTTGAAGGAAAAGTTATCGGTCAGGTAAACGGATTGGCTGTTTATGACCTAGGTGATTATTCCTTTGGAAAGCCTAGTAGAATAACTTGCAGTGTATCTATGACAGAGGGGGGAATCTTAAACATTGAGAGAGCATCAAAACTCTCAGGCAATATCCATGACAAGGGTATTTATATCTTGACTGGATTTCTCAATTCCCTGCTTTCTAGAACAAAAATTTCAGGATTCACTGCGAGTGTCGCTTTTGAGCAGTCCTATGGAATGATTGATGGCGACAGCGCCACATGTGCCGAGTTGCTCGTTGTTATTAGTGCCCTCTCAGGTATTCCGATTTCCCAAGATTTTGCAGTAACCGGCTCCTTAAATCAATTTGGCGAAGTCCAGCCAGTTGGCGGCGTCAATGAAAAAATTGAAGGATTTCTGAAGGCTTCTGAGAGTGTCAAAACCAAAAAAGCCTGTCACATAATTATGCCCGTTCAAAATCAAAATCAGCTCATGCTCCACCCCCAGGCCAGAAAGGCTGTCGCAGAGGGGCGATTAAAGATTTATCCTTGTACTTACTTTTGGCAGGTTTTTGAATTAGCCACAGGCAAGCTATTTGGAGCTCATTCGGTATTAGATAAAACCTTTACCCCAGGATCTGCACTCGATATTATTGCAAAGAGACTTTCTGCAGCCGACAAGGAACGAGATAAAGAGCAAGATAAAGCAAAGAAACCCAAAACAGAAACGATTCAAAGCACTTCAAAAAAGGTTCCGTCGAAGAATCCCGTTAAATTAAGCATGAAGCCAAGGGGCAAGCGCTCCCTAGCGAAGAAAAAAGCGTTCGTTTGATGCAAAATTTCCAAAGGCAGCGCCATTATTTGAAAACTTGTATTCGAGATTTCTTTAATGAGCGCGGGTATTTGGAGGTTGAATCTCCTGTGGTTGTTATCACGCCCGGCTCCGAAGATCATTTACGGTATTTCGGTACGAAGTGGCTGGATTACCAAAATGCCTCCCATGAGTTCTGGTTAAGATCAAGTCCTGAAATCCATATGAAGCAAATTTTAGCTCAAGGTGAAGACAGGATTTATCAAATAGCTCCCTGCTTTAGAAACCATGGTGAGCATTCCGATTGGCATCATCCAGAATTTTCTATGTTAGAGTGGTATGAAAAAAACCTAAGCTTTTCCAACTTCATCGAACAAATCGAGCTTTTTTTAAGATTTACAAATGAGCGATTTTCAAAGATGAATCACTCCCATCATCTAGCAATGCCTAAGGTGGTGCCGCGCCTCTCAGTCTATGAAGCATTTGCACATGTAGGCATCGAACTGGTAGATTTAGACCCAGAGTTGCCACAAAAGGCAAGACACGCTGACATACTTTCCGTAAATGAAAATGACGATTTTTTTTCGACATTTTTTAAAGTATTGCTTGAAAAAGTTGAGCCTTTGTTAGCTAAAGAAGACATAGCAGTTCTCTATGACTATCCACCTTCCCAGGCGGCGCTAGCAGAGGTTGACGATGGAGTTGCTAAAAGAGTTGAGTTCTATGTGCGGGGGATCGAGCTTTCAAACGGATTTAAAGAATGCCTTTCCCCTGAAGAGAATGCCCGAAGATTTGCTAAAACAGACGAATATCGTCGGTTGCAGGGCTATGAGACTCCTCGCCAAGATCCTCAGTTTTTTGAGTGTTTGAGGCAAGGTATAGGAAGTGCATGTGGCAATGCCTTAGGTCTTGATCGTTGGCTTGCACTTCTTTTAGGTCATAAATCGATTCATCAAGTCATCCCATTTAGAAATTCAGACCTTTACCGTAACCATAAATAGAATATTTTTGTTGTGGCGCTTATCTCGATCCTCTTGTATTCCACTTTTTGAAAAATAAGTGGTAGGTATAAGTATGAATTATGTGAGCGCTATTCTTAGCTTTACAGTCGCATGCGCCATCCACTCGGAAGTCAGAGAAATCAAAAAATTAGCGGACTGTTATACAGAACTTGAAATCCTGCATAAAGAGTTTTGTGCGAGTGATTCGTCTCAGATGTTTTCATGGGATAAGGCATGTCTTGGATGGTCCTTAGAGTCAAGACGCTTGCCGTCAGGGTGCTATTTCAGAATTAAAAAACCATAAAAAGGAGGGAAAAATGAACTATGGAGAAGGAATCACCTGGATTATTGTTTTCAAATGCAGCATCCAAATGGTGGCAGCAGTGGGGCGAAAAATTGAGACACAAGATGCTCTCCAAGTTGAGTCATCCTATGATTCTTTTAGTGATGGTTCTACTTCTATGGAACTCTTTAAAGAAGAAAAACCCTGACGTGCCCGCCGATAGTCCTCGCATTGAGATAGATACATCTCTAAAAGTGGATATTTCATGTGATGACAAAACAAAAGTTACTGGTGCTCTTCTAAGTGCTTCCGACATACTATGTGTACTATTGCCTAATGTTGAGTTTAATTGCAGAGAGAATTCTATAAAAATAAAGTCCTCACAAATGAGTCTGCTTCCACTCAATAAGTGGAATCTATTGAAAAATACCAGATTTGTCCAAAATATTCCATCTGGGGTTGGATCATGCAAGAATATAAAAAAAATATATTACGAATCCTGGTAACAGCGACTTTGTACTCGAGCGCAAGCCTGAAAGCTGGCGAATTTTATGAAACTCTCTCACTCAACATTGGAGACGTAAAAGAGCTAACAATAGATTCCCCAGAGGGAATTAAAGTGAAAGGAAGCTCAGTGCATTTGTTTCAAACCTCAATTTCGACTTACAAAGCGATTGCTTTGAAAGAAGGGCATTCTGTTATTGACCCAACACCTATATCAAGAACTCAGGATCCCATCTTAATACGTGTGGAAAACAATAGCAGAAAAGATTTCGAATGCCAGGAGATGCATTTTAGATGTAAAGGAAATGTAGTTTTAAACGAAGTGCGAACCATCGATCAAATTTACGCGCTAAATTCTTTTATCGACGAGAGATGGGTTGATCAGACCAAAGGTGAAATACATTTTGGTAGGAATCCTATAGAAATATTGGGGATTGAAGTGGAATCCGTAAGCAAGCTGCCTGGCCGAGTTCTCATCGTTAAAGGGAGCATTCCTAAAGCCGAACAAGATTTGATTTCAAGGGCACTAAGCCGTTTGATCATCATATTTCCGCAGAGAAACGTGCCTTCAAAATTTATCAAGATTAATTTTGAATTCTCTTCTGACCGTGAGGATCACGCCAAGGACTTTGGAAGGCTAGCCGCGAAACAGTTAGATCTGCCTCCACATCTAGGAGAGGAGTCCAACCAAGGTCACGACTCGAGTTCGACAAAAATCATAAAAATTGAGCACGACAAAAAGTTTTCTTTTGCCGAGTCTTTTGTCCTCAATAACGGTGAGTTCTTGAGAGTAGAAGGCCACGGGAGCGTTCTTTGGGATTCTCACTTGGGATATGCGAACTTTCGCGTCAAGTTAAAATCGGATTCTGGGGAGAGTGAAGTAGATACTAATTTTCAAACTAGATTCAACGATAGAAATATTATCGCGGATTCGATTTTGAATGGAAACAAACTCGCTGAAGCAAGGCTTGAGCCATGGGGTAGGATTCCTATAATTAGCGTTCTTTTTAAAATCTTCTTTAAGAAGACTTTTGATACGAGGTCAATTGTAGCGGTTGAAATTATGGACAGTCACCAATGAATAGAAGCGAAGCGTTATCAGGTAGATAGCAGCCCTTAGCGCAATTCCTTCGAGGCACCTAGGGAAATTTGCGTAGACGTCCAGGTGGCATTGAGCAGGTTAGCTTTGGAGATAGTGTGATCTAACTTAAGAAATGATGAGTAATCAGGTGAAAAACTCCAAAGACTTTTCCCTGAAAGTGTAAGTAGAGATCCCGAGCGAGATTCAATGTAGTTTCTTTTTTCGTATTTAAAGCCGAAACTGATTTGGACAAGTTTCATCACTTCGAATTGGGAATCGCCCCCAACTGCAATTGCCCTAAAGCTTTGATTGTTTTCTACATGTTTTAAGTAACGTGATCGCAAATAATCCAAATAGATGAGGTTGCTTGTTTTAGAAGTAGCGAGCTCATAGGCAATCGAAGTCTTTCTCGTCATGTAGGGACGATCCGATTTTGCCGTAGACGCAAAGGTGATGGGGTTTCCTGAAATATAATCAATGATCTCAGATTGGTCATTGAAATCGTCAGTGTTTATCACATCGGTTTTAATACTAAAGAAGTCGACTTTTATTTTGGCATACATACCAGCGCCGATGGTTTCTAGAGGGAAGCCGTTTCCCGAAATTTTTACTATTGGGGAAAGCTCAACTAAAGAATCTTTTGAAATATGAAATGTCACGGGTAGCGTGATATCTTCGAGATGCCTGGCGAAAGGAATTTGCTTTTCCACTAAATAGGCTTTGGCGTCAATAGATACTTGAAGCCTAAAGTCAATGGGATCTTCCTTAAAAAGCAGCCACTGGCGATTTAGAGTGCCGCCAAAAAATGGCATAAATGTCGTATCGTAGGCGTTGAACGGGGAGTAAGTTGGTTGGGACTCTTTTAGAAATCCATTAGAATCTCGGCCGACAAATAGGCTTAGAGTTTCTTTTGGCAAGGGCTTGATCCAATCCGATTTTAGAAGTGTGTCTACAGATTGGCCTAAGCTTTCATCCGTAATTTTTGGCTTGACCCAAAGAAGGCTGTTCTTGGCGCCGCTGTGGTTGGATGCTCGTATTGAACAAATACTATTGTAATAGATCTTAAGTTGCTTTTCTTGGTCGTTTTCAGGTGAGGCCTTTTTGACGGCGGCACAGTCGTTTTTAGCTAGATAGGCACGCATTCTCACTTGAAATGGATCAGTCGCATGAACTGTATCCAGAGTTCCCAAAATAATTTTTTGCTCGGCGCCAATGCCTAGGTTCAAAAGAGAAGAGTGAGACCATGGCAGCTTCCACTCTTGGGAGATTTTGTTTGAAACTATGATAGTGTCTTTTGTTAGGATTTTAGAACTTATACCTAAGCTATTGAGCCTCACTTCTTTGCATTCCGCTGTAAATGCAATCCCTGCCTTTATGAATTCCAAGGGATCGTCGCAAGAAAGACGAGATATCAATTGAGTATTTTCGTCATCTAAGATCAGTCCGAAAGGTGCCGAGATTTTTAGGTTTGAGTTCTTCGACTTGATTTCGTATTCCCCTTCAAAGGGTAAAAGAGCTATTCCTTCTTGGCTTTCATAGATTAGGATTCGCCCGCCTTTTTTGCTTGATTGTATTTTTGAATTTCCAACCTGAAAAAAAGACTCTTTTGACGAATTCAAAGTTCCTGTTCCACTGAGCCATACATGCGGATTAACAAAGGTATCAGGTCCGCCTATTTTGATGAGAGTATCCTGGCGAATCAGAGCGGATTCGGCCTTTGAAAGGTTGAGGTAGATTGTAGAGTCGCCGGCGCTTTTTACAGTATCATTAGGATTCAAAATTTCAGGATAGTTCTTTAAGATAATTTTTTTTTGGTCTCTTTGGATAAATCCAACCCCAGAGATTACGGAAGCAAATTTGTCCTCAGGGTTGATTTTTCTTTCAAGTGGCAACTTAAATTCCAATTTTTTTCGGACATTATCTGACGTCATTTCTAGAATTTCAGATCCAAAAAAAAGACTTTGATTTTCTTCTCGGAAGTAGAAGATAGGATAGTAGCCTTTAGAAAACTTGTTAGCATCAAATAGGCAGCTCGAGCTTTTATGACAAGCAAGATTAAATCCGTCTCCCTGCCAGTTGACGACTTGGTCTCCGGAAACTTTTAGTTCTACCAGGTCGTTGGAGCCTATTTCTAGCGCAGCAGCAGACGTTGAAATCCATGCAAGGAAGATCAAGGATTTCATCGGTTACTTAAACTTATCACGGAGTGCAGAAGCAACATGAGGTGGGACTAAAGCGGAGACGTTTCCGCCGAGCCTTGCGATTTCTTTGACAAGTGTTGAGGATATATGTCCAAAGTCTTGTCTTGAGGGTATGAATATAGTTTGAAGTTCCGGCTTTAAAACTCGGTTCATTATAGCCATTTGCATTTCATACGTAAAATCTGCCTCAGTCCTTAGCCCCCGAATCAAAACACTCACTCCACGACTGCTAGCAAAATCAACAGCCAGACCGTTAAAGAGTTCGAAGGAGACATTGGGAAAGCGGACCTTAAGAAATTCTAAATGCTCTAATTTCTCAGGATTGGAAAACAGAGAATTTTTAGTAGAATGGGTGCCAATGGCTATGACGAGCTCGTCTAACAGTTTGCAGGCCCTCTCCACCACATCCAGATGACCGTAGGTAAAGGGGTCGAATGAGCCCGCATACATGCCAATAAGTGGTTTTCGACTCAAACTGCCCCCTCGGACTCAATGGACTCTTTCCATAAATATTATAGAGGTTTCGCCATACTTCTTGAAATTCTTTAACTTAAAGGCCTGGCATTTTTGAAATAGCTCTTGAATCTGGCTTGTGTCAGCGGTTCTATGCTCTACTATAGCGATACCCCCAAGCTTTGGGTAGAGGTCCGGGCGGGCTAAAAACTGAGATAGCCAGGTGGGAGCCAGCTCATAGGGCGGGTCTACCCAGAGGATGTCGGGGTTCTGGTAGCCCTCGGGCCAGACCCATGCGGCAGTCATTAGGTCGCGGTCAAAGGAGGCGATGTCCAGTTTCCCTATGCCAGCTCCTAGCGCTCGCCCCCTCAGAGACTTGATGTTTTTGGAAAGGACGCCCCGCGCCTCAGAGTTGTTTTCCGCAAAGAGGCAGCTTTTGGCCCCCCTGCTCAGCATTTCCAAGCCCATAGCTCCAGAGCCAGCAAAGGCATCTATAGCGATTTTGTCCTTGAGTTCAAACTGGAGGATAGATAGGACTGCCTCCCTGACCCGGGTCCGTGTAGGCCTTGTTTTAACGCCAGAGGGAGCCAATAAAGGAAGATTTTTTGCCCATCCAGATGTAATTTTCATAGGATCCTTCAAAACAATCATCCCCTCTCCTATAGCCCATGTTAGAAGTTTTTAAAAGACCCTAAAAAGTAGTTGTATTTTCAGCTCAGGACATTATGTTGGGCCCTATTTTGGCGCCGGCTAAAGATGCCTTGAGGAGACTAGTTATGAATATTCATCAAATTCAAGAAGCT
Organism: uncultured Pseudomonadota bacterium; assembly: GCA_903844895.1. Lineage (GTDB taxonomy): Bacteria > Bdellovibrionota_B > Oligoflexia > Oligoflexales > CAIMVM01 > CAIMVM01. Next base: position 31,847 of record CAIMVM010000198.1, read on the forward strand.
CGCGAAAATTCAGGTATAGAGTCTTGGGGTGCTGGGTATTATGGTGTTGACGATCAAGGGAATGTGATTTGCTATCCTGATGCAGATGATAAAAATTTTGTTTCTCTCCCAGAAATCATGGAAGAAGCAAAAAAACTTGGCATTTCGACTCCATTGATCATAAGGTTTCCGCAGGCGATTAGGCGACAGCTTAGACGTATGCATCAAGCTTTTGCTAACAGTGTGAAAGAGTACAATTATCAGGGACGACATTTAGGAGTCTTTCCTTTTAAAGTAAATCAACGACGTGAGTTTATTGATGCCATTATTTCTTATGGTAGAGAGGTAGACTGGGGCTTAGAAGTAGGTTCAAAGACAGAATTTATGGCCGCTTTGAGTTATCCCATGTCCAAAGAGTCGCTTCTCATTTGTAATGGCTTTAAAGATTCGGAATTCATTCAAATTGCCTTTACAGCGGCAAGCCTAGGCCGCAAAGTGGTTTGCGTGGTCGAGGGTCCAGACGAACTTGAAATGATTGTGCAGCAATCAAAGATACCTACTGAAGGAGTAACCCATCACCCTGAAGTGGGATTAAGAGTGCGTTTATCCTCAAAGGGGTCGGGGAAGTGGGAAAAATCTTCGGGCGAGTCTTCAAAATTTGGGCTTACCACTGTCGAACTTCTTCATGCGCTCCATTTGCTGGAAAAAGCGGGCATGCAAAAGCAACTCAGTATGCTTCATTTTCATATTGGCTCTCAGATTACGGCTATTAAGCGCTTTAAGAACGCACTTAAGGAAGCAGCCATCGTGTATGCTAAAGTCATTAAGATGGGTTTCAGTCCTAAGTATTTGAATATTGGCGGTGGTGTCGGAGTAGATTATGACGGAAGTCGCACTACAGCAACGTCATCGGCAAACTACAATTTGCAAGAATTTGCTAATGACGCAGTCTATGTAATCAGTGAGGTCTGCAAGGCAGAAGGTGTAAAAATGCCTGACATTGTGACTGAATCTGGCCGAGTTATCGCTGCCTACCACAGTGTGGTTGTAACTGATATTAGAGAGATTCAAGGTGAGGAGACTCTTGACACCATCGAAGGGTTCGATATCGAAAAAGAGGTCATAAACGCCCAGCGTGCGACCCGCGAGCTTAAATATATATTAGATAATGTTTCTCGAAAGAATTACGCAGAATACTACCATGATGCGGTAGAATTCAATGAAGAGCTTCAGACGCTATTTAATCTTGGCTACATTCCATTGAAAGAACGAGCAGTTGCCGAGCATATGTTTCACTTGATTTGCAGACGAGCCTTGTATTTTTCTTCTTTTGAAAAAGGAGATGGGGATGAATTTGAATCTCTACAACGTTTAAAAGTAAGTAAATATCTTGCAAATTTTTCAATTTTTCAATCTATCCCGGACTCTTGGTCTATTGACCAGCTTTTTCCAGTCATGCCTCTTTCAAGGCACGATGAAAAGCCAACTCTAAAGGGAACGATTGTAGATATTACATGTGATTCAGATGGATGTTTGGAACGATTTATAGATAGTACCGACCAAAAGAATTTCCTTGATTTACATACTATGTCAAATGCTCCTTACTATTTAGGCTTCTTTTTAACGGGCGCCTATCAAGAATCTCTTGCTAATGAGCACAACCTTTTTGGGGCCATTCACGAAATCGAGGTCGTTTTTAACGATCAAGGTGACTGGAAGATATCAAAGGTAACTGAAGGCGACCCTATTCATGAGTTATTGACTTCCAGAAATTATGACATGTCTGAAATGATTGAGAGTTATCGAGACCAGATTTCAGAGGCTCAGTTGTCTCATGATATTTCGTCAACAGATGGTCCGGTTATCTTTGAACGTCTTAAGGGATATCTTAGCTCGTATCCTTATCTTAAAAGAGACTGAAGTTGATTCTGTTAACTTAATGCGAGTTGTATTTATTTAATAATAGTTGCTACTTGCGGCGCGGATTTGGAGAGCTCCATAGAGTCACCTAGCAGCTTGTTCGTTTTGCGTCCTAGTTAAGGACGGAGAATCGTCTTCGCAGCTTGTGATTTGCCAAGCATTTGGATAGGCGTAACTATTATAAACTATTTACTTTTTCAGGAGGTGCTCTCAGAGTGAGGGCGCTTCTTTTAAGTCTATAATATCCATTTTAAACTAAAGATATTGGTATTACGCCCGATACCAAAATAGGGCCTAAGTTGACCCTAGGTTGAAAACAAGAATCTCGAGAAGGTGTACTATGGATTTTAGCTATCGAGTCGAAAAGAAAGACGGTTGGGATTGCGTTTATATTTCAGGCAAGATTAACGAAGATTCTGAGTCTCAACTCATCGATATGGGTCAACATTTGGAGAAAAAGGTTATTATAAACTTTTCAGGAATTAAGATGGTTAATTCTTGCGGGGTAAGAGCGTGGATTTCGTTTATTCGAGAGGCTCAAAAATCTAGAGAAATACAATTTGAAGAATGTACGCCTGAAATCGTAAGTCAGGTCAATATGATTCCAAATTTTCTTGGTTCTGCGAAGATTAAAAGTGTCTATGCTGAATATGGTTGTGAGCATTGTGGGCATTCGGCTTGGCGGATTTTTGAACGGGGAAAAGATCTTCCTGAAAATAGCGGCTCGATTTCGGTTTCAGATTTCAATTGCGAGAAATGTGGACAAAAAATGGAGATGGAAGAAATCGAAGATGAATTTTTTGGATTTCTTCAAGCTGGCTAATAATTTGAGTAGATGATTTATTTTGGAGAAGGATGATGGAAGCTCTAAGACTCGACGAACGAAATGCCAAAGATTTCTTTGAACAGTATTACGGAGAATTTTCTAAATCTCTATTAGATGCTTGGGCCGTCGTGGACGCGCAAGGTAGGCTTGTAAAGTGCAATATGGGGCTAAGCAAAGTTACAGGCCTGAAATCGAAGGAGATGCTAAAGGCCGAGACTTTTGACCATTGCATCAGGCTAGAAGTTGATGGAAAAGGGTATTCCATATTGCAGTTGGTCAACATGCCGGCGCCTGGGCGCCTCGATGAGGTTTCTGGATCTAGCGAGGCACATTCCTACCTCAATCTGATCATCGGGTACTTTCCATTTCTTGGAAGTGACCAAAAACCATTTGGAGCTTTTTTGCTGTTTCGTGATGTTACTGCGGAAACTCAATTGCAGGGTAAGTACGTTGATAAATCTAAACAGTCTGTGACTGACAAATTGACGAGTCTATTTAATCGAAACTATTTTGATCAAGCCTTTCCTAAGTTGGCCGAGGAAGCAGGATTGGCACCTATCGGCTCCGTAAGCGCAAAGATTGCGGTGATCATGTTTGATATAGATAAGTTTAAAAGTATTAATGACAATTATGGCCACCAAGCAGGCGATTTGATCATTTCCAGAGTGGCTTCGATTTTAAAGGGAAGCTTTAGAAAATCAGATATTGTCTGCCGGTATGGTGGCGAAGAGTTTCTTGCCATTCTCCCAGGATCGGGCTTAGAAGAGGCGGGAAAAGTCGCAGAAAAAGTTAGAAAGAAAATAGAATTGGAAACCTATCTTTGGAATGATGAGGCTATTCCCAATAGTATTTCCATCGGCGTTGCAGCGATGGCAATTGGCAGCGAATCCACGGATCAAGCCGTAGCGAGGGCTGATGCGGCTCTCTATCATGCTAAGCATTCAGGTAGAAATAGAGTTATGATTCACCGCGGTGGAACTTCAATAGAGCAAGTGACCAATATAGGGGACATAGTCGTAAATGTCGAAGCCCATCGAGCTTCGATTAAGCCTAAGAAACGTGTAGAGGATGATACAGATTCCCACTAACCAAGGGATTGAATTGCGGGCTCCTCCCTCTTGCTTTGAGGATAGACTCTTGTAGCGCTGCGTTCACTTCAAGGCGGAGATAATTTCATCCCGATTTATTTTTCCATCTAAAAATAAATCAGCAAGTTCTTCAGTGCGTTTATTTAGGACCTGTCCTTTGAGCTCAAATTCGAAGCCTTCAAAATTGAATCCAGCCCAATCTATCGGTAGCCATGTGTCTTGACGATCGTGAAAGAACTCTTCGAAATAAACGTCGATGAAATCTAAAAGAAGCATGGCTCCATCTTTGGGGGATAGCTCTTGGGATTTACATGCTATTCGTCCTTCTACGGGATAGTAGAAGGATTCTTGTGCATTACGGAGTGTAACTGTTACAAAGGCCTTGCTCTCATCGGAGTCGACCTTTATCGAAAAGAATCTATCGCCTAAAGATGCTGCATGTTTGCGGTCAAGTATATGAGTGAGCTCGGCGATTTCGCTAGCCATAAGTTTTTCGTTATTCATCTTGGGCATAAGAATCCTCCTCTTGATTAGGGCCAGCTTCTATCAGGTTAAAGAGCGCATCGAAATGCCCCTGATCTTTGATGAATGTTAATCCAGCTGCGAGCTCTGAAAGCGCGGACATCAAGGTGTCTGTTTTTCTGTTGTCACTAAGTGACCAACGTCTATCACTTATGAGCAGTTCATCTAAGCCAGAGTACAGCTTTTCATTTGCCTCAGTATAGGCCTCGTTGCTCATAGAGCGCCAGGTATCAACCTGATTTTGAGTCAAGAATCGATTGATGAAATGCCCACCAAGCTGTACTGAAACCATGGAGCGCTGGATGTGGGCATCTAATTCAGTAAGTTCTTCAGCATGGGTCATAGACACCAATTGAAGCTTCATAAGCGCGGTTTCAAGGGTATCTTGTAAAGCATCTAAGGCGTCTAAACTATCGACAGGTCTAAAGATAATTTTTCCCTCATGAGTATGGGACATGACCATGGGGAAACGGCTGTAGATAGCTTTAAGTCTTTCTGTAAGTTCAGACCCAAAGATTTTAACAAAGTGGATATCCATTTGTTTCTGAGCCAATCCGAACTTTTGAAGTTCCAGATTCGTTCGAATGAAGCTCGTCTCAGGGATAAAGGTCTCAAGTTTCTTTAGACCTTTGTGACGGAGTCCTTCAATTAAGGTGCAGGCTGTTTGAAAGAGAGTTTTGGGGTGCTCTTCTCTTAGAATTAAAGCCGCTTGCTCGATGTTTCCAGAGGCTAACCATTCCAAAGCTAAGCCGTTTAAAGACCATACTTGCTCAAGGGCTTTGTCTAAAGATTCAAGATCTCCAGGATCCACTCTTGCGGCAGAACATAGGGCATTGGCTAAGTAAGCATGTCTAGATCGTACTTCATTTAATGTCGAGGGATCCCAGCTCTTGGATGCAAGAGTTATGACCAATTGCATAAAGGATTCTTTTGTCGTGGAAGCAAGAGCTGTCTTATTATGGGCACCCCATTTTTTTTGCAGCATATCCAAAGATATGGGATGAAAAATAGATAGAGATTCCTCATAAGTCACAAACCCATCATCTTCCATCCTGGCATTTCGAAACTGTGACATTAAGGCTTCTTGCTCATTGGGCGGCATAAAGCCAGCATGGGCCAGAACCGACATGGCGTATTCCATGTTTTCACCCATAGTCACCTCTAAGAAATCTGCAAAGAACTGCCTAATTTCTGGGTCTTCAGATTTAACTTCATAATAGAGAGCGCCGCCTGGAAACGATTCAAGTCGATCCTGCTCCTCATCGGAAAGCTGCTCAAAATCTTCGGGATCCACGGCTCTAATAAAGGGCCCTACCAAGGCAATTTGCATTTCCTCTTCGAGGTCTCTAAAGCGCGTATAGATTTGCTCCCGGTCGGCTTCCCGAAATTGCTGGAGCCATTGAAACACCTTCCGGTGCTGAAGCTCGCCGTCAGCCCATGCTTCATAGTCTAAAATGGCAATAAACTGCTCTTGACTCATCAGCGGCAGTATCTCAAGGCAGTCAGATACGCCCTGGTTCATTAAGGATCTATATAAAACCTGCGGGGCTAGACTTTGAATGCGCTCTTGGGCTTTTTCTAAAGTTAGCATGGCAAGCAGATCTACGGTTTCAGATCGCAGGGCAAGGGCAGATAAACGTGCCTCCCAACGGAATGCTTGAAGACCGCCATCATAGACGCGTACCAGAGATTCTTCCGACAATCGACTTGCCATGCAGAGTTCCTAAGGTTAAGAGTAGAGTAGCAAGATCAAGCCGGTTACGGCAGGTCTTCTTAGAGGGTCTTACATATCAAGGTAGCTAAGAAAGTGCAAGCTCCACTGTGCTCCTTCGTGTATAAGATATAGAATGTTCGCCTTTTGTTTATATTAGGCAAAATTATCAGGTGGTTATATTGCGCCTTGACTATAAAGAGCAGTATTTAGAGGGTTCCTCACAGGGAAGGGCTACCCCTATTTCTGTATTTGAGGCTCTAGGCCCTATCCAAGAGGACTTAGAGCGACTGCACGGAATCCTTCCGACTTTGATTGAGGCGGAGACAGAAACAGGGCGAGAAATCTTAAATTACTTGTTTGCCCAGCCAGGAAAACGAATTCGGCCCTCACTTTTTTTACTTACAGCAAAATTAGTTGGGTATGACGGACCCCATAAGCTCCAAGTGGCAGCGATTTGTGAATACATACATACAGCGAGCCTTCTTCATGATGATGTGGTTGATAACAGTATGCTTAGGCGGGGTATCGCGACCGCTAACTCCAAATGGGGCAACCAAGCTGCTGTACTGGTCGGAGATTTAGTTTATTCCACGGCCTGTGAACTCATGGCTTTAACGGGTTCTAGGGATCTTATCAAAACTTTTGCACATGCCATCTGTCGCATGAGCGACGGGGAATTGTTACAGCTGGAGAATATAGGCAATCCCTATATAAGCCGTGACGTTTACTTTAAAGTTTTAGAGGGAAAAACAGGGATGCTTTTAGGGGCCTCGGCAGCAGCAGCGGGCTATCTGAGTGGTAGTAGCAACGAGGTTACTGACGGTCTTTTTGCCTTCGGAAATAATCTTGGAATGGCATTTCAGCTCATTGACGATATCTTAGATTATTCATCTTCTTCGCAAAAACTTGGAAAGCCTATACTGCAAGATATTCGAGAAGGTAAAGTCACCATCCCGCTTCTTATAACGCGCGATCTAGCCACGTCTTCCGAGCAAGGAGAGTTGTGTCGCATCATTTCCAATCGCCGTCAAAGCGAAACAGAACTAGCCTACATATCCTTATTAATTGAAAAGTATAATGCGCTCGCTCTAGCTTCAAAAATTGCAGATTCCTATACTGAAAAAAGTCTGGCAGGACTCAGGTCTGCATTTCCTAAGTCTAAAGAACGCGATGAACTTGAGTCCCTTACACTAGCTTTACTTGCAAGAAAATACTAAGAGCTTTGATTTTTTTCAGAGATCAAGGTTTTTATTAAAGGTTAAAGTGAGGATTTAAAGAGATCCCACTTCACATGGCTCAGTTCCGCCCAAGTTGTGTCGGCCCTTAAAACCGCATATTGAGCAGGCGCAAAACTGATTTCGGTCTGAACAAGATGGCTTGCAAAAATGGAAATCCCAGGATTATGACCCACGAGAATGATCCCTTGCTGGGCTTCATCGACGTGAATGGAAACGTCAAGCCAATCTTCCATCTCGCCACGATAGAGATGATTTTCTTTGTCAATTTTACCGTCAGTTTTACCGTCAGTTTTACCGTCAGTTTTACCGTCAGTTTCACCGTCAAAGAACCTTTGCCTTTGAAACTCTTTAAGAATGTAGCTGCATGTCTGTAGGGTGCGCGTGGCCGGGCTAGATATGATAAGCGGTGGCTTGAGTGTGTTAGATCGCCATATCTCGATGAGGTTAAGAGCGGTATGATGGGCTTCAGCATGCCCAACATCTGTCAAGCAGCGCTCAAAATCTAACTTTATAAGATTGCTTTCTGCCGTGGCATGTCTCACTAAGACTAAATACTTCATAATTGACCTTTGACTTAAATAGTATGGGAGGCTTCAATCATGCCTATTAAAAACACCGCTAGCTCAGACACCGTGCCCAAGGTACTTACCGTAGAATATTTTCTTTTAAAAGTCTTCGAATTTACTTCTTTCACTCTAGAAAAATCAATTTCATGAGGTCGTTCAAAGTCTTTCAGCTTATCCAAAATTTGGAGCCTACTTTTAAAACCAAGACTATACAAAGAAAGGGATGAAAATATTAAAATAACGATACAAAAATACAAATTGGATTCTACCTTTAAGGAGTTCATGACCACAAAAACTACTAGTATATTGCATGATTTAGCGCCGTAACAGGACAGAAGTTTTCGATTTTCAAAACGAATCTCCTCACCAAGTTCACAGAGGCTATTCAAAAAAGGTAAGTAACTAAAACCGGCCAACTCAAAATCTAAAATAAAGTCTCGAAGCCACTCTGGCGCGCCGTTTGAGCCCGCAAGAGAGCGCGAAAGCGCTTTGGTTTCCGTATATATTATTTTAAGTTCCAAGTCTCGTTTTTTCCATTCTACAAAAACGAGAGTTGAGATACATAAAAAACAAAAATAGAACATCTATCCCCCTAGGTGCTAACCAGGGTGGCTTAAATGTTCTCATATTTCTAACAAACAAATAATTAGCTGGGGGCCATGCGGCTAGATAGTTCTTGAAGCCGAATGATTTTGAGGAGGATTTGATCCGATCTCTCCACAGGCCGAAAATGTTTTGCTAAGTATAAGAAAGCGATGAGTCCCCTAATCTCTTCAAGACCCAATCGATAATCTATGAGTTTCCAATATTCTGCCAACGGGAGTTGTCGGCCGGCAGTATCGACAGGCATGATTTCTGGAAAATATACTGAAGGCTCAAGTTTCATGCGCATTTCAGCGAGTTCTGAAGCTTTGAGGATCTTTGACCGTAGAGCGGGTGCAATAGGTGTTCGACTCTGCCATACTGCAAAAACAAAGGGAAGCTTTGTGATGTCCCACCAAGCTTGGCCTAAGTCGATCACATGTGAAAATTGAGAACGTCTTTCTAAAGCTTCATCGCCGATTAAGAGCTCAATGGGTTGGTCAGTGCCAAAGGGCTTGTCACTGATTCTTCCATGTCCTTGTGCTTCAATATAGTTTTGATGGCCAAACCACATAATATAGAAGATTCTTGCTAAGACTGAGCTAGATGCAGAGTGACTAGAAAGTTTCATTTGTGGTGAAAGAATCATAGCGGGAGGCAAGCTGAGAATATTACTCCAAATTTGCTCCATACTTTTTCGGATGTCCTCTTCGTGGAATGAAGATTGCCACAACAACTTCAAGAGCATGGTGCGCTCATGAATAAATTCATACAAGTATTGATGCTCGTGCTTTAAACCCAAATAGACACTCATGACTTTGCCGCGAGAAACCATACCGCAAGGGACGGCCATCTCATGTTCTGGAATAAACGCCATGCATACGCTAGAGCAAGGAGCTACATCAATTTGGTTTTCTGCTAAAAGTCTGTTGATCCCTGAAGGATGGCCGCTTTTAATGTCAAGCGAGGTATCCCTAGTGAGCCTAAGTTCCTGGCCTAGTGGGCGAAAGTTTAAATAAGGTATCCAACCTACTTTTAAAGGGAGATCGATAGTCATTTTAATGCGCCCAATACACGATCAAAACAGGATAGCGCATTCTGAATGTCTTCGGGCTTGTGAGCTAGGCTCACAAATCCTGCTTCAAAAGCTGAAGGCGCAAAGTAGCAGCCTTCATCTAAAAGAGCATGAAAGACTTTTTTAAAAAATTCTGCATCGCATTTTTTGGCATCTGTAAAATTGAAGACTGGGGATTTTGTAAAAAAGAAACCAAACATTCCCCCCTCGTGATCAGCTTGCAAGGCGATTTGATGTTTTGCTGCAATATCTATCATTCCCGTTACAAGCTCCTGGGTTCGCAAGGAAATTTGGGCAAAGTTTCCTGGCCTGCCCAATACTTCTAGGGTTTTTAGGCCGCAAGCAACTGCGACTGGATTCCCTGAAAGGGTTCCAGCCTGGTATACGGAACCCAGTGGAGCTACCATTTTCATAATATCACTGCGTCCGCCATAGACCGCAAGGGGCATCCCTCCGCCCACAACTTTTCCAAGAGTAACGAGGTCTGGCTTGATGTTATAGAGCGCTTGAACTCCGCCCAAATGGGTTCTAAACCCAGTCATCACCTCATCAAATATCAAAAGGGCCCCTTCCCGGGAGCAAAGATCTCGTAGGTCCGAGAGAAAGGATTTTTGCGGGCGAATAAATCCAGCGTTTCCGACGATGGGCTCTAGGATTATAGCTGCTATATCACCGGGATTTGCTGCAAATAAGGCTTCTACTGCCTGAATGTCATTATAGGGAGCCGTTAAGGTGCTTTGAGCGACTCCAGAGGTAACTCCAGCACTGTCGGGTAAGCCAAAGGTGGCCACACCGGAGCCAGCTTTAACAAGGAGCATGTCCCCATGACCGTGATAGTTGCCCTCGAATTTAATGATCTTAGAACGACCCGTAAATCCGCGAGCTAATCTTATACTTGCCATGCAAGCTTCCGTACCTGAAGAGACAAATCTCATCATCTCGAGGGCTGGAAAATAGTGTCTTACTTTTAAGGCAAGCTCTGTCTCTTCCTTTGTCGGTGCTCCAAAAGACAAGCCGTTGTCCATGCGATGTTTGACAAAGTCAAGGACCTCATCATGGGCGTGCCCAAGAATAGCTGTGCCCCAGCTGCCCACAAAATCAAGATAACGATTTCCATCTTCATCCCAAATATAGGCGCCTTTAGCGCGCTTTACAAAAACAGGAGTACCACCAACTGAGCGGAAGGCTCTTACCGGCGAGTTGACCCCACCAGGAAAGCACGTTTGTGCTTCGACAAAGTGATTTTCAGATTGCTTCCGTGATAAACTTCTAACAGGCTGTCTATGGTTTTTTGACTCGCTTGACAATGTTTCTCCCTCAATGCCGTGACACCGACCTTGCAGAATGTCTCACGGGCGCAGAGCCTTGTAAAGATATTTAAACGTATGATATTACTTGTGAATTTGATTTAATATCTCAAGCTTCCGCTCGGTTACATACCCACCTAATGGAATGTCCCAAGGCTCTAATGGCAGGGATTCAACGACAAATTCATCAAAAGCGACTCCTAAGGTTAAAGGGGTCTTAACCTTGTTAAGATAGCGATCGTAATAGCCTTTTCCTAAGCCGACTCGATTTCCTTGTCGATCTAACAAAAGCGAGGGAACCAAAATAAGTGTTTTTGCGGTGGGAATAGCAAGGCCTCCAAGTCCTCTAGGCTCCAGAATTCCAAAGCTTTGCTTAAATAGCTCACTGGTTGCTTTCACCCCAAAAAAATCCATGTCGCTGCCATTTACTTTCGGAAAAGCAAAGCGAGACAACCCTGTTGATAGGAGATCCGTGAGATCCACTTCGCCTACCATGGGGCTATAAAGGAAAACCTGATCAAACTTTCTCTGGGAAATAAAGTCTTTTACTAAATTCACAATCTCCAGAGACATTTTTTGGGTGACTGCTGGGTCTAAAGACTTGCGTCTAGCAATTGCATTTTTTCTAAGTAATAGCTTATCCATAAGAAATCCCGCCATTGTCTGACGGGATTTTATTAGGATTGAAGCTGGAAAGAAAGGCCTTTTTAAAAGGCGCATTATTGAATGGTTACAGCCATCGGTGCGGTGTATTCCCATCTACCTGCTACATCTGACCATGCTCCTACACGCATTTGGTAGGAACCGGGAGCTACCCCTGATAGCTGAAGATCTGTACCGACCGTTTGTTGTCTATGCACTGGATTGGCCCAGTCGCCACTGGAAAGTTCCACTTTATACCTGGAAACGCTTTGGTCGGCATTCCAAGATACTAAGCCACCATTGCCGGGCAATGTAGCACCTGGCTGCGGGCTCGAAACCGCAATGTTTCGTCTGACGGGAGCGGTGACGCTAAAAGATTGGATAGAAGACTTGCCAGCGCCATTTTCGACCTGCCAATACCAAGTACCTGGCCAAGGATGTCTAAACACATAACTATTTCCTTCTACTTTAGATCTACGGACAGAGCTCTTCATTTCAGCTGATCTAGAGAAAGTTATAAATCCGCCTGGAGAGCCACTCCAAGAAAACTCAGCATCAGAACTCGTCTCGTCATAAAATCTGGTTTTCCCATTTTCGGGCATGAGGGCGCTGGGAGCATCGGTTGCCACCTGGGGCTCCCCTTTCGTCGGAACAGCGCTGTCTTTCGTTAACTCTCCGGCACCATCAGCATCGTTTTGAGCAAGTTCTTCTTTCGCAGTACCATCACTGTTGATTGCATCTTCAGCTAGAGGATCTTTATCAGGTGCTGCAGCTTCTGAACCGTCATTGGCAAACTCATCTTCACTTGTTTCCGTAGGGAAATAAAGATAAAGACCACCTGCCAACAAAGTGACTGCTAAAATAGCGCCCCCAAAAATTTTCATTCGATTACCGTTGTTACCGCTTTTAAGAAGATCGCTCACAGCATTGGTATTGGTTCCAAAATTGCTCGTAAACTCACCCTTTAAATCTGCAGTGAAAGGATTTGAGTCTCCTCCAGCTTTTGTTTGGCCAGCAGGCATCGATGTATCAACTTCACTCTTGTTCTTTGACATGGGTCTCTCCCCTGTAAACTTATGTTCTGGTCTAATCATCGACGCGCACAACAAAAACTTTACCTAAAGGATCTAGATGACAATAGAAATGATAAATTTAAAACCGGCCGCTAGGCAGCAGGCAGAATTTGCCAAGCGATTGGAAGAGGCCTAAACTAAGAGAGATTTCCCGCTTATTCTCAATTTATATATTGCCGATATAGTTTTTCTATAATTTCCAAAAATTTCGAAGGTAAGTCTGCATGATGCGTCACGCGAATCACTTTGCTTCTATAATTATTCCAAAATTCAGGCTGGCGCCAAAAATCTTTTTCAGTAATGGCAATTTGATCTACCTTTTCAAAAATAGGATCGATTTCAGCAGCTAAAAAAGGATGATGATCCGGCTTAAAACTCAAACTGACTACGTTCAAGCCTATGCTTTCCGCAGTAAGGCGAAAGGACTCAGGGTGAGCAATGGCAGTTACTAGCGCAACATTTTTTAAAGACTCAAATAATACAACTGAGCCATCAGTATCAAGAAAGGGTCCCCTATGAAATTCTAACTTAAATTGAGTCTCAAATCCCGCCACAGGTTGTTCTCTGTAGAGTATGATGTCAGCTCGCTTTAAAGCCTTTGTAGGCTCTCTCAAAAGACCAATGGGAAAAGTCCAATCATACGGTTTAAGGCCCAATTTGTGTGTCAACGCTATATTACAGTTGCGAAGAATGGATCGATGTTGAAATCCGTCGTCGAGTATCCAAATGTCAGGGGTAATCTGTAATTCACTTACTAGCTTGGTGCTATTTTGAAACCGTTTAGCCCCCAGTATGACGTAACAATCAGGGAGAGCCTGCGAAAGCATCATGCCTTCGTCAGCATTTTTTAAATCCTTCTTTCCAAGAATCACTTGCCCTTGTTTTAAAATGGCAAATTCTCCTCGCCGGAGATTTGACTTATAGCCACGAGAAAGAATTGCGACACAACGCTTTTTTTGCAAGAAATAGGAAGAGATTGCCATTACTAGGGGGGTCTTTCCAGTGCCCCCTGCTTCGATATTGCCAATGGAAATCACAAATCCTGGGAGTTTTTGGGGTGTTGAGAATTGAAAATACAGGTCTCTCATAGCGAGGACTAAATTGTAAATAAAATAGAGGGGCAGAAGGATCCACCTCATTTTTCCACCTCCCACTTTTCACCCTCCAAGAAGAGCCTAAAGTCATGATTTAAACTTACCTGAGCTGGGCTTCCTTGGAGTTGAATTCTACCGCCAACGAAAAAATAAACTTGGTCAAATAAATTCAAAAAGTCGAAGCGATGGCTCACGACCAAAATGATTTTACCAGAATTTTGAGCAAGTTTTCGTAGAGAGTCCAAAATTTCTCTTTCTTTGTTCAAATCAAGTGATGCTGTAACTTCATCTAAAGCCAATATATGGGACGGTCTCAGAAGCCCTCGGGCTATCGATAACCTCTGGATCTGGCCCCCTGAGAAACAGGGCTTTATGGGATCAAAAAACAAATCTAGCCCACCGAGAGCCAAGAGCTCTTCATAAATTCCAACCATCTCAAGGGACTTAATCATGTCTTCATCTGAGAAAGGAGCATTTTGACCATAATTCAGATTTTCTCTGACGGTTCCTTTAAAGAGAAAAGGCGCTTGTCCGACGTAAGAAACAGCGGAACGAAGCATGGGGACTGATACGTTCCCGGTGTATTGAGTCGGATCTACAAGGCCAGCTAATACTTTAAGTAAGCTGCTCTTACCAGCACCACTTCGCCCAGCTAATAGAATGAGTTGTCCCGTATTTAAAACGAGATTTTCGCAGCGTAGCGAAAATCTATCATATGCAACTGCGAGTGAATCTATTTTGATCTGAGTCACATTCCAATCAGGGACTTGAATGGAGGTGGGCCTTTGTATGGGAATACGTAAAATTTGTAATGACTGGGAGAGAAGTCCCTTTATTTGCTCTAGGCCAACATACTGTTCCCCAATTCCTCTTAAGGGCTTAAAAACCATGGCAAGAGCTCCGAAGAAAGCCACGAGCCTTGTACCATGGAGATGTTGTTCTACAAACGGCAGAAGTAGGATCACTCCTGCTAGAGAAGCGAAACCAAAAAATTCAAAGCTTGGCGCAAAGAGAGCACGGGTGAAGATGGACTTATTGACAGCACGAAGATAGTTTCTATTCATCGTTTCGAATTGACCCAGCTCCACTTCTTCACCATTTTGCGCCTTTACAAATTCAAAGCGAGATCTAAAATCATGAGCAAAAGCCTGGAAATGAGCTTGGGAGCGTTGAAACTCCTCACTCCATTTGGAAATTTTTCGACCCGTGCGGCCTGTCCAAAATGCAATAAAAGGCGCGATCCCCAATAAAACTAGGGCCGCTGGCCACCACACAAAGAGGAGCCCTACAAAAGAAGCTACTAGAGCCAAAAGATCTCTAAGGAGTCCATTGACGATTTGAGATATTTTCTCTTGCAAGGCAGCTACGTCGTTCATTATAACGGACATCCATTCGGCCGGTGACCTTCTAGCGCCCTCCATATAGTCTACACTGACGATATGTTCAAATAACGTAGAACGAAATTTAGCGGAAATTTCAAGGGACAAATAAGTTTGTTCTACATTGTAGATGTAGCCACAGAAACTTCTACCTAATCCCAACCCCAATAATCCTAGCGGGATGGCCAGCATTAAAAATGAACGCGTGATTTCTATGTTTGCAGCTGTTTCAGGAAGAAGAGAAATGAATTCTCCAAGCTTAAATACTTCATTCTCTCCGACAAAAAAGACTTTTAGCATAGGGCCAATAATAATAACTAGCCCTGCTTGAGACAGACCTAAGAGGGCGAGAGCTACACCCATTCTCAAAAGAGATGATTTATCGTCTTTTATGGCTCTCCACACATGCTGCTTAAAGAAGGCTACCCACATAGACTGGAGTCCCATAATTTTAGTATCATTTTGCTAGCTTCAATTTCTGCTTCACCCTTAAATTTCGAGCGCAGAAGCATCAATTCATTTTTAGCGTCGGCGTAGCGCAAAGGATCAGACAAAATTTTTTGAATATGTAACGAAATCTCATGGGTATTGAAATATTGAATAAATTCTTTAGCAATTTCTCGGCCAGCACTGAGATTTACAAGCCCAACCCAAGGAACTTTGAGCAGGCGCCTCCCGATAGCATAGGAGAGAACGGAAGTTTTATAGACAACCACTTGGGGCGTCCCTAGGAGGCCGCACTCTAGAGTAGCAGTACCCGAGGTTACCACAGCGAAGTCGGAAGCTTTCATGACTTCTAAACT
This sequence comes from uncultured Pseudomonadota bacterium, assembly GCA_903844895.1. Classification (GTDB taxonomy): domain Bacteria; phylum Bdellovibrionota_B; class Oligoflexia; order Oligoflexales; family CAIMVM01; genus CAIMVM01. The sequence goes on from CAIMVM010000198.1 coordinate 47,655, forward strand.
CTGTCCTGAAACGATACGTATAGGACCAATTTCGCTGTGGTCTTCTGCGGAAACTATCTCTGCGCCCCAAAAAGAGGCGACTGCATCTACCAGGTCTTGAGCCTTGAGGTTAGAAGCAACAGGGATTAGAAATCTCAAAGTAGGATCGCGCTGAATCAAGTCTTTGGCAATACTTAACAGGGGAATCAGAAGTCGTTTGATTTCTCCTCTTCTGCTGCCTGGAAGTAATGCGATCAATTTTCCGTCAGTTTTCATGGTCGTGAACTTATCTAAGGTAACAACATCATTAACTCTATCTAGATGCGGTGATCCCACATAGTGATAGTTGACCCCATGCTCTTTAAAGAAAATCTCCTCAAAAGGCAGGACCCCTAGAACTAAATCAAAATTTTTCTTTAACTTTTGAACTCGACTTTGCCCCCAAGCCCAGACTTTGGGGGCAACATATTGGACGACTTTAATACCTCGAGCTTTCAGTGCCGGTGCAATCCTAAAGTGAAATCCAGGGTAATCGACTAATATCGCAATGTCGGGCTTAATCTCATCAAGCGAGCGAAAGACTTCTTCCTCAAGCCGGACAAGTTTCGGGAGCATGGCTAAAACTTCCCCAAATCCTATTACAGACAAATCTTTATTGTCCAAAATGCGGATGACGCCTTCAGCTTCCAACAAATCACCTGATATTCCAAAAAACTCCAAATGTGGGTCATTAGCTTTGAGCTCTCGAACCAAACTTACGGCAAGCATTTCACCGGACAATTCTCCGGTTGAAATGAAAATCCGCTTGGTTTGAGGACTCATCTCGCTAAGCCTCGCTTACTTCTTTCTACTGCGCTAAGCCAAAGGGCCCTGTCCGGAGACTCTTTGATCGTTTCCTTAATCTGGGCTACAGCTTGCTCGAGGGGAAGATTGGACCTGTAGACCCAACGGTACATTTCTTTAATATCAGCGAGGCGTTTAGCATCAAAACCTTGACGCCTTAGTCCCGTAAGATTTAAACCATGCGGTTTTGCATGGTTGCCCTGGACTAATATAAACGGAGTGACATCTTGCACGATAATGGAACCACCAGCAGTCATGGAGTAGGAGCCTATTTTACAAAATTGATGAATGGCAACATGGCCCCCCACAACAGTTTGGTTACCTATTTCCACATGTCCAGCTAAAGAGACTCCATTTGCAAAAACGCAATGATCGCCGATGATACAGTCGTGGCCCACGTGGACGTTGACCATAAACAGGCTGTGGGATCCAATCTTAGTCAACATTCCGCCGCCTTCTGTGCCGATGGAAATATTTACATACTCTCGGATCTGATTAGAATCACCGATAATTAAAGCAGCATCTTCTCCACGAAACTTCAAATCTTGTGGCGAAGTTCCAATGCTTGAAAAACGCCAAATCTTATTGGCGCGACCAATTGTTGTCCGTCCTTCGATGACCACATGAGAATCGATCCATGTGTCATCTCCAATGGTAACTTTGGGGCCAATTATGGACCAAGGTCCCACGCGAACGCCTTGCCCTAAAACGGCACCTTTGTGCACCACTGCTGTGGGATGTATAAGACTATCTGTCATGGAATCCTCAATTTACCAAAGCCGAAAGTTCACACTCAACGGCAACTTCATTGCCAACGCGCGCTTCACCGGAAAACCAAAAAAACTTACCTCTAGATTTTAGCAGGCGGACAGAATAGGTGATGGTATCCCCTGGAATGATTTGTCTTCTAAATCGTGCATTTTGAACCTCCGTAAGCAACATGGAGGAAATGCCTTTCTCAGGGCTAACATAACTTAAAATACCTGCTGCTTGAGCGAGTCCTTCCACGGTCATGACTCCAGGATATATAGGTGATCCTGGAAAGTGCCCTTGTAAGACCGGTTCGCTGACAGAGATATTTTTTATCGCTAAGACAGATTCCCTGGGAACCAATTCTAATACTCGATCAATAAGCAAAAATGGATAACGATGCGGTAAGGCTCGTTCAATCTCTTTAATACCCCAAGGCATCGTTAGACTTTGTATAGAATCGCTCAAATCGTGTCCTCCTCATAATTCATGCGGCCTTAAAAATGGCGTAGGTGTCTATTTTTTCGCTTCTTTTTTACCAACATCGCTCACAAAGGCCTTAATGACATCTGGAGTTAAATCAATCGGATCTTTTACATAAACCAAGCCCGCATTGCTGGCTTCAAATACGATGTCAAGACCTTTGGCAACAGCGAGAGTTTCCGTGATTTTCGCAACTTTCACGGCAATTTTTTGTGTAGCTTGGCTTTCTTTTGACTTCATTTCATTTTGAAATTTCATCTCATCATTTCTTAAGCTCATCGCCTTTTCTTGAAAGTCTTTTTGCTTATTCATTTTGGCTTCTTCTGACAAAAGAGATCCCTGCTTTTGGACATCTTCCATGATTTTATCTAATTCTTTTTTCCTAGATAGAAGCTCAGCCTCTTTTTTCTTAATTTCCACTTCGAGGCTCTTTCGGGCTTGAACTCCTTCATCCACTGTCAAGATAACCTTTTGGATATCTACAACTCCATAGCCTGCAGCAAAAGCTTTAAAGCCAACTAAACCTGCAAACAATGCGACATAAATTCTCATTTCAAATCCTTTCAAAAAAATTAATATCCGATGTTAAAGATAAGTTTCATATTTCCAATTTTTCCATCTTCATTTATAGGCCATGCCCATTCAAACCTAAAAGGTGCGATCGGAGTAATCCATCTAAAACCAACCCCGATATCTTTACTTAAACCATCAAAGCTTAGTTTCTCTTCATCGTCATACACTCGGCCTGCGTCGGCAAAAAGAAGGGATTTTATCCCAGCTTCAGGGATAAGAGGAATAAAGTATTCTAACTGAGCAAACATCTCTCGGTCTCCCCCTTTTCGGAAGTCTTCGGGGGGGGCAAATGGAGATCTCATAATCTTAAACAGCGGAGAAATCATTCCATAGTCAAATCCCCTAATGTTATTAACACCGCCTAATCGATAGCGATCAGCGTAGGGTATGGCATTACCCATCCACGGCCATAACTTTGCAAGTTGAAAGTTAAGCCTGAAATTTGTCTTAAACGTGTCCGTAAACTCTACGGGATAGTAAAAGGTATTGTTAAATACCGTTTCCATATATTCAAAGTCGCCTCTTAATAAAGGACCGCCTACCAATTTATGGGAGAGTGAAGTTGAAACGCCAGAAGTGGGGTCTAAGTAATTATCAAGCTTATTTCTAAAGAGTCGGAATGTCACGGAGCGTCTTAGACCGTCACTTCTAAATCTTTGGATTAAGCCAAGATCCTCGTTGTTTAACACTTTAACTTGCCGCCAATTGTATGAGACGGAGCCGCGAACGTCTTCAAAGAGTTCGCGACCGATGGTCACGCCAGAAGAAATTCTTTTTTCCTGGGCAGTCACCCCCACAAGTGGATTGGTCTCCTGCTGTTCATATCCTAAATTTAAGCCTAGTGACCATTGGCTGTCATTGATGCGCGGATTAGTAAATTCCGTGTCAGCTTGATAAGACTTCGGACCGCTCCATTTTCCAGTAAAGTTAGTACCCCAACCCTTACCTGAAAGATTTCTCTCATCAAATCTACCTTGCCCAAACCACTTAGCAGACGAATCTCCTGCGGGCGAATATCCGACAGCAGCTTGTAGCTGGCCAGTTGGTTTTTCTTTAAGGCGAATTTTTAAATCGAGAACCTCATCGTTTTTTTCGTCCCGCTCTTTAAGAACTTGCACGCTTTCAAAGAAGCCTAATCGATTGATGTTTTCTTTAGACTCTCGCATTCCGGTGCCAGAATAAAGCTCTGAATCAGCAATTTTGAGTTCACGACGCACGACGTTGTTTCGTGTTTTATCGTTGCCTACGATGTCAATATTTCCAAAATAGACTTTTTTGCCTTTTTCAATACTGAAGTCTAAGGAGACTGTTTTGTCTTTTTTGTTAAATGAAGTCTTAGGATTCACATCTACAAAGGCATATCCAAGATCTCCATATTTATCTATAAGGTGATCAATATCTTTTTGTAGTCTAGAAAGTCTAAATAAAGCGCCGGATTTTAGCGTGATCTCTTTAACAAGCTCATCTTCGGGGAATAATAAGTCGCCGCTAAATTTAATATCAGCAACAGAATACTGAATTCCTTCTTCCAAGGAAAAAGTGATTCTCGCATGCTTTCGATCTGAATCCATAATAGAAACTGGTTTGCCGACTTTGACCTCTGCGAATCCCCAATCTTGATACCAAAAAGATAGAAATTCTAAGTCGCGTTTCACAAAATCATCTTGGTAAAAAGATGAAGACGAAATCATCGTCGAACGCGTGACAGGCCTTGTAGACATTTTTTCTGCGAGCTCTTCGTCAGAAAAGTATTTATTCCCAACGATTTGTACATCGCCTACTAAGACTTTGGCGCTTTCATCGACAATGAAAACTAAATCTACTTCAGATTCGCCTGCTTTTCGAAGTTCAGTTTTTGCAGCAGCTAGATAGAATCCTTTATCGGAATAAATTTTTTCTATTGCGGCAGTGTCTTTAGTTAACTTGGCTTCATCAACAATTGTAAATGGTTTTGTGGAAATTTTGTCTTTAAATTCATCTTCGGTAAACTCTTTTAAACCTTCATATTTTATGGCTACAATCGAAGGCTTTTCCACGACGGAAATAATTATGACTGAACCCGCTGATGAGTCTTCTTTTGAAATTCTTAAATCAGAAAAATAACCTAAGCCAAAAAGAGTCCTGATTTCAGAAGCTATGGATTCTTCCGTCCAAGAGTCACCCTTTCGGAGTTTTATTGCATTTAAAATCGCATCGGCCTCTACTTTCTTATTGCCGGTAATCCTTATTTCAGAAACAGTTCCGGCGCCTAACGCAGAATCTACCAATAGCATTATTACCGGAAACAACCATGCTGTCAGAACACGTTTTGATTTTTGATTCATATTAAACTCGTTGATATTATTTTTCCATCTTCCATACAAATTGCATTCGGAAGTCTTGACGCTAAACTTGGATCATGGGTGACCATGAGCATTGTAACTCCATTCTCATGACAAAGATTCATCAATAGTTCTTCGATGCTAGCCGAGGTTTTCTTATCTAAATTGCCCGTAGGCTCATCAGCTAGGAGAATGGGCGGAGCCATTAACAAGGCGCGAGCGATAGCGACTCTCTGTTGTTCTCCCCCGGAGAGTTCTCCAGGGCGGTGAGAGGCTCTATGACCGAGGCCCACAGACTTTAAAAGAAAATTGGCTCGCTCTCTAACAGCCTCATCTTTTGATCCAGCAATAATACCGGGAAGCATTACATTCTCTAATGCCGAAAACTCCGGCAGAAGATTGTTCATTTGAAACACAAAGCCAATCGTACAGTTGCGAAAGACGGAAAGCATCTGATCCGAAAGTGTTGCGACATTTGTAGAATTGATCGAAATCACGCCACTGGTGGGACGGTCTAAAGTACCAATTATATGAAGGAGCGTGCTTTTACCAGAGCCAGAAGGGCCTGTAATAGAGCAAATAGCTCCTTTAGGAATCGACAAGTCAATCCCTCTCAGGGCGTCCACCTCTTGGGAGTCAAGCTTATAAGTTTTATAGATGGATTTCAGGGTGATTAGCGTTTCCATATTTAGGAGTACCTCAATCCAAGGCCTGGATCTTGTTGTGCAGCTTTGTAGGCTGGATAGACAGATGCGACTAAGGAAAGGAAAAACGCCCCAATCCCAATAATTACATATTCAACATCTAAAAATCGGACAGGCAATTTTTTAATAAGATAAACTCCCTGGGGTAGTTTTAATAGCTCACTATTTTGTATCAGAAAACATGCAGAGAGTCCCAATGCAAATCCCAGAAAAACCCCTATCCCGCTTATAATAAGACCATGCGTTATAAACAGTTGCATGATATCTGACCTCCGCATTCCCAGTGCGCGAAGGAGAGAAACTTGATTGCGTTTGTAGTAAACCGTCATCATAATCGTTCCCGAAACGGAAAAAGCCGCTACCAAAACAATTAGAAATAAGACGGCTCCCATCGCAAATTTTTCGAGTTTTAATGCTACAATTAAGGATTTATTTACGTCTTTCCAGGTGACTGTCTTAAGATCTGACGGCACAAGACCTAAATGAAGATCCTTTTCAATGTGTTCCGGATCGCTAAACGAAGTGGCGACACCTGAGACATAATTTTCTTGGTCAAGAGATTCTTCATATTCTTCCATAAACTTGCGACCAGAACTTAAAGTGGTAGCAGCATATTTGGAATCATAATTAGGAATATCCGTTTTAAATGTTGCGACAACTTCATAG
>CAIMVM010000199.1 GCA_903844895.1 uncultured Pseudomonadota bacterium
AACAAACCCTGCAAACGTTTCATGCTAGATACAACCGGCAAAACCTTAATACTAAGCCAGCGGAGACCAGGCGTACCTGTCAAACCCTTAACTATCAGTACAGGCAGGCCAAAGCAGCATGACTTTTACTGGAAACTTCTGATAATATTAAAATGATTGATTTTAAGTATGGTTTTGCTGGACTTATTTTTTTGTGAAAAGCTCCATCAGATACAACGCTTGATGCCACAAATTGAGGTGCTAAGAAATGAAAAAATTAAGCCTACTCTCGCTTTGCCTTTCTATTATGATCGTCTCTTGTATCAGCAATAGCCCTGCTAGAACTCAAAGCCAAATTAAATTTTCTAGCGATGACTTGATGTATACTTTTGTGTCGCAGGATACAGCATCTGGTAATGGTGAACTCTTTGACTACTCTACCGCCGGTGCGAGAAATACAAAACGTTTAGCACTATTAACATCATCTATTCTCCTACGGAATTCAGATTCTACTTGGGTCGGGGGTGCTCCTAATTCCTATGTACTTAATCGAGTCCCAGGGGAAACAGCTGGAGACACTACCTACACTCTTATGTCAAATGGAGCCCAATTCTGCACGGGCCCGGCAGACGATCAAGCTACCTCCTTTTCGATGCCATGTTCGGATGGAAAAATTATTTTTATTCGAAAAATTTCCAGCCTTCCCGCGTGGAGTCAAGGTCAGCCTGTCAAACCATCTGTTTCGTTCAATTTTTGGCGAGTTGGGCCAGTATATTCTGGGGACAGTCAATCACTTGCTCATGTAGCACCACAGCGACGAATCTCATTTTCAGCTAGCCCTGCACTGTCAAGCAACCCTGTATTTCAAAGTGCATTTTCGATTGCTGCAGGCTATTGGAATAGAGCCGCACAGCGAGACATTATTGATACAGTTGTTAAGCCCACAACTGATTTTACTTTTGATATGGACAGAAGTCTGATTAAGTTTCATCCGCAAGGAAATGGAGCGTTTTTAGCCAAAGGCAAATTCCTTGCAAACCCGTCTAATGGCACGATTTTAAGGATGACCGTTGATGTGTTTAAAGTTCCTGGAGAGAAAGATCTCGCTGGTGGAAAGGAGTTTAATTGGGCCCTTATCCATGAACTAGGACACGCACTGGGGTTAGCTCATAATTTTGCTGGAAGTTCAGATCCACTTGCCGACAAGGCTGTGGGATCAACTACGGTGATGGACTATTTTGTGCCAGGGAAAACCATAATAAATCCATTGCCCTATGATTCGCAGGCAATGGCCCTAATTTATTCGGGTGTAAGACCAACCGAAAAGTTTCTTCTATGCAGTGAAACTCAGTCTTGGTACAAAGTGGGTTGTGACAAGTTCGACGATACCTTTGCGACCAGTTTTGAATACTGGCACAAACAGCTCGCAAGTCCTCCTGATGCATTGGCCTTTGCTCCATTGCCAGCTTTGTGGGAGTCGTTATATCCAAGTAAGTTTCTTAAGGAAATGATTGAAAAAGCAAAAGGCGGCGATCCTGAAGCGTATGCGATAGTTGCTAGTGATATTGTCCTGGCGAGTGGTTACAAGATTTTGAAGTTAATCAACTTTTCTGATTTGCTAACGCCAGAGCAAATTGCCGAACTTAAAAGACTTGAGCAAGAGCAAATAAACAGGGCCATTGAGTTCAAGATTTGGTCGCCAGAGCAGCGAGCTGCATTAGAGTTTTTACGCGATCAATTTGTAAATCCTATAGTAACCAAGAATTCGTTTGTAAGATTTCTAAGTTCTAAGTCAGTTGATGAAGAAGCAGTAATATCTGGACCTGCAGCTTTCATCCCAAGTTTTCCTGGATTCTAGTATTCTTCAGACAATGATGATCCAGTTCCTGGCGACGGTACTAAACTGACAAATTTTCCGCATATTATTTACTCTTTTTTAATAAAATTGACTTGATAAGGGACCAGTGTGGTAAATCCAGAAACTTTCAAATACATGAACAGCCTTCCCGAACACAGAAAGCTTTGCTCCGATATTCTTGCATTTTTTAGCGAGCAGCATGGAATCACCGGAGCCTTTATTAGTGGTAGCGGCGCTTCTGGCGGAATGGATATTTATAGCGACTTGGACCTCGGTTTTCTTTGTTCAAGCGACGAGGCAAGAGAGAAAATTTGGTTAAAACGATTCGATTGGATTCTACCCTCATGGTTTCATCGAATGGATGCAGACCATGTTAAGCCCTATTTTGTCATCTATCTATTTGAGCCTTCTATTCACGTTGATCTGGTTTTCTATACTAAAGAGAACCTGCCACCTCAAGCGGGTGGACCATTTACTCTCGCATTTGAAAAAGACAAGCAACTGGAAAGCTGGTTTAGCGAGGTGAACACGCCATTGAAAAGTCTGGTCGATTGGTCCAATGTTGTCCATGACGAAGAAAGAATGTGGACTTGGATTCACTATGCTTGGTGCCATATAGCCAGAGGTGAGTATTACGATATCGCTTCTGAGTTTGCATTTCTTAGAAAAATTCCTCATTGCTGGTTTGCAAAGCTTAAGGGCAATGATCAATTTAATTCCCGACGTTTAGAGGCTAAAGGTGAGTCTCAATTTATCGAAAAAATGAGGCTCTGCTTTCCAATGCCAGATCGGGTGAGCCTGAAGGAGGCACTTCTAAATTTGATTGAGATACACAACGATCAGCGAGAACAGGTCAACAAACTAATTTTTCCGAAGTGGAAGACTACTGAAGCATCTAGAGAAAAAATCACTAAGTTGGTGAGAGGGTTATGAATCTCACGAGTTGATTACCTTGTTTAGAAATTGACTTTGTTGGGCCAAGTCAAACTATTTGAGCGTATGTTAGTGTGTTTTCGAAGAGCGAATAGTGCTTGATGTTTTAAACGAACTTTCACCTATAACGATCAAAAAAGTTTTGATCGATCGCAGGGCAAATAAAGTTAAGGACAAATATGCTATGATTGAAGTTGAGAAGGAAACCTTAGACTCCATTATTGACGAACTAAAAAGTAAATATAAGTGCCACACAATAGTCCTTTACGGTTCGCGAGCTCGCGGCCAAACAACTTCAACCAGTGACTACGACGTAATCGGTGTATGCAAGCGTGGAGAGAAAACTCGAATCGCCAAAAAACAAAAGGGGCAGTATTGGGATGTTTTTGTTTACCCCGAGAAGGATTTGCGCAAGCTCGGTGACCAGCACATGAGCTGGAAGCACGCACGCATACTTTATGAAAAGGGGCCATATGCCAAATTGTTACTAAAAAGAATTCAAAATCTTCTAAAAAAACCGTTCAAACGGCATCCAAAGTATGAAATAGAGACTATCCGCGTTTGGGCTCAGAAAGAGTTAGATCGCTGCAGAGTGAACGATATACAAGGCCTATTCAGACGAGCCGAGTTTCACGCAGCGCTCGTTGATCATTACTTTTTAATTCGACAAAAGCGATTCTGGGGACCTAAGGAAGGTTTTAAATGGATAGAACAGAACGACCCTATTTCCTTTCGGCTGATTAGAAGGGCGCTTAGATTCCCAACAAATCTATCGTTTCTTAAAGCTGCTGCGTCTCGAGTATACAAACTTAAATTAGACTAATTTTGGTAAGTCTTCTAGGCATTACCTAGATATCTTAGTTCGACGCAGTGCGTTGAATTCGTACAATATAAGCTCGACTAAACGAATTTTCGATTAAGAATGAAAAAAATGCTCTGAATTGCTGCCGGCGCCAAAAACTTGCAATCGATTTCAAAGTGGATTTTCACTTGGCTAAAGAAAGAATTCTCGAACTGCGCAAAAAAAACATTCTCCACTCGTTTCGAAGGAGGTTGATGCGCTAGTCGCCCTGCGCCAGTTCAGATGGTCTTTTCCCTGTTCCCCAAAAATTCGTCGCTAGGCGTCTAAATTGTCTTAATTCGGCGCAGGGGGTGAAATTACCCTTGTCTACCCACTTGCACATTGTCAAAATTTCGTCCTCTTGTCATTCTGAAGGTTTCAGGACCTCACCACGAAATACGATCTAAGATATATTTTTGCCTTTCCGCAACTGGTGCCGCCGGAACGAGAATCAATTCAAAACCAAACGTTTGATAGGTACTCACATGAATCTGCTCAAAGATGAGGGCGTCGGCATAACTGATTTTTCGGGCGGCCGTATTTTCTATGAAACCGAGATTTTCGAAGAAGAAAACTTTGGGCTGATAAATCCTCATTGCCAAGCAACGGTCAATTTCTTCAGTCAACGTTTTTGGAGGTTGAAACTCAGTATCTTTAGTTTGAGCAAGGTAATTCCCAAGCGCATAAGTACAAAACGGCGAGCGGTCGAAAAACTGCAGCGCGCCTCGGGTGAACACCTGCCGCTCTCTTTGCATGATTGCTATGTCGCCAACAAAGCCAGATTCTTCCCACGGCTTTTCGAATCCCTTTGCTTGCGCTTCGGCGATGATGTCCGTTGCAGATTCATGAACAACAATGTGCCCATATTGCTCCATCTCTTTGATGACGGAAGTTTTTCCGCTTCCTGGAGCGCCACTCAAAATGTATCGCTTCACACTAAAATATTCAGAACCCATTTCTCGCCTCTAATTTCCAAATCAACAGCACAACTTTTTTGCGAATGATGATTATGAATTGTCCACGCAGCTCCATTTCATTCCTTCTAGGGCCTGTGCCGTGCGTCGTCTCAAAACCTTGTAAGATAAGCTAAGTGAATATTCGTTCATAATACATTAAAATATCCTAACTCGCAGCACGGACTCGAACCTACGACCTCATGCTCCCAAATCACGTGAAAGCCATTTGACTTGGTCTGCAATATCAGCTATTTACCAGTACTTTTCAAAGCTTAGTGACATTTCGAGTGTGACCAAATTTGATCAATTTTAACCAATTTTTATCACTAGGACCCACATTTTCACCACTTTTATATGGGGATCCATGCTCCATGCCTGTTAGAGATGCAGATGACTATTGTAAAACGCTGGTAGGCATTCCTTGCGTGTTTGTAATGCCGTCACCAAGCTACCCAAAGTATTGACTACCCCAACATTTGACACCGCCTCCAGTTGTAAGTGCGCACGTGTGATAATTCCCAAATAAGGTTTTGATGCCTTGTGACAGTCAAGAGCAAAGGGACTTGTCTTGCCGAGATTAAGGGAGTAAATGTGCCTAGGCTTCGGAAGGTCCGGAGTCATTAAACCACAAGTTAGCATGAGACTCATAAGTCAGAATCGCGCAGTTTATCAATTGGTAGACCTGGTATACCGCTATTAGGCTGTAGCTTCGATAGATAGATGCTAATTTTAAAATGGAGTATTTAAAATGTCAATTAAGCTATTCACTACGACAGGGCCTCCGCATTAAAAACATAGTGATTTAAGGTGCTTAGTCCAAGTAAAATGTCCCCAAAATTCAAAATTTGGAGACTCTTGCCATGGATGACAAGACTTGTTCTATCATTAAGCATTTCGATGGGATTGTAGATCC
>CAIMVM010000200.1 GCA_903844895.1 uncultured Pseudomonadota bacterium
CCTTCCACAAAACTCGGCACTGACTGCGTCTGGCTAACATTATTAAAGACTCGAATCGCATCGGATCCCTGCATTTGATAGAGATCAAAGCCATTGGACCCATCATTTGCAGTGAAATACACGGAATCTCCAAGCGCAACCAGAGATGACGGAGTTGAGCTTAAGGTGCCTGTAGCTATGTCCTTTACCAATATAGTCCCAGCGGCAGTACCGTCACTTTTCCAAACTTCAGCGCCATGGGCCACTGTTGATGCTCTAAAATAGATACCTGTTGACGTGGCGACCAAGTTTGAAGGTGCGGAGCTGCCCGCTCCAGAATAGATATTTTTTACCAAAGAGGTCCCAGCCGAGGTGGCGTCTGTAACAAACAATTCCACACCGGTTGCCGACGTCGTTGCCGAGAAATAGGCTTTCCCGCCAAAAATAGCGAAATTAGCTGGGGAACTTGAGCCTGTGCCCGCCTGAAGATCTGATACTAACGTTACTCCTCTGCCATCACTTACAAATAACTCTACGCCGGTAGCTGCAGTCATTGCCGCAAAAACAACCTTAGAACCTAATGCAGTAATATTAACTGGTGACGAACTCCCGGCGCCGACCAAAAGGTCTGCAACTAAGACTGTACCGGCAGAAGTCCCATCTGATTTCCAAAGCTCTGCTCCATTTGTCAAATCGTTAGCTTGAAAGTAAAGGGTACTGCCAGCTACCACTGGATTCGTCGGACTGGCCGACGCCGTTTTAGATCTAATGTCTTTGACAATCACTGTGCCAGCCTTGGTGCCGTCTGTCTTATAGAGTTCCCTGCCAGCTGCAGACGAAGTCGCCACAAAATAGACGGAGCTACCCATACCTACAAAACCAGATGGGGAAGAGCTTCCAGTCGTGTTAGAAAGGTTTGAAAGCATAAACGTTCCAGCGGCTGTCCCATCGGAAACCCAAGGTTCATTTCCTGCAGCGGTGGTGGCTGCTGAAAAATAAAGCTTAGAACCAAAAGCCACAAGGGACGCAATCGATGAGGAGCAAATTCCCGGACAAATGTCTAAAACCATGCTTGTAGTTGTTCCATTATAGGACCACAGTTCGCTGCCATTTATGCCGTCGTCAGCAACAAAATAGGCAACCCCATTCATCATAACTAGACTCTTAGGAAGAATCGAACCAGGTAGCGCAATGTTAGCAACAAGAGACGTGGTAGAATTTGATTCCTTAAATTGGAAAAGCTCGCTGCCCACTGTAGCATTTGCTCCGTGAAAAAGGGCGCCAAAGGAAGTTGCTACAATCCAATAGCTCGCCGCCGCCAACCCTGACAAGCCCTTAAAGACATCATAGTGAAGCGTTCCAGCCTTTGTTCCGTCAGTTACCCAGAGTTCACGGTTGCCGTTGCTGTCTGCGCTCATATAAATGCGATTGCTTGTGGCAGCAAAATTGATCGGCAGAGAGCCAGCGGCTCCAGGGCGTATATCTTTTAGAAGAAAGCTACCGGCTGCCGTTCCATCGCTGAGCCAAGGCTCCTGACCAGCAGCCGCTGTGGTACCTTGAAACAAGAGTTTGCCGAGGGCTGGTATAATGTTGGTAGGGTTCCCAGAAGCACTGCCTGCATTGATGTCCTGGACCAAAGACGTTCCAGAGGCAGTTCCATCTGTCATCCAAAGTTCTCTGCCGGTCGCGGTCGTTGTTGCTGCAAAATAAACTTTGCCATTAAAAGGGACCAAATTAGAAGGATTTGAGCTTGTGGTACCTGGCTGAATATCTAAAAGCAAAGCTGTTCCCGCTCCCGTTCCATCAGAAAACCAAAGTTCTGCACCATGAGCGACTGTGGTAGCTTGAAACACAACCCCTCCAGTAACAGGGGCAAATGCCTGGGGAGAGCTGTTGCTAGAAGTGTTAATATCTAAGACCAACGTAGTCCCAGCTTCTGTCCCATTACTAGTATAGAGTTCAATTCCTCCAAAGGCACCAGTGGCCTGCATCCAAAGTTTTCCATTGATTTCAGTAATAAACAAAGGTGTGCTACTTGATGTCCCAGAACGAATATCCTTAACAAGAGTGGTTCCTGCAGTGGTTCCATCAGAAACCAAAAGTTCATTTCCATAGGTTGAGGTGAAAGCCGCAAAGTAAGCTTTTCCATTGAGGGCAACAGGGGCCGTAGGACTCGAGCTACATGTACCCGTGCAAAAGTCAGAAAGACGAATGGTTCCAGAAGTTGTGCCATCAGTACGATAAAGTTCTCGCCCATAGGTATTTGTATGGGCTGAAAAATAAAGGTAGCTGCCAATCGATACCAAGTTACTAGGCGATGAACTTCCTGAAGATTCCAAATCAACCACCAATGAAGACTTCTGAGTCGCCGGCTCAAACACCCAAAGTTCACGACCGGCAATAAAATTGTCCGCTGAAAAATAATACTTCCCAAGATGCTCAACAGCCTTGCCAGGAAGAGAGCTGCCTTCTGATCCATTGAATGGCGCAATCGATGTGGCTTGACGAATATAGGAGAAAGACGCGGAGCAGCCAGATACATTGTTGGATCTGTCGGTTAGATTCGCAGAGTATTGTGTATAAAGCTCATGGATCGTTAAAGAGACTTCTGCACCAGAAGTATTAAATGTATTTGAAGAAAGACTCACTATGGGACTTCCGGTACAACTTGTATTTTTAAAGATATTTACTGTAGCGTCTACTTCTGCATTTCCCAGCAGGTTAAAAATAAGGCTATGAGCTGGGGGAATCACCGACATAGCTGTCAATATCGGAACAGCAGGAGGGACTGTATCTACTACGGTAAAACCAAATGAATTTTCCGAAAATAGCCCCCCTGAATCAGTAACTCTAATCACGATTGTTCTTAGACCTAGATCCGCTTCTGTCGGAGTCCAATTTAAAGTAGTACCCACAAACGAAAGACCTACTGGACATTGCCTTTCACAAGAAGCTGTTAGGGTATCGCCATCAGCATCAGACACATTCATTGCTAGTGAGTAAGGCTGCCCTTTTTCAATAAGAAAATTACCTGCTCCAACCAAAATTGGTGCATCATTAACTGAAGAAACATTAATTGTAAATACTCTAGAATCTGACGCACCGTAAAACGTATTTACGGTGAACATAAAAGTCGCCACTCCATTGAAGTTAGCTTCTGGGGAATAGGTTGCTGTGCAAACGCCATCACTGTCGCAAGTAAAGCCGCCATCGAGCGTACCTGAGGTTAGACGATCTACACTTATGCCAGTCGCAATGTCACCGTCTGCATCAAGATAGCCCATGCCAGACCCAGATCTAATGGTTAATACTTTCTCCGAATCTTCAACGCCTGAAACCGTCATGTTACTTGCAATAACAGCGGAATCAAAAATTTGAATTGATGGAGAAACATCCGATGCCATGCCGCCATTTCCATCCGCAACGGTTCTTGTACATCTTATAAACTTATGAGCGTCTTCAACACCAACAGTAAGCGCCCCTGATCCATTTACCGTTCCAGCTACATGGAACCAGGGACCGCTATCAGATGTAGATGATTGGAAGGAGTTGACATAAGCCAAAAGGTCACCATCTACATCAGTACTTGTTCCTGAGCAGTTTATGGTTTTGCCAACTTGAAGCCCCTCAGGAGCAAGTACGGCGACTCCAACAGGAATGCTTGGATGGTCATTTACAGATGCAACGTTTAAAGTAAACGAGTCGAAGGCAGCACCAGAAGAATCGTCAGTTACAGTTAATGTAACAGTTGAACTCCCAAACTGATTGGGCTCAGGACTCAAACTTAGTATGCAATTTGGCGCTACACCTGTGATTTGAACATTGCCTTGTGGCAAAAGAGCAGTATTGCTAATAGCTGCAGTGACTGAAATGTTGCAGTCTAATGGGTGATCCATGTCGACAATAGAGAAAGAAATCCCAGAAAGACTGGTATCTTCATGGGTTGACTGATTTAAAATATCTGAGATAACTGGCAGATCATTGACGGGCATAATCGATAAATTGAAGTTCTGCGAATACGCCAAAGTGCCGTCTGAAACCGTAAAAGTAATGGATACCGAACCAAATGCATTTAGATTAGGGGAAATATTTGCAAAACAGTTTGGCCAGACACCCGAAAATTCAACTCCGCCTGAAGCAGAAACGGCGGAAGTAGAGCTTGACACATAGCTCAGAGACGATGTGCATGACAAAACGCCGTCAATATCGGCTATGGAAATAGGGAACGCAACAGATTGATCTTCAGAGACCACCTGATCAGAAATTGGCGCCAAAGTCGGCGAGTCATTAACACTATTGACCGTCACTTGAAATCGGCTAGCAGAGGACAAACCAAGCGCGTCCGAAACAGTTAAAGTCACTTGAGCGATGCCATCTAAATTTGCTGCAGGGTTAATAGATAACAGACAATTTGGAGTGACTCCTGAAATACTTATATTTCCTACAGGAATAAGACTTAAGTCGCTACTTGCAATTGAAACTGAGGCCGAACAACTTAAGGTATCATCCACATCTGAGATTTCAAAAGACACACTGCTTAGAGATGAATCTTCATCTAATACCTTATCAAAAATTGAGGAAATATTAGGGCTATCATTCACAGGACTCACGGTTAAATGAAAACTTTGAGACCTCGTCAAGGAACCATCCGTAACGGTAACTGTGATATCTGCAGAGCCAACAGCATTTACGGATGGAGATATATTGGCAAAGCAACTTGGCCATGCCCCCACAAAGGTTACCCCACCCCATAAGGAAACTAGTGAAGGATTGTTTGAACTATAGGACAATGAATTTGTGCAGTCTAAAGCACTTTCAACATCGGAGACAGAAATAGGGACAGTTAAAACTGAGTCCTCTGATACTACCTTATCACCAATGGAAGCGATCGTAGGATCGTCATTTATGCTATTTACAATCAATTGAAAGGAACTGCTGGCAGACTCTCCCCATGAGTCGGAAATCGAAAGGGTGACCTGGGAAATGCCACTTACATTTTCCACTGGTCTCAAGCTCATAAGGCAATTTGGTGATCTACCTGAAAGGACTATGGAACTTAATGGCAACATCGCAGTATTTGAGGACGAAAGAGAAACTGAAGAGCAGTTCAGGGAACTCTCCACGTCAGAAACATTAAACTCTATCCCACTTAATACATCATCTTCATTAATGCTTTTGTTGGCAATAGGGGAAATTGCAGGAATATCATTAACAGGTGTTATATTTACATGGAAGCTCTGAGCAGCCTTAAGAGTTCCGTCAGAAGCGGTCACAGAGATGACTGATGAACCGTTGGCATTTGGACTTGGAAATATATCTGCATAACAATCTGGCCAAACACCAGAGAATGTGACTCCTCCTGTCGAAGAAACTTGGTTTGGCTGACTTGAGGTATAAGCGAGTGAACTAATACAGTCTAAGGCGTTATCAACATCAGACAACGAAATCGGAACCGAAATAGATTGATCTTCCAACACCACCTGATCCGCAATTGCCTGCAAGGAAGGCACATCGTTCACTGCAGATACAACGACGGTAGCAATTCCAGGAAACGCAAAAGAAGAAAAAGATGTACTTACGAAAAATTCAAAGGTGCCATTTCCATTCAAATTTAGACTTGGCGTAAAAAGATTGGTGCAAATGCCATTGTCACAGCTCCAGCTGCCTAGGCTCCCACCCACAACCTGTTCAGAAGTCACACTTACAAGCCCATCAAGATCGTCATCTGTATATCCACTCCCCAGACTTATGGACACTGGCACAGGAGTATCTTCCACAGTCGAAAAAGCGATGACTTGCGCTACAGGTAGGGAGTCCTTAATCTCAGCTGGGGGTGAATTGGCCACCGTGGCCAGTCCGGACTCATTTATAGCTCGGATGCGGCATTTAATATATTTGTGAGCTGACTCGGCCGTCAGCAATGTAGTTCCAGATTCAGATATCAACCCTGGATAGGACTCCCAAGGGCCGTCGGCGGTCGATGCTTGTAGCCAAACTCTCTCGTAAGTCAAAGGGGCGCTTGGGCTTCCCGAAGTGGCTGCCCCACAAGTTAGTTCACTCGTTACCCTGATTTCACCTTGGTTAGATACAATTTGCGCTTCAAAGGGCGCTGGGGGGTTGGGGGGCTCAGTGCCATTGCCAGACACCTCTACTGTCCCACCACCCGCGGATTCTACCGTCTCCACCGAGGAAATGGGGTCACCCGTCGCTGGCGAGCTTTCTTCTCTCGCAGAGCTATCCATTTTGGAGCAAGACGCAAAGAGATTCACCATACTGATTAAAGTTAATAATTGAGGCAAAGAAAACAATGCGACCATCCCATGAATCTTGTTGTTGATCCTTCATCGGTAATAGACACAAAAACTAGACTAGCTGTGCAAAGCCCTACTTAGCATCCTGAGTAAAAAAGACAATATAAACAATTAGTTAGTCTTGCCCCCGAGGAGCCATGTACTGCCCCACGACACTCATAGCAAAGCCCAAGCTGACAAATAATCTGCGTCTTTCATAACTTAAAGGCTAATTTAGACATTCCATTCCCATTCCCTAATGGGACTTTAGGGGACGAAAAAAATCGAAGCCCGACCGAGAAATCCCAAACAGAACTTTTCAAAATTCTGAACTTCATGCAAAAAAAAGCTGACCCTTTGGGGGTCAACTTTATGGAAAAACAAAATGGCTCAAAATGAGAGTAGCTTACTTTGCTACTTTCTCTGTTTGATTATCATAGGCTTCTTTTGCGACTGCAGATGCTGCTTGGGCTTCTTCGATCGCAGATTGAGACGCAAATTTTTTCATCTCTTCCATGATACTGTGTCGCGTCGTGTAGGTATTTGCGCTTAAAATAATTTGCTTGCCTTTTCGATTCTTTAAATTAAAGACAAGGGGAGCTTTGAGATTTGCAGTCATATTTTGGGGATTTGAAGGCATCGTAACAATAACTGAAATAACCGCGTCGTCTTCGTTTTCTAGGGAGAGATCAGACACTTCGGCATCAGTTACTTCTACTTCATAATCAGGCTTGAACAGCAAAGGATTGATAAGTACAAATGCAATGGAACCATCGTCCAATGACTGAAGCCATTTAAATGGCGATTCCTTGTCGTGATCTAAAAGCAAATAACGCTTTAACTCGGGAAAGCCAATAAGCCCTTGAGGAAGCTCGATCACCTCAGTGTCTCGAATCTCAATTTCGCCAAACCTAGACGTAGTTACCTTATTCAAATCCGGCTCCTTTTGCACACGTGCAGGCCACCTTAAAAATAACTTTTCCAGGTATGCTGCTGGACGTTTTTTGCATTGATCTGATTGCTCTAGGTAATAGCCTACACTAATTCGATCAAGAGAATCAAGAGATTTGGATTTAAAAAAGCAAATGACCTTAAAGCCGAGCTACTCTTCATTTTCATCGGGGTCATGCGATGAGGCCCGAATCCGCTTTTTGAGAATTGGCTTCGAAAGTTGGGAACCTAGTCCCGTAAGCCCTGCAGATTCTGCCGCCCTTGATCCCGCCAATAAATCGTCTGTTGAAGACTGAGAGGCGCTTTGGTTCTCATCTTGAATGCGCTGATAGACTTCTTCGCGATGCACCATAGTATTGGGCCCTGCCTTTATACCTAGGCGCACCTGCTTTCCTTTTACTTGCATCACAACTATTTTAATGTCGTCGCCAATAGATATGGCTTCACCAATTTTTCTTGTTAGAACTAACAATGAAGAGCCCTCCTCGGCAGCTTTAACCATACCTGGTTCAATTGCGCGTGTTTTACTGCATAGAAAGAGGAATTTCAACCCAATTCATAACGGCAGGGCTATTGCAAAAAATTAAGGAGGGAAGGCTGAAGAAGCTTATTCGAGGCCATAAGAGTGCTTTGAAGCGCTGTTTCCATTCTTTTATAGTCGCTGGTCGCCTCATAAATGTCAGCATCTTCTACCTTGCTAACGCTGTCTATTTGGTGATCACGTTGAACTTCAATGCGGCTTTCCGTAGCATTCAGGGCCGCCCAAGTGGCGCCTATATTGGCTTGAATCGAGGCAGCCTTCTCAAGATGGAACTTAATCTCATCTACTGCGCGGGTAATTCCGACCTTATCATTACCTTCAAGAGCATCCTTAAGAAGCTCAAGCGAAGTAACCATCGCAAAGTGCCCTGCCTTTTGTTCTTCGGGAGTTGCCTCAAACAGAGTGCGACCTTCCAAATTAATCTGTCTAAATTTGCCATCGGCAACTTCTGTAAAAATGGCTCCGTCATCGCCTAAAAAATTACCTTCCTTGGAAATAGCTGGAGAATCATTTCTAAACCCAGAAAATACATAGCGATTGTTAAAGTTTGAGTTTCCAAGGTTTACGACTTCATCAATAATTTCCTTCACTTCCCGTGAAACCGCTAAACGCGAGTCGGGGCCGTAAGTGTCATTGGCCATCCCGACAGAAATCTCATGTGCCCGCTGCAGTCGATCGCTGATACCAGCAATAGCTGCCTCTGACACTTCCACAAAGCCCTTGGAGAATCCAATATTATTCAAATAATCTTTCAAATTTCGAACAGACTGGCGACCCCTAATAATTTTGGTCACACCTACGGGATCATCTTCAAGCCTATTGATGCGCTTTTGAGACGAAATAACTTCCATAGCGTCGGTATTTCGCCTTTTAGCCAACTCCATGCGCTCTGTGGCGATTGCATAACGTTGTTTTTCAGAAACCCTCAATGGCTACCTCAGCGTTTCATATTTAAAATGGTGTCGAACATTTCATCCACAGTCGTAATCACCTTAGAAGATGCAGTAAACGCGGTCTGCCACTTAATCATATTCGCGGCTTCCTCGTCCAAGGAGACGCCCGAAATCATTTCCTTTCGTCCTTTAAGCTCAGCAAGCATAATTTTGTCTGTATCTCTGGCGTGACTCGATCTTACAACCTCAGTCCCAAGTACCCCGACAAAGTTTGCATAGTAGTCATTAAATGAAGCATTTCCATTTTCCATCAACTTTTTCGACTTGAGACCAAGAAGTTCGTTCGCAATGACATTATCACCACGGGCATTGGGAGAGCTTGCCACTGAAATCGCGTCTGTCGAAGATTGAATCAATTTGGAAATTTCGATTTCCCCGGCGGCGTTTGCGGGGTCTCTCACATTTTCAAAAAATCCACGACCTATGGAATCGGCAAATTGGTTGAGCCCAAAGCCTTCTTGATGGATGTCATTTACGCTTTTTATAAATACAGTTGCTAACTCATTATTTTTATTTAAAAGAGGCTTAGCTACGTCATCTCTCACATAAAGGAGAGCTTTTACCTCACCGCTCTTGAATTTATCCGTCACATCCCAAGATTTGCCGCCACCAGGCTCGGTATTGACCACTCGAAACATGCCTCCGTCATCTCTATTAATTTGGCATTCCATGGTACTTGCAAATCTTCGGTCCACTAGCAGAGTTTCGCCCGGACCTCTTAAACACATCATGCCATCTTTGTCTTGGTAATAAGATACGTCCATAATAGAAGACAGCTTGGAAACGAGCCGATCCTGCTGATCTCGCAAATCATTTGCCGATGCATCCGGAGTCAATTCCATAGCTTGAATGGAAACGTTGAGCTTCGCAATCTGCCCAGTAATATCGTTGATCTCCAGGGTGCGAGCGGCAATGGTATCATTTATGGAAGCTCTTTTTTCTTTGATTTCACTGTCTACGCGCCTGAATGATGCGGATACGTTGTTAGCCTGATCCACAAGTACGGTTCTGGCGGTCAAATCGTCAGGAGTACTGCTAAGAGACTGGAGAGCTCCAAAAAAACCTGACATTTCCTCCGATACAGTAGATTCAAGCTCGGGACTAAATATCAATTGAAAGTCTTGGAGGTTATCATACAACTTATCTGAATAACCATTCTTAGTGGTCGCTTTAGTCACCTGTCTTTCGATAAACTGATCGTGCGCCCTCTTGATCGAGCCTACGTAAACGCCGTCACCAATGACGAGTCCATTTCTTGATAGGGGATTCTTTTGCGCTAGATTTACATCTTGACGACTGTAGCCTTCAGTTTGCGCATTGGCGATGTTATGAGCCGTCGTATCGATTCCCTGACGATTCGACATAAGCGACTCGCTACCGATATTTAGGGAATGACTTAAGCTCGCCATAATTTACGCCTTTGTTACAAAGTACGACAAGGAATGGGACTTCTTTTTTTGTCCTTGAGAATTGTACCCACTTGATTCTCGAGATAGCAAATCTCGCCAAAACAGATAGCTCTCTCGATGACTCTCCAAGAGCTTGCTCATCAAAATCACATTTCGTTCTATTCTAGGTTTTACCGCAATCTGCAAAGCAAGCAATTGATCTGTAACTTTGGAGTATTCAGATAGGGTAAAATCTACGACAGATCTCTCGAAGGCCTTTACTTCAAAAGAAGACATGGCCCAATACTTAAAAGCCATAGCCCGCATCGAAGAGAGAGTCTCTCCTGGAGCCTCTTCCATTCCTTTTTCCCTACACTGTTCTAAAAGCTTGCTTGCTGCATTAAAAAGGATGTCATATAGATCAGAAAATTGACGACTAATTTCTTCTTTACGCGCTACTATTGGCTCATATTGGGCAATGGAGTGCTCCACAATAATAGATTCTTCCTCTTCCAACACAACCAAGAAGTCGCTTAAGTTCAAGGTCAGTTTTCGGGATGCATCTTGAACTGTTGTCAGCCAACTACCAAAAGAAAAAGAATTTTTCATGTCTCACCCCTTAAGTCTCTTGGCTTGAAACCCGATCTTTAATCGCTTCTCTCAACATACCATGTGCAATTTTTTCAGGATCAGCTTGATAGGTGCCAGCCGCAATCTGGGCCTTAAGATCCGCAACACGATCATGTCTGATGGGATCCGTATTTTTCGCAATATCAAAGGCTTTTTGACGAGCTGCAGCATTTTCCTTGGCCTTGTCAGAAACATTGACTCCCACAGCACTTACGTTTGTGCTGGGCTTGAGGGAGCTAGAAACCTTTGACTTTGACTCCGACTCAGTTCCGGCCACGTCTGCGCTGAGAATAGTTCCAGAATTTTTAGTGCCACTATTTCGGACCTTCACATCCATTGGAAGTCTCCTTATGTTTTCTCCATTGTCGCTCTAGTTGCAACTTAAGTCTATCGCCCAAGGCCATATGCCTGTATTCCCTTAGTTTTTACCTGGTCGGCAGAAATTGCAGCTTGCCTAATTTCGGAAAGACCCGATGCACGAGTGCGGAGGAGTTGTTCTTCAATGGACTTTGCGAGGCCTGTAAAATTCTGATTTGCCATTTGCTTAGTATATTCAGTATCCAACATGCTTTGATACATACCTTCCGCATTACCATCGCCCATCAAGTCACTTTTTTGCACAGATTCGCGCATAGACTTGGTGAGAATCCCCAAAAAAACAGCCTCAAAATCTTGAGCAGCTTTCTTAATGGCAAGCTTTTCCGAGTCCTCTTTGGATACTCCGTTAACTCCCGAGTAACGATTGGCATTGAACTGTTTTCCTAAACCTATTTCCATAATATCCTCATAAAAATTTCAATTCAGCCTGAAGCGCGCCAGAGGAACTAAGTGCTTTCATAATGCCGATAATATCATTGGGACGAGCCCCCATCGAATTAAGAGACTTAACTATGTCGCCGACGGTAGTTCCCTTTAAATCCACAACTGAGTCTCTAGCGACGTTTTTTTCGCCTTTATTAGACTTCTTGTCTTCAACCTTAACTGTGAGATTTCCATGTGAAATCGTCACTGGCTTAATAGTTACACTATCCCCCATTATAATTGTCCCTGTTCGCTCATCAATGGTCACCATCGCCTTGATATCAAGATCCACTCTTAGGCTCTGAATCTTCGCGACAAACTCTATAGGGTTATCAACATACAACGGGGGAATTGTGATAGTTACCAATCCGGGATCTACAGCCTTAGCAAAGAAGCCGGAAAGCTCCGTATTCACTGTCTCTGCCACTCTGGTAGAGTTTGAAAAGTCAGGATAGCCCAGAACTAACTTGAAGGTGTTTTCAACCACAAAAGTAGGTGCAAATTCTCGTTCAATCACCCCTCCTCCTGGCACCTGAGCTACCGTTAATACCCGAGCCCCTTTCCCATCTGCTTGACCAACAACTACCGCCCCTTGGGCAAAGGCATAAACCTGGCCATCTCCAGACTTTAAGGGTGACAAAAGTAAGGTCCCCCCCGCAAGACTTTTAGCCTCCCCAATCGTTGAAATTTTGACGTCGATCTTCTCGCCAGAGCGCGCAAAGGGAGGCAGTTCTGCTGTGATAATCACGCCGGCCATGGAGCCGTTAGCCTGCAGAGGCCCGGCAACCTCAAGACCGAGATTCTTAACCATATTAGTTACTGCAGAGTTAGTGGTAAGAGAGGCTGAACTATCTCCGGTTCCTTGAAGCCCAACCACAAGCCCATACCCCACTAGCTGGTTGGAGCGGACCCCACGAATGGAAGCGGCGTCTTTGATTCGAACGGGCGCACCAAATAAATGAGAGGACACAACCACAAGTCCCAGAACGACTAAAATACTACTTCTTTTCAACATTTTTTGCCGCCTTTGCATCCGCTATTTTAGGTTGCTTATCATTTGCGGAAGGATCCTTGGAAGAATCGCCTGTACTTGCCGGTTGATCTCCAGATTTAGACTTTTCATCTGCAACTAATTTAGCCTCTATTTCTTCGCGCTTTTTCTGTTCATCTTGCAACTGAGATTTAAGAGCTTCAATTTCTTTTTCACGATCACTGATTTTCTTGCTAGCTTCTGCAATTTTCGACTCTTTGTCGCTAGCATCTTGGAAGATCTTAGCTCGTTCTTCAGTCATTTTAGTGCGCTCACTAGAAAATGCTTTGATGCGATTGTCGAGGCGCGTCCTAACGTCATCTAAACGTCGCTTATCTTCGGCAAGCTGCCTTGCATTCTTAGATGCCGTTTCTGAAAATCCGCTATATCTAAGCGAGTATTCGTCGAGCCAAGAATCGTTGGATCTGCGAATTGACTCAGCCCCCTCTTCATGGAACTGAATCCTTCTCAAGTCTTTAGTTGAAAATTCTGTATTGGCACCCGCAACTCGCCCTGGTATGACAGCTTCGACGCTTAGGTATTTTGCATTCCCTTCCACCTGAGACGTTCTGGAAGCTTTGACACTAAGGTCCCCTGTTGGAGAAATAGATGTAATCTCCATGGGGATTTCTGACATGACATTTTTGCTAGTTTCGTCGCCGCCAAGGTTAGGCATTGCTGCCAGAAGCTCCTGAGTAAGAGCGTCTCCAGCTACTTTAGAATCGCTAGAACTGGAATTCACTTTTTGTTGTTCCGCGCCTTGGGCAATGGGGACAACTTTAACTGTTACATAGCCCCCAACCGAAAGTGGTAGTTTAGCTCCAAATAGGTGTGCGTGCGGATTGTTTGGATGAAACAAGCTACCGCTTGCGTCAATTTCACTCTTCTGGAACTCAATAGCTCTTTTTTCGACAAAGAGATTTTGCTGATTCTTTGCTACCGGAGCTGACTTTGGAGCAGATTTGGAGAGCATCGCAGCTGGAGGTATCGGCCGGGCAACCTGCGCAGTCTGGCAGCCTAGCACAACGAAAAAAACGCATAATATTTTCATAAGCTCACCTCTACCTTTCCTTGGGCGACGACTTTAGAGCGAACCTTCTTTTTAGTACCTTCCAACTCGACATCTATAGTTTGGCCCAGCGTACCGGTTTGAAACGATTTACCTCGTGACTCCATCTCAATAGATCCATCCAGAAGCCTGATTTGTACGTCATCGCCTCGATTTACTAAAGGTTGCTCCTCGAAAATTCCAAAACGCACAATTGCGCTTGGCCTTGCAGCAACCTTCATGCGTTTTCCTACTACCGCGGATCGATCCCTTGGAGCCCCTTCCATATATTGGGCAAATCCAACCCAAGATTCTGTAATATCTGCATCTGAGATAATCGCACCTTTTTCCAAACCGTTTGCGAAAGAAAGCAGTTTAAATTCTGGTGTAAATCGGATCGTACCCCATACATTTATCCCTGACGACTCACCCGTAAGTGGCGAAATCCGAATTTGAATACGCCGAACAAAGGGCGTCCTAGAGCGAAGAAGCTCACTTCGAAATTGTTCAAAGCCAACCACCTTGGCTACCCACTCCTCGGATGTGACACTAACTGATTTGGAATTTAGGCTCATTGAAACATTCCAGCGCTGCAAAGCAGAATTGGGAATCCATTCTGAGATCTGATCTTCTATCTTTTGCTTGATCGCCTCACTCTCTATCATGTAAGAAATGCGTTCAATTGCCACGACAGTGCCAACGAACTCAAAGGGGGCGGATTTTGGGTCAACTCCCATTCCTTCTTCTTGAAGTACCTGCTTAAGCTCATTTATATTTAAGTATTTAATAGTCCCGGGCTGGGGCGACGCGGCAACATCTATAGTTCGTACGACATTGCAAATCGCTTCATCACCGCTGCAAGTAGATATCTGTGAAAAAATATATCTCTCGGTGGCGACATGGGCATTCTGAAAGAGACGAATCTGGACACCCTCGGCCAAAGCTGAGAGAGACAGAAAAAAACAAGCAAAGAAGAGGAAATTTCTAGTCATTCTATCTCATATTGTTTGTAGTTTGGAGCATTTGATCACCTGTTTGAATCACTTTTGAATTGATTTCGTAGGCTCTTTGACCTGTGATCATATTGACCATTTCTTCCACGATATTCACGTTTGAAGACTCAAGCTGCGCCTGGGCGATGCGCCCTAGGCCGTTTTGACCTGGAACCCCTACAATGGCTTCTCCGCTTGCCCTTGAAGTCACATAGTAGTTGCCACCTGTAGAGACGAGACCTGCTGGATTTAAAAAGTTGGCGACTTGAACCTGGCCAATTTCTTGAGTTTCACCGGCAATTTTTACTGTAACGATACCATCATGGCCTACGTGAAAGCTATCGGCTCCAGAAGGAATGGTGATTTCCGGAAGAACAGGATAGCCATCGGCAGTAACAATTCTGCCCGTGTCGTCTTTTGAAAAGTGGCCATCACGCGTGTAAAGGGTGGTTCCGTCATCTCGTTGCGCCCTAAAGAATCCCTGCCCTTCCACCATCATATCCATTTCATTGTTTGTGACTTGAATTGCGCCCTGAGTAAACATCTTGTCCACGCTGGAGAGCTTCGATCCACTTCCTATTTGAATTCCGCTTGGAACTACAGTGCCAGTAGAAGAGCTCTGACCAGGAGCCCGAATGTTTTGATATAGCAGATCATGAAAATTGGCACGAGAGCGCTTAAAAGCTGATGTATTTACGTTAGCTAAGTTGTTAGCAATTGTATCAATATTTGTTTGCTGCGCTTCCATTCCTGTGGATGCCGTGTGAAGAGAGCGAATCATATATTTCTCCTATTTTGTGTAGTTAAAGTCATAAAACTTAGCACTTTAAGCACGTACAACTCCGATTTGATTGGCTGATTTTTCCATCATGGAATCCATATTTTTGATGCTCTTTTGATAGGCTTCATAAGATCTATGGGCGATAATCATCGACGTGAGATTCTTAATGGGATTTACATTGGAGCCTTCTAGAAATCCTTGTTTGATTCTGGATTCCTCAGCTGGCTTAATTTGGTCGTCACTACCTGACCAAAAATAGTGGTTGTTACCGACTTTCTCTAGTTTGTGATCATCCGCAAATGTGACAAGCTTGATTCTATCTGCAATCTTGCCATCTAATAGGACTTCACCCCTGGCATTTACCTGAAAGCCGTCTCGGGCAAGTATGACACCCTTTTCCCCTAGAATGGGATTGCCGAACTTGTCTGAAACAAGCCCATCTTCGTTTAGAGAAAGACTTCCATCCCTCGAATAGCGCATGCCATCAGGTGTGTTTACGGAAAAATAGCCTTTGCCTTCAATCATCAAGTC
Source organism: uncultured Pseudomonadota bacterium (assembly GCA_903844895.1). Taxonomy (GTDB): domain Bacteria; phylum Bdellovibrionota_B; class Oligoflexia; order Oligoflexales; family CAIMVM01; genus CAIMVM01. The sequence goes on from CAIMVM010000200.1 coordinate 15,916, forward strand.
AAGAGGGTTGTCTGTTTTCTGGGCGGGCCCTTGACTGAGGTCTCTATCTACTCCCGAGACCTCTACATAATTGATCTCGTTTCCTCGTAAGGGCATGAGTTTTTCAAAATCGATTTTGTAATTTGCAGGAGGCAGGGGATCTTTATAGTACTTCTGTGGTTCTGGCTCTAAGACCTTAAATGTAACGTTCTCGGACTTATAGCCGACAGTATTTATGTTTGCTAGATTGTTCGCAATAATGTCCATCACTTTTTCTTGGGCTAAAGCACCAGACATTGGAGTATAGATACCATTCAGCATATTGACCTCCTCACATATGAATAGACCTTGCAATGGTTAGGCCACATTTCAGACGGATAGGTATAAATTTCATCAGTTGATTTTTCAGACTTTTTACCAGAGGCAAAAACCTCAATACTCTTTTCAATGCGTGCATGACTGCAGTATCTGCTCGGTGTCAAAAAAAGCGTCAATTAGATTACGCCTTAATCAAAAAAAGCCATTTTTTTGACGTCAAAATAAATGAAGAAAGACAGCTATTAAATCTTTAAATTTAGTTTTGCAGCAATTTGAGCGCGATCTCTGGAAGCTGGCCGGAATTTGAAAGCACGGAAGCGCCTGCCTGTCTCATTATGTTATATTGAGTAAATTCCGCAGTTTCTTTCGCAAAATCTGCGTCAAGAATTCGGCTGCGAGCGGCGGTTAGGCCTTCCGATCTTATCGAAAGATTTCGCTCCGTAGAAGTAAGACGGTTTTGAATGGCACCTAAAACCGACCTGTAGCTAGCCACTTTCTGCATAGCTTGATCGACTCTCTCAATAGAAAGTTGGGCATAGTGTTTGGTATCGACTCGACTGCCTTCTTCGTTTACCGAAGAGCCAATTCCCAAAGATCCTTCTCCATCTAATCGCGCATTTAACTTTTCAAATGGTACTCGAATGATATCAAGTGGATTTCTTTGTTCTAGGGAGTCAACGGTAGGGAAATAATTTTTATCGACTTGGATCTCCAGCGGGAACTCGTTGTGATTTTTGAATAGTTCTTCGGGAACTTGGGAAGGGCCTGCCAAAAGTCTCGTGCCATTGAATTCTGTAGATAGAGCAATACGTTCAATTTCGTCTTTCAATTGAAAGTATTCCATATTTAAATAGCCGCGCTCCTTTGGCCCCAACGTGTCGGAAGCAGCTTGAATAGAAACCTCTCGCAAGCGCACTAAAATGTTGCTGATTTCATCCAGTGATCCTTCTCCCACCTGAATCATAGCAATGGCGTCGCCGGCGTTTCTCCTCGCTTGATCCAAAGATCTTACGTCAGCCTTTAACGTTTCTGAAATGGCTAGACCAGCGGCATCATCTGCTGCGCGATTGATTCTATAACCCGAAGCCAACTTCTCCATAGTACGAGTCGAAGCCGTTTGGTTTTCACCAAAATGCCGCTGAGCCACAAGAGAGGCCATATTCGTTCGAATCCGAATACCCAAAAGGGTGTCTCCTCATTACAAAGACTTATTCTTCAATCCTATAAGATAAGAATACATGATCCCCCCTCGCCTGGGAAGTGATCAGCTTTAGCTTTGCTGGTGAGGGTAAGTTTGCAACGACATACTTAGATGCCTCTGAAGACCCCAAGATAACTGGGCAAATAGTAAGTTCTACGCCAAAAACCAATTTTGCCGCAAAAAACAACTGATTGATTTGCCCGCCCCCGAACAACAAGACCTGATCTAGTTTTTTAGACTTTAAGTGGGCATAGAGCTCCCGAGCTGGGTCATTTTCATAATAGAAAACTGAAACCCCCCGCTGCAACGCAAAGTCTTCCTGCTCGGAGCTGATTCCGCGGGTCCTGGAAGTAACCAGGGTTCGCGGTCCGGTTTCGCTCCAAAACGGAAGACTTTCAGGGAGTCCCTTATTAGTAAACACATACCATTCGACTAAGTCCCCCCTGATATTTTGAATCCCCCAGGTTTTGCCCGCCGAAATAAGGGATGTAGACCCAGTAATTACTGCTGAGGAGCCCATCAATAGCTGTTTGAGATGTTCCTGGTCCGCTAAAGAACTTAGTCCATAGGCAATTCTTTCCGAATCCGTCTCGTACTTCTTGAGCGAAATGTACCCATCTAAACTCACAGCATTGACATTCACAATCTTAGTCACCTGTCTTCCTCCTGCTGGTATACTATGTCCTTACTTGCTAGGGGAGTTCAATAAAATTAGTGTTTTGTTCCCAGGCTTTTGTCTCTTCATTTAGCTCCCAAGCAAGTAATGGCACACAATCCGAGGCATCTTCTATTCCTTGCAAGCTTTCGCGGTATACTATGAAAGGAAAAAGCCAGACGAATTACTCAGCATCTCGTTGAATATTGGAGCTTTCCATTAAGACTTCTAACATGGTTTTTAAAATTGAGAAGCTATGTCTTAAGTGAATTCGCATTCCTAGATAAGCTTTCTCCCATTAAAAAAGCTCCAGAGTTTAACTGAAGCTTTTTTAATGAGAGCCTTTAAATGAGAGCCTTTAAATGAGAGTCTTTGAAAGAGAGTCTCTACAGGAGCGTTTCTTAATGAAGGCTCACTAATTTGTTTCTTATTTCCACCTGGGCATCAGCCAGCGATACTCCGCGAGATGCCGATATCTCGGAAACAATCAATTCCATTGCCTTCTCAAGCATTTGCTTCTCACCGAAAGATAGCTCTTTTGTAGATTGCAGGGTCCAAAGGTCCCTTAAAACTTCAGCCACATCTTCAATCATGCTAGCTTTTAGCTTTTCATTGAACTCTCGGAATCTTCGATTCCACGCTCGCTGGGCGACTTTATGAGGGGTGCTTAAAATGGAATAGATGTTAGATATTCCGTCAGTACTTACGATGCCCCTTAAACCTGCTCGTTCCGAAGACTTAGTAGGAACCATCAGAGTCGTCCCTGTTGCTAAAAACTTCAGCACATAGAAGTCGACCCTCATCCCTCCCATATCTTTTGACTCAATGCTTGCCACTTCGGCAACACCGTGGGCTGGATAAACTGCTTTATCACCAACTTTAAACATCACTTTTCACCTCGATTGATTTCCGCCTGGAATCTGGATTTGAGGACCCCTCGTTGCTTAGGGATCAATCAGACGGGCTGACTTTCTATTAATATCATAGAATTTTATTAAATCAACTTTAAAATCTATAAAATCTAAAGCGACTGTAGCCCCCTATATTCTCTTGCATTTATCTCTTTCCATGATTACAGTCGGGCCCTCAAGAGGTGAATCCTTCTGACTCTTTTAGGCTCCGTAGTTCTTTGCCCGCGGATCTAGGACTTCTCCCAAGTACCGGATCTCTTTGCGAAAAATGAAGACTCTAAGGTGCTACTAGGGTTAAGGGAAAAACACTTGGTAACTATCTATTTAAATTGGGAGTTTCTATGTTTGATGTAAAGACAAAGTCAGCTATCGTCGAAAAGTTTCGTATTAATGAAAAAGACACGGCTTCCCCACAGGTGCAAATTGCACTTCTTTCAGCCCGTCTTGATTACCTAAAAGATCATTTTACAAAAAACCCAAAAGATCACCATAGCCGCACCGGACTTCTAAAAATCGTTGGTCGCCGCCGTCGCCTTTTGGATTATCTTAAAAGAAATGATGAGCCTACTTATAAGTCCCTTATTGTCACTTTAGGAATCAGAAAATAATATTTTCAAAGTTCTCAAAGCTAAGTACTTATATTTATCTTGGTTACAAATTAAATCGCTGATACCCTATTGCGTAGATTTATATAAGTCTACGCAATTGGCTTTTGTACAGCCATAATTAAGGAAAACCTATGTCAGTAGTTCGTGAAGTGTTAGTTGGAAATCGCACCATCAAATTTGAATTTAATAAGTTTGCAAAACAAGCTAATGGCTCAGTCATGGTCACGTCGGGGGGAACACAAGTTCTAGTTACCGCATGTGCTTCGACAAGCGTTAAGCCTGGGCAAGACTTTTTCCCCTTGGGCGTGGAGTATGTCGAAAAGATCTATGCAGCTGGCAGAATCCCAGGTGGCTATAGAAAGCGTGAAGCTCGACCTGGCGATCATGAAATCCTTTCCGCTCGAGTCATTGATAGGCCCCTTCGTCCTTGTTTCCCAGAAGGATTTTATAATGAAGTCGTCATTTCCGCGACTGTGGTCTCCTATGAAAAAGGATTTAGCCCGCAACCACTTGCTGCCATCGGTGCTTCTTGCGCTTTAGTAATTTCAGATATTCCATTTAATGGTCCCGTCGCTTGTTTATCGATCGGACTGGAAAACGGAAACTTCATCATTGATCCTCCAGAAGATCAAATGACAGAGCTTGATTTGATGATTGCCTGCCGACCAGATGCTGTCCTCATGGTTGAAGCTGGTGCTAAGTTCCTAAGTGAAGAGCAAATGATTTCTGCTATTGAGTTTGCACAAAAGTCTATGGAACCTATTTTTGCTATGCAAGACAGCATCCGCAAAGAGCTTGGTAAGCCAAAAATGGAATACACCCCAATGTCAACACCGGTCGACATTGCCAAGAAGGTCAACGACTTTGCTGCTGCCTTGGTCAAAACAGCCATGGCTAAACCAGTAAAGCTGGATCGTCAAAAAAGTCTCGCAGAGATCAAATCCAATCTGATCAAAGAACTTAATCCTGAGGGCCAGGACGCCGCGAGTAAAGTCCTTGCTCAGGCCTTTGAAGATCTCACTTACTCCCACATGAGAGCAATGGTATTAGACGAAAGAGTCCGTATCGATGGACGTAAACTCAATCAGATCCGTCCCATCGCTTGTGAAGTAGGTTTACTCTTTAAACCCCACGGTTCGTCTTTATTCACGCGTGGCGAGACTCAAGCACTTGCAACGGTAACCCTGGGCGCTGCCGATGACCGTCTGCGTTCCGAGACTCTCTACAATGCCGACAACAATGAAAGATTCATGCTCCATTACAACTTCCCTTCGTTCTCCGTAGGCGAAGCAAGAATGGCAAGATCTTTAGGTCGCCGAGAAATTGGGCATGGTGCTTTGGCTCGCCGAGCTTTAGAACAAGTGATGCCTACTGAAAATGAATTTGGCTACGTCGTGCGAGTAGTTGCTGAGGTATTGGAATCCAACGGCTCCTCCTCCATGGCCACAGTGTGTTCAGGATCCATGGCTCTTCTCCACGCGGGTGTACCCATTAAAGAGCCCGTTGCTGGAATTGCAATGGGGCTTATCAAAGAGGGTGATAAATACGCGGTACTTTCCGACATCTTAGGGGATGAAGATCATCTTGGTGACATGGACTTTAAGGTTTGTGGAACAGAAAAAGGCATAACAGCCCTTCAGATGGATATCAAAATAGGTGGACTCTCCAAGCAGATACTTTCCGAAGCATTGCAACAAGCAAAAGAAGGACGAAAGCATATTCTTGGGAAGATGGCGGAAGCCATTACTGTGCCTGCTGCACTTAGCAAGTTTGCGCCTCAAATATTCAAATTAAAAGTTAATCCCGATAAGATTCGTGATGTCATTGGCTCAGGCGGCAAAAACATTAAGAGAATCGTAGCTGAAACTGGCGTGAAAATTGATATTGACGACAACGGTATTATCAATATTGCTGCACCAGACACCCTTTCTGCTGAAGCAGCCAAAACCATGATCAGAAATTTAACGACGGATCCTGAAGTTGGTGAAGTCTATCTTGGCAAAGTCAAAAGAGTTGTAGATTTTGGTGCTTTCATTGAAATTCGTCAAGGAACGGAAGGACTTTGCCATATCTCCCAACTTGCTGACTATAGAGTTGAGAGAGTTACAGATGTCATCAAAGAAGGCGATGAAGTGATGGTTAAAGTCATCGAAATCGACCGTCAGGGACGCATCAAATTGTCTAGAAAAGAAGCTTTAGAACAAGCGCCAGCAAAATAGGCCAAAAAATCTATTGCTTTTATATGCGCATAGAAATGGATTCCCATTAGCCTGATGAAGGCTGGTGGGAATTTTTTTCATTTTAGTTTACAAAGAAAAAAACATAGAAGGATCTGACCATGATTACACTTCGTACTGCTCCTGGAAATGAAGAACTGCTTCCAGCTTATGGAACTGCTTCTAGTGCTGGCGCTGATTTAAAGAGCGCCATTGATTTGGTAATTCCTGCCGGTAAGCACGCTCGCGTTCCTACGGGCACTTGGATTGATACAGTCCATAATAGGTTTGAATCTCAGGGACTTATTCCAGAGCTTCAAATTCGCGCTCGAAGCGGTTTAGCCGCTAAGTTTGGAATTACTCTTTCCAATGCAGTGGGCACTGTTGATGCTGATTATCCAGATGAGATATGTGTATTGCTTTGGAACACCGGATCACAAGATTTTGCTATTCAACGGGGGGACCGTATTGCGCAGCTTGTGCTTAATATGGTCGCAAGAATTGATAACCTTTTAGTAGGTGGCAAACGACTTGGCGGATTTGGCTCTACAGGAATTAGCGAAAACATCACGTTTTAATCCTTAGCAGCCTGGATGCTTTCCATGGCGAAGGCATCCAGGCTTTCCTCAAATTCCCACCTAAGTTCTGTAGTCGATTTGTCTTCCTAGTTGGGTTGTGTTTTTCATCTGGCTATAAGGACCGCTACGCACGATATCGATTAGTGAAAAACCTACCATTTGCAACTTTTGCAACTTTTGCAACTTTTGCAACTTTTGCAACTTTTGCAACATTTGCAACATTTGCAACATTTGCAACAATAGGGGACAATTTTGAAGAAGCATTGCCTCAAACTGAAGTCCCAAATGTGAGTCAAGCACCGGCATTGTAGAAAGCGGCACTTGATCAAATGCTCCTTCTAAAATAGCCCCCATATTTGGTTCCATAACTTTAAGATGAAATCTCACGTACGGATCTGATATCCTATAATTAGATGCTATTTTGAGCATAAATGGATCGCTGTCGGCGGGCGCTAAGATTTAGCGATATACTTTGAAAGCAGCACTTCCTAAATGCTTGGCTGGTTTCTGAAATTCCAACATTACGAAGTCTCAAGCGGTAAGGTTCTGAATTTTAGAAAATATCCTAGGGGGCACCAAAGGCGTGCTGCCTGCACTCACCCACCAAACACCTTGCTCCGGTTTGTCTGCATTCTGTGAAATGAACGAAGCAGAAATAGAAAAAGTCCGTATTTTCCTAAAATCAACGAGCCTGCAGAGGCCATGGTTGATCGAAGGGAGTAAATGCGCACGGCTAATAAAATCGGCCCGCTGCAGATCTCCAAAAAATTCATAAAAAAATATGTCGTTGCCATAATTCAGGTTATTAGTGGAATCAAAGAAAACCTGGAAATCGCGCCGATTTCCTTAGTAACCCACTATTTGGTGGAGATCTCTTGAAGAATAGCCTCACTCGAGAGGCCGATCCAAATGTAAGTTGTGTTTAAGCTGCAGTTTTGTCTAAAGCAAGCTTAATAAGTGCATTTCCTTGGTCGAATTTCCCTTCTTCAAGGTAAGCACGTCCTAGGCCCATCATGATGCTTGGATGGTCTCCCATGGTCTCATAAGCGCGTTCTAAAAACTTTCTAGCTTGTTTTCGATCGGGCATTATCGAAGAAATTCGATTAATCGCCGCCGTTGCAGAAAAATCCGAGCCTGGCATCCCCAGTGATTTTTCTATCCACCAAATAGCTTCAGACAGAAGCCCCCCATCAGCGCAAGCATTAGCCATCCCGACCGCTACTTTTTGTTTTGTAGGATCAATGGCATGAGCCTTACTAAAGAAAGTCAATGCTTCATCACTTGCTTTGCTTCGAAGGGAGATAACACCAAGACCTATATAGGCATCTGTACAATTTCTGTCATAGGACAGGGCTCGCTCATAGGAGGAAGATCCGTTATCAAAGTCCCCCATAGCTACCTCAAGGTCCCCTTTAAGTCGCCACACCTGAGCTTTTTGTCGGTCAGTAACATTAACTTTGAGCAAGAGATCATCAAGCATGGTAATCGCATCCAAATGGCGGCCTTTGGGAATAAGTTCCTCAATTTGAGACAGGATGGCTTCAAAGTTATGAATAGGCACCTCACTTTGTATATAGGATCTTAAGAGCATCTTGAGCACAATTCGAGATGACTCCCCTTCCACTACTAATTTATGTCTGATCTGATTGGTTCTATCATCAAGCCCACGTAGGGTTGCCAATGTATTAAGGCTTGCTACAAGACTCTCTGCTCCCGTACCAGTAGTTCTCAACTTGAGCTCTTTTACAATTTCGGCCTGATGTCCTTCGGGAGACAAAATGATTTCAGCGCCCTCAACAAAAGCTTGCTGAGCATATCCTAAGAAAGGCACCAGCATTTCATGATCTTCAACCAAGCTTGGAATGTAAAAATCTGCCGCGGATATCATATCTTTTACAAATGGCCTGAGGTCTTGCTCCAAGAACAAAGTTGTCCCTTGCAATCCAAGCCTAGAAGCAGAAAGTTTTAGATTTGCTGCATTTGAACCACTTCCCGCCATAATCCATATGGGTGCCTGATGGCCATACTTAACGGATTGAGAAAGCTTAGCAGCTTCTATAACTGTTTCATTACCTCGACCAGCTTCAAACAGATCATGATAGATGACAAGATCTCTTTCAGCTGGAATCCCAAAGTAGCTTCTAAATTTGAGGCCATTACCATTTAGTTTAACCGCAGCAACTGATGGCGAGGATACCAATATTTTAGAGTCATCAACCCCTTCGTCTAAAAGAACCGAACGAGAGCGTTCTGAAAATGTCACAAACTTTTTTGCGTGCAAATTAATATCAAATTTAATAGCTCTGGAATTAATTCTTGCTTCACTATATTGATACTGAACCCCTGAATAAAAAACTAAAAAAGGCAACGAGTATTTGGAGGCTAGACGACATGCTTGAAAAGAGGCAATGGAGGAATTATCTGTAGCAATCACTAATCCCACATCATCAAAAATGGAGTCTAAATTTGGTAAATAACCGGCCATCCGAGAATCTTCATGAAAAAAGCAAAAGTCCACCTGAAGCTGGGAAAACGCAGTGAGAGATGGCGGAATCAAGCCGGCTACTTTAATGGGTAGGTCCAAAGAAAGCTGCTCTAGAACTGGCACTAACCACCAATCTTGAGGTTTCGAAATCACTACTAATATTTTTTTCTCATTCATAAGACCATCTCAGTGAGAAAGGGCGTTTGAGGCGCCGGGTTTATTTTTCTTCCACGACTCTAGCGGAACTCGAAATATATCCTGATAGGGACGTCGTAGATCTGGTGAATCAATTTTTACCCCAAACTCTAAATCCTTGGCTTGAGTTTTGGCTGCTACTTGTAAGGGAAATAGAAGCTTAATTTGACTTCTGGCGGGAATCTCCGGTATTCGTCTCTTAAAGTCAGAAAGATCTGCCTGTTGCCCTGCTAAGTTTCCGATATAGACGTCGACGTTTGACATTTTAACTATAGAATCATTAATCAAATTTACGGCCAGCATCGACTTCGGGAGAAAGCGAGAATCCTCAACCATAGATCCGACTTTATCTTTTTCTAAATCGACATTTACTCGAGCAAATGAATAGCCTCGCTCTTCAATGCGCACCGGTATACGAACGATAGTAGATTCAACAGGATCTCCATTGACCGCTAAACCTACGTCAAAGAATGCTGCTTTTTCTGTAAAATTGCTTGGAAGTGATACCGGGACTCGATCTGTCAACCTAGTATTTGGTTCAATTTTTCCTAGAAGCTTCTCTGCTTCTACCCCTAACTCCCCTCGGACAAATACCGAGACTCGTCCACTGGCTTCACGACCTCGATTAGATGTCGTAAATCTTATATCCAAATCCCGTCCTGGAAATGCTTCACCAACCTGAACTGCTGTGAATTCTAAGTGGCTTGAATCTAGAGAGCCATCTTTCCAATTAACTTGAAATTTATCATCTAGCCAGCTGTAAACTTCGTTGCTGCTCTTAACTAACCATGCATTGATGTCTCCAGCCAAAGCCGATGAAAAATGTGACGCCCTAAATTTCACCTGGTCCTGAAATTCATGTTCAAAAGCTTTAGAGAATAAAGCCTTTGAAAACTCAAGCTCCTGATCAACTGTGCTAGTAGAAAACTCATCTTTTTCATTGCTTAAATAGAATCCCTCAAAGGCGCTCCGTGACCATAGTGATTTTGATTTGTCATCGTTTTGAAGATGCTGGTCCAAAAATGCCTCGGAACGATACCGGCTTACTGGAAGAATATTAGAATTGAATTTTGTTTTTTCGACTGGATTTATGGCTACATCAGGCACAACACCAAAGCTTTGAATACTTCTTCCATTTGGTGTGTAATATCGAGCTATGGTAATTTTAACCGCAGAGTCTCCAGGAAGCTCAAATACAGTCTGAACAGATCCTTTTCCAAAAGATTTCTGCCCCACAACAAGCGCTCGGTTGTGATCCTGAAGCGCACCAGCTACGATTTCACTGGCAGAAGCAGACTCACCATTGATTAAGACTACCAGCGGAATATAGATATCATGTTCGCCACTGGTAACCAGTTCTGTCTCTTCACGTCGCCCTTTAGTTGCGACAATCACCCCAGAATCTACAAACTGATCGACGACTGCTACGGCTTGATCCAATAGTCCACCAGGATTAGACCTAAGGTCTAAGACCATCGCTTTTCGCCCTGGGTTATGTCTCTTAAAATGCTGCATCGCTTCAGCAACTTGAGTAGCTGTGCGACTTGAGAAAGAGTCAATAGTTAAATGCAATACATTTCCGTTAGGCAACGCCAATACTTCAGAAGTCACAGATTCTACCTGAATCACCTCACGTCTGAGTGCAATCGCTTCAGATGTCAACGCTCCATCCCGGAGAAGGTGCAGCTTGACTTCGGTTCCAGGCGCTCCTCGCATCACATCTATAAGGTGATCTAAAGTAGCACCAAAAGTTTTGTGGCCATCAATGGAAAGTATTTTGTCTCTTCTTTTGATACCCGATTTGGCTGCTGGACTATAAGGAATAGGCTTGATCACAGTTAAAACAGAATCTCGCATACCCACCATAACTCCGAGCCCCCCGAAAACCCCCTCTGTACCCTGCTTCAAATCTAGGTAGTCTTCAGGAGTTAAATATGCGGAATGAGCATCCAAGGTCAGAAGTAGACTTCGAGAGAACGAAAATGGCTTGAGATTGGGCTGTGACTTTCCAAAAAACTTTTCAATATTCACAATCCATGACAAGAGGTCCGAATACGCGGATTTGTCAGGACGGGGAATCTGATCGGTCACCCCATTCAAAGAGATCTTAGTGCCGGATTTTGTGGCCTCATAAGTAATGCCTGGAAAGCGTTTTAATACTGACTCCCCAATCTTAATTAAATTGAGGCTATCGACACGAGACTGATCTACGTAGTAGCCCTGAATAACCGACAGTATAGAATCCACTGTAAGCACAATATTCGCCTCAGAACGGCGTTCCGCCTCTGACATGGGCGATGCCGTGCTGAAGTCATTAGAATCCGCTACAGCATTCCTAAATCCAATTGTGATCTTCTTGGAGTGGATCGCGAGGAAGACTATGGCAAGAAGCACGCCACCGATACCTACCGGCTTAGCTAACTTTCTATGGGATTTAATAAACGACATAGGCAAATATCCTCTAGGAACTTTCTTCCCATCGGAATCTAACGTCCTACGAGTTACAGCCTGAAACCGAACATCAGCAATATTGAAGGGTTGGAAAGATTTTTGTGCGTGGCAGCAAGAGACTTATAGCCAGCTTTGCAGGGATCCGGTTTTTTAGAAATCTCCCACAAAGTCAAAAAAGCGCAGAGTTTACGGTTTCTTACAACATTTAAGTCAAGTCTTTCCGAAGGACAGCCGAGTGGAGAGAATAGATAAGTTGTTGAAGGTGATCTACTTATGGATAATTTTATCAAAAAAATTAAAAGCGAATCCTTGGCAGGCATCACTATCACTTCCCAATTTCAGACGCATCGATTCCTAATCAGTATGAAGGTCATTCTATTCACCGCACTTCTTCTGACCGGATCTTCATCTTTAGCTGGAACAAATACTTTTTCAGAATCAGCAAAGACCCAAGAACTCACTTTAAAGAACGCTAACCTTAGTTTGACTGGAGACCGCACTTTCGAAGAGCTAGAGTTTTCATTATTAAGCTCCACGGCAATTGTAGATTCTGACAATGAGCTAATTAGAAAGTTTCAATTAAACTCATCTGACCCCAAATGGCCCTATCTTCTAAGCATTTTGTATTTGAAACTAAAAACACAAGGTCAAGGAGACAATAACTACCTTCTGGATTCTGCGGCAAGAATGGCTAGGCAGTCTTTTGAAATGTCTCGCGGGGATTCTTATGGATATTTAGCTCTGGCCAATCTTTTAAGCTTTGGAAAGCAACATGAGAAAGCCTTAACTATCTTAGAAAAAATTAAAGGAACATTTCCTAAGGAAAACTGGCGCGCTGACCTATTTGAGATTAAGTTTCTATTTGCCGCAGGCCGCTCTAAAGAGGCTGTGGCAAGGATACATCTCATTATGTCCCATGAAAATAGATCCGTGAGATTAGCAGCCATGAACTTATGTGCCACCTTATGTGATGAAAATTTGGGTTCCATAGCCGAAAAAGACGTTATAGTTTGGCCTAAGTCAAGTCCATCTCCTGACACTACTATAGTATCTGCCCGTTACTTCTCTACAAAGGGTCAAACAGATAAGGTTCGAAAAACCCTAAAAGAAGGGCTCAAGAATTTCCGTGGTGACATTCAGTTGGCCCGTGAACTCGCTTTTGAACTGACCTTAAATTCTCCGACCAATCCTGACTACGCAATAAAGTTACTAGAATCTGGCCACACTCCTCCAGCTACAGCGGCTACTCCCAGTAGTGAGCTTTTAATGAGATCTTCCGATTTTAAAACTTTAGGCTACGCATGGTTGCTTAAAAAAAATGCATTGCTCGCCGAGTCCCATTTTTTAAAGGCCCTTGCGCTAAATCCTACCCCTGAATTGGTGCTGAATATAATAGACGACTATCGGTCCGAGAAGTTTACAAGTGCCGGACTATTGTTTCTTGAAAAAGCGATTGAGATTTGCCCAGGCAATTCTTCTTTACACGCCTTAAAAGGCGCACTGTATTCAGAGGAGCTAAAAGGGTTTTCAATGTCTGAGAATTCCTACTTTGATGCCATTTCGTTAAATCCAAGGGAATCTTCGCACTTTAATTCTCTCGGACTTCTCTATTACAAATTCAATAATCTTGACAAAGCAATGACTTCCTTTGCAGTTGCCACCGCGCTTAATCCCAGAGATGCAAATGCGTTTTACAATCTTGCCTGTGTAGAAGCCTTAAAGGGAAAGAATGAAAAGGCTCTTGCGGCCCTAAAAAAGGCTATTGAACTCGCGCCAAACTTGCAAGCTCTAGCCTCTACCGATAGGGACTTAACTAGCTTGCATGTCATGCCAGAGTTTTCTGAATTGACTTCAGGCGCCCCTAGCCATTAGCCATTAGCCATTAACCTCGATAGAATAGCCAAGGAAAGGCCAAGGAAAGGCCAAGGAAAGGCCA
>CAIMVM010000201.1 GCA_903844895.1 uncultured Pseudomonadota bacterium
GCAGCAAAGCCTCCCCAAGTTAAAGTCCAATTTTCTGAAGATGTTGTGGCGCTGCCTGGCTTGGCTGTTACTGTGGGCTGGGTGTACGTTACTAGATCCAGTGATGCGGGAGCCTGATGTACGCTTGTTTCCGCTACTGGGTCGGTGGGTTTTCCCGTGCTGCCTGTGGTCTCCAATGCTCCAATTGACGTCCGGTCAGGCGCACATCCCATAAAAAGGGCAAATAACACCAATGGGCTAATTTCTTTAAAAACTTTCACAGTGTATCCTTTGCAAAAAATGTGTTGAAACTGAAGCACCAGCTTTGTTTAGATCCTAGCGTATCGGTTGATCTCATCCGTTTCTTTAGCGAAAAGTCAAATTATAGAAGTTTTAGCGTCAAAAACTTGTCGCCACTCCCTAGTATTTAAGTTTCCCCCCCCCGAGGTCTTCTGACCGAGGAATGCATCAGCAAATCTCAATAGTTCCCACAAAACATCAGCACTAAATTGACTTCTAGGAAATTTTTTCCTCATTTTTTTTGCGCTCAATTCGATAGACTGGAGTCTTAAGCATTACTTTTCTCCAAGGAGGGGATATGAAGCGTACGCACTTTAGTTTGGTTTCTCTATTGAATTTGGCATTTGGCGTTGTTGGTTGCAATTCTTTCACTCACAACAAAACGGCAAAAACAGCTGCTGCACCCGCCTAGCTACAACGTACCGGTTTTAGCTTAAGCGGCGATGATTCATGCAAAACGAATTTTGTTGTAGGAATTGCTACATGCCTTAATCCAGGCGGCGACGGCGCATGGGGCAACCCCGACGATGCAACAACCTCAATTCGAATTTACAATTACGACACCTCAAATGGCGCAACAAACCTTGTGTTTGACACAGGCATCTCGCCTAAAAATCCTTATTATGGCAATGCGGTTGCTTTGAATAACGACACCAACACATTATATTTTGTTGATAGCAGCAACAATCTTCGCTTCCTCAACCTCGCTGACCCAACAAGCCTTGGTAATGTAAAATACAACGCAGCGAATGCAAACACTGTTAGCATAGGCGCTCAACCGGCAACGGGATACCGCGAGCCAGCCTTGCAATTCGACAACGCAACATTCTTTGCGGACTCTTATTGGTACGTAGTGTCCGAGACATCGGTTCTAAAGCGCGCCGTGATTGACGCAGCAACTCAAACAATTACCAGAATCGACACCTTTAACCTTGTTGATACCGCCGGAAAACCAATTGCAAACGCAGACAAAGTTAGTTTGTTTGGCGACATTGCCATCGACAGCGAAGGTAACCTCTTTGGCTGGACTGTTCCATGGAACGGCGTAGCAACTTTCTTTAAAGTTGACCTCACCCCCAATAGCACTTCAACTATTGCCTCCGATGGTAGCAATTTGTTATTCAATGTTATCAAGAAAACCGATAACTTTAGCATGCAACTAGCTTTTGCAGGCACAACACTTTACGGACACCGCACTGGCAAAGCGGAATGGTACACTGTAGACACAACCTCAGGCGCACTCACTGCCGCTGTAGCCTCCAATGGCGCCTACACTGGCGGTTTCCGCGATATTGCGGCCCTATTCCATGCATTGTAAACAACGGCTCTCTAGGAGACAAAGTGTGGGAAGATTTTAACCGCAACGGCATTCAAGACGCCACCGAAGCCGGAATTGCTGGCACAAAGGTTACTCTTTACAATACCTCCGGAGACAAAATTGGCGAAACCACAACCGATGCAAACGGCAACTACCTGTTTAGCAATCTCGCCGCAGGTAACTATACAGTGGGCTTCACTACCCCTGTTGGCTACTCCTTTACAGGAAAAGATGTCGGCCTCAACGACGAAAAAGATTCCGATGCCGATGCCACATCTGGAGGCGCGTCTGCAGTAATCACGCTCGCAGCTAACGCCAACAACCTCACCGTGGATGCGGGAATGGTTCGCGAATACACTCCATGGGGTCTCACTCCAGGCTTCTGGAAAAATCACGAAAGCGAATGGGATGGCGGCGTAACTGCACCTGTTAAGGGACAAGGCGGGACAAGTTATGAAGCCACCATGTTCCAAAATTGGAACACCTACGGCGTAGGCATCACTGCCGAAGCAGCAACTGCCGAAGCAGCAACTGCCGCAATTTCGTGGCAAGAACCAGGAGCAAAGAACAAAAGCGCGCCCGTGCTTGAAGACCTCAGCGTACTTGCAGGCCTCGACTTTGGCGGCGGCAACGGCGGCGGCACATATAGCCCCTATGGCGCTCTCGCCCGTCACTCCTCGGCTGCGCTTTTGAATGCATACGAAGACGACCTTTTTGGCGGCACAGCAAACAAGGACTACCGATTCACTCCAAATCGCGTTCGTGAGTTGACCTCTTTGGCTCTGGTGAGCGAAGCCATTGCCCGCGGACTCATTGCAGCTCCTGCAACTCCAGTAACCATTACACTCACGGCGTACGAAGTTGCTGGTTCTGGCATAGCCGCTGGTACCTACACCGGCCTTGCCGCCGTTGAAAACCTGCACAAGGTATTTGCTTACAACAATGAACTAGGCGGCTAATAACCTAGCTCACGAATTGCTTTGTATTTAAAAACACCCAATTGCGTGTCTTTAAATACAAAGCAATTCGCTTTTTTGGATCCTTAATAAACTGCCTGGAAGTCTGACCAGAAAGTTAGTTTACCAAAGACACCGGATAGTTGCATACCAAGTCGCAGCCGAGTAAAAAAAACTAATGTTTTTACTCTTTTTGACGACAAGACAAATTCAAACTTAGGGCTATACCTTTTGGGTGTTTTGTTCGTTTACATGATAGTTAATTATTGAAAGGATTAATGGTGAAAAATCAAGTTCAGTTCCTATTTTTTCTGGGATTTTCTTTGTTGGTTCTGGCGAGTTGTAAAAGTAATGACATTGACGGAAAAAATTCAGCTAACCCTAAAACGTCGAATACGGACTCGGCGTCAATTGATGCTATCCAAGAGTCACTATCATTAGCTGCACCCACGCAAACAACGGCCTGTGTCGCCACTAATGAAGTCATGTTGCGTCAGTGTATTGACCGAGTAAACAATGGAACCGAGAGCAATGTGCAAATAGCTGCCTACATAGCTTGTAGCACCTGCTCTTTCACTATCAAAAATTGCAATCGGCCTATTTTGATATTCGGTAAGACAGGCATAAATGCGGGGATCCGTAGAAGCAGTCTTACACCAGCAAAACCAATTCTTGAGGTGAGTGATTGTAAACCAACCGATGGCGGCATCAAAATACGGAATTTGAAACTGGAAGACGCAAATACTCTCGTGCCTCCCGACGACAAAAGATACCCTCTGCTCAAAATCGCCCGTTCCCACAACGTTGATGTTGATAGCGTTACTATCCTCAACTCAAAGAGCTTTGGACTCTCGATTGAGGGTTCAAAAAACGTTACAGTTCGAAAGTCGACTATCACAAACTCCAGCTTTATGGCGCTATGGATGCCATCGCACGCGATTATAGCTACATACCCTAGCATAGAAAGCGAAAACATCTCATTTATCTCAAACGTATTTAACAATAATCAAGGAAACATTTCTTACACCTCAAAAGGTGGCGTTATTCGTGGGAACACATTTAATCATAATCACCGCATTCCGTTTGTGGGTTGGAGCGGCGGACAAGTTGTGTTCGAAACGCCAACAACAAATGTTCTATTTAAAAGCAACGAAATTATTAACGGATCTATCGACGACCAAACCAACTGCGGCAAAGGAACTAATGGTTATCAGCAGCCACCGTGTATTGTGGGTGGACTAGAATTTCCCGGCAGGTCAACCGTCGATCCCTATTTAGGTGTGAATAGCAACATTACTATCGCAAACAACGATTTTCGCGATCTGACAGCATGGGGAAGTGCCAAGGGAAAAGAGGTCGCAGGGGATTACACTGGCACTGGGCAAACAGCTGTTACGCACAAAAACATTTCTTACACAGAAAATCGGTTCTACAACAACACTCAGGTAAAGGCTCAACCCGACGTAAACTCTGCTAACGGGTGGATTACAGCATCCCCTGCTACGTGTTCCATTGTCGACCAAGACCTATGCACCAGCAAAATTACGTGGGGGAGCACGGGAGTTTCCAATGTCGAAGTTCGCATCGGCAGAAGCGTGGCTGCCATGGCACCAAGCGGAGCGTTTGACGCGCCTTGGATTGGTGCCAACGGCGTCCCCCTCGATCTCTATGGCAACGGAAGCAAAATTGCTTCTACCTTTGCCAGAGGCAGCTTAGACATATGGATGCCAGAAGCACTAAAAACAAACAATTGTTTTGGCTCCACATGTGCCTTGAAACGCCCACGAGGCACCATTACGGCGTCACCCAACCCATGTATCCTTGGCAGCAATGGCCTGTGTAGCTCTGTTATCACTTGGAGCGCAACCGAAGTCACAAACGCCGAGGTTAGAATCAACGGTAGCGTCTTTGGTCGAGCTCTTTCGCAATCAGCTACTGCGCCCTGGATTGGCGCCAGCGGAGGTGTTTTTGAACTTTACAGCGACACCGGCGAGCTTCTTAATAGCGTATTTGTTGGTGGTATTACACCATCTTCGCAAATCTCAGGAACGATCACGCCAGCCGTAGCAGGAATTACTGTTAAAGCAGGAACATTCACAACGCTAACCGATGCAACTGGCGCGTACATGTTCACTGGTCTCCCCAGTGGAACGTTCACCGTGACTCCTAGCAAAGTTGGCTGCACGTTTTCACCCGTTTCTACCACCGTCACACTAAACAACAGTGCAGCGCTCAAAACCTTTTTGGCCTCAACTGGGTGCAAGTAGTTGGGCGACGATATGCGTAACATGATGTTACCTTCGGAAGCCATCTTTTTGCGTTAATTTTTATAAAGCCGAAGTTGTACTGATTGAAAAGCACTAGAAGGGAATCGGATCAAAATCGTGGGCATCAGCTAACCCAAAGGCTTGCCCTCATGTGAACGCCTTCCCAAACTGCAGAATGCAGGATCGGAGTATGGCCCAATTGATCGGGCCATACTCACTCCGCCACTTAGCCCGGACGTGCAGTTTTCCAGAATCGGGATTTTGCAACAACACGCCTATTATGGGTGACAATTGAGGAAATCAATTCGATAAGCTCTTCAAGTCCCATCTTTCCATAAACTTTTGGTTCTGGCAATATTTTCCAACCTAAATATCAACATCTATATTGATGAGAGCACAGCCGCCCTATAACTAGGTGTCAAGCTTGTGGAAGAGTTTGTGGAAGAGTTTGTGGAAGAGTTTGCGAACGTCAACTTACAATACCGGTTCCCTTGGTATCCCCTAAAGAATTCTTTAAAACTGCCCGATAATAGGAGTTGGGAAAAGCTTCCGCTTAATTTACGAGAGGCTTGACTGATGCGGAGATGTATTTTGAATATTGTGATTAACAATACTCGTAAATTTTTCAAAGTTGCGTGCACGCGATGTTTCGCGCTGCTTTATGAGCTTGTATTGACCTTATACCCGCTCAACAAATTCATTAAGCAGTTTACCTTTATAGTCTTGGCTGTTTTCAACTTAAGTTCATGTAGCAAGCTTGTTAGCGTGTCGTATACGAAGGGTGAGAGTTACGCTTTCCCTGGAATTGCTAATTTAAGCGTGCTTCCTAGCGGCAGTTTCTCCCTTTCTTGGCCAGCCGTGCCTGACGGTGGAACTGTATATTCGATTTACTCGCGTCGTTCCAATCTTGGAGAGTCTTACAACTTCTCAGCCGATCCGATTATTGTTAGCAGCGAAACTCTTGTTCGTACTGATGCTTTTCCTTTGAATGAAACTCGTTGTTTCTTGGTTCGGGCCAAAAGCAATGGATACACCACAGATACAAACACGAAAGAGCTTTGTTCCTCCGATGACGGCCTATCTGATTTCTCAGGCATTTATGACGCCACCTCAGTGATCTCAGGACAGGTGACTGTTAGCTGGGCCAAGAGTGTTAACCCCAACGTAGCCGGATATAATGTTTATCAGGGCGCTAACTTTCGAGTGGTAGCTGCAGTAGCTCAGTCTTCTACTAACTCCTTTGTTGTGATGGGATTGTCTCCTGGCCAAAGCTTGCAATTTGGAGTCCGGGCCTACGATAAAAACGGTCGCGAAGATAACAATACCATTACGAAGTCCGTTACTGTATCGTCTGCAACGGTAGCGGCAGGAGACTTTTTGGGTTGCGTATCGGCATCTGCACTCGATACGTCCAATGTTTTGCTAACTGTTGCGTTCCCACCCAACGCTAGCTCCATGACAGTCTTGCGAGATGGAGTTGCCATTACCTCCCTTGTTGCTGGGGTGAGCACACAGTATCTCGACTCAGGCCTCGCTGAAGGAAAAACCTATAGATACACATGTCATGCTATGGTAAATGGTGTGACATATCTGGGAACACGTTCTATCGATGCCGCTACGCTTAATGTAAACCCCCCCAGCTTTTCGGGGATAGCATCTTTAACAGCTGTGGGCGCGCGTTCCCTGCGCGTGGGCTGGGGTGCATCGAGTGGTGTAAGCGCATTTTCCTATAAAGTGTGGGTCCAACTTGGTGCTGTCTCTTCAACTAATTTCGATTTTACGCAGACTCCAACGGTAACCGTATCGTCAGGTGTTCTCGAGACCATCATCACAGGACTTGGCGACGAGTTAACGTACACAGTTGCCATTCGGGCATGTTCAGCAGCCGGTATATGCGACACCAATAGAGTGGTTCTTTCTAAAACTCTCTCCGACGGGGGTGCTCCCACTTCTTTGGGAGCGACTGCTGCCCTAATGGCAAATGGTACCGCTCAGATCACGGCACCTTGGGATTCCAGCAAAGGCGCCGTGGCTTATAGGCGTATTTATATTAGGTCCGGTACTGTGGGTGGTACGAATATTAATGATTACACTCTCCTACGCGAAGAGCTTGTGAGCGACCAAACAAATCCCGCCACGACTCTAACCGTAACCCAAACAGCATCGGGTGCTGCTCTTGCTGAAAACACAACCTATCACTTTATTGTGCGTGACAAAGATCCATCTGGCAATGTTAGTGAAAACACAAGTTCAGTCAGCGTTGCCACGGGGGATTTGACCGCCCCATTGTTCAGTGGAATTACCTCCTTAAACAATGGGGCCTCGGGTGCCGATGACACTACCTTGGTAGCACAATTTACAGCGGTTGCCGCGGAAAGCGTTGTATCTTCCGGACCAAGTTATTATCTCGTTTACAAAACATCTGACGGAAGCGATCCTTGCAGTTCGAGTGTTTCAGCCCTGGCGCAAATTGCGGCCTCAGCTTATACTCTGGGCGATACTGTATCGTATACGGTTACGGGATTATCTCCGCGCACCAACTATAAAGTGTGCGTCAAAGCCCGCGACTCCTCGTCGAACATTTCTACCACAACAAGTTCTCTCGCAAAGACAACCCGCGACATCACGCCTCCAACCTTTAACGGTGTTCAAACGATCTCTTATAGCACCACAACGTCGGCACTAAGCCTTACTTGGAATGCTGCTACGTCAGCGACGGGCGATGTGGGCTCCTATGTGATTACTCTCTGGAAAAATAGTGTTACACCCGCCAACACAACCACGTTAACAAAATCTGTTTCCTTTTCGGGTATTGCTTCTGGAATTTCCATCACCACTGGATTTGTAATGTCATCACTTGATACTGTTTACGCTGTTGTAAATGCCTGCGACAACGCGGCGACAGGCTCCTATGCAGCAGCAGATAACTGTACAACATTGACTACAGCGAAAAGCGTAACGTTGCCAGACATTGTGGCGCCTGTGGGCTTTACCGGCATCACATCAGTGGCTCCGGTTGCAGGAACCAGTAATTTGTTAGTTTCTTGGAACGCACCATCTGACTGGTCGGACTACCGAGGTTTTAAAATCTATAGCGTTGCCACAAACGGTACTACAGATTCGGATCTTACTTTAGTGAAAGATTGCTATTGTAGTGCAAGTGGTGCAAACGAACTTACAGCATGCTCAACAAATCCTCTAACCTCTTGCACTGTAACAGGCCTCGACGCCCGTCGCACCTACAATTATTATGTACGAGCCTACGACGCCGCAGGAAATCTTACATCGGTATTAAGTCCTTGGACGGGACGAAAATATGCGCAAACTCTCGACGTCTCTGCTCCCACCTTCGCCTCTGGTTTGAATGTGTCCTGGCAATCATCGCCTGCTGGAATTTTAGTGAATTACTCCGCAGCCACCGACAACCAGTATTCGAGCGAATCTGGCGCAGCTATTACCTACAAAATCTATCGCAAGAGTGGCAGCACCTTTGCTGCTGCCTCGAACCCCGCTGCTGACGGAACCTTAATTCCTGCTGCGAGCAGTTTGTCGTATCTCGATCCTGCTGCGAATCTCGCCGAAGGTTTCACCTACTACTATGGCGTATGCGCCGTTGATGCCTCAAACAATACTCAGTGTGATGGCCAGGTCCGTAGTCAAGCGGTGATTGATTTTACTCCGCCGACATTTGCAGGTGGTATCACTTCGTTGGTCGCGGGTTCGCCTTCTGATACGAGACTTGTAGCAAGTTGGGGAGCTATAGCTCCCGAATGTACCGGCACAAATATTCCTGTAGGATGCAGTCTGAATGGGCCAACGACTTACACTATTTACATCTCAGATTCTTCGACCAACCCCTGCACAGCGGGAGCGCTTGTAGGAACCGAGCCGGCGGCCCCCTACGCTTCAGGTTCAACTGCCTCATATACCATCACAGGCCTTACCCAGCGCACAGCGTACCGTGTCTGTGTAAAAGCACGCGATGCAGCACTCAATCAATCGAGCACAACTGCATATCTTGCCGCAAACACAACCGATATCACGCCACCCACATTTGCCGGTGCACAATCCGCTTTGTACAGCACCACGAATTCGCGTATTGATATTACCTGGAGTGCGGCAACCACTCCGGATATGAGTGCATCAGATCTTTCTACCTATTTGGTAAGTGTTTGGAATGCAACCACTCCCGGTTCTGTAACCCTACTTACAAAAACGGCATCGTTAAATGCGACGGGAACTACTATAACTCCCAGTGATTTTGCATTCACCAGTAACAGTACCGTGATGGTTGTGGTCAACGCCTGCGACTCTTACACTCCGGTACCAAACTGCTCTCAAATTGCAGCATCATCAGCTCTCGCAGTAAACATTCCCGACACCTCGCCACCTGCAGGTTTTGCGGGAATCACTTCGGTTGCAGCGCTGAGTCCGCGCTCAGGTTCGAACGGTGCAGTTACAGTTACGTGGTTTGCACCTTCAATCTGGGTCGATTATAGTGGCTTCAACATCTACGCGGTATCAGGCGACACCACAACATGTAGCTATGGGCAAGCCAGCGACGGAGCATGCCTCACTTTTCTCAAAGCCTGTGCATGTGTTCAATCCGACTGCTCCGATCATCTCACAAGCTGCACGGTAAGCAACTTGAGCCCGGGACGCTCCTATTACTTCTATGCCAGAGCCTACGACTCCGTGGGCAATCAATCCTATATTCAAACTCCAAACTTGCTCTCTGGTAAAAAACTTTTCCGCGTGTCTGACCTTGTGGCACCCACGTTTTCATCGGCACTCAGTTCTTCTTGGGATAGCACCAATAAAAAAGTGACGCTCTCCTGGAATGCCGCGTCAGACAACCAATATTACGATGCTTCAGATTCGCTCAACAACATGAACAATTTAGGTTATAAAGTATATCGCAAGGCGGGAAGTACCTTTGCGAGTGCCACCAACCCTTCTGCGGATGGACAACTGCTCACCAATTCGCCCGATACCCTTCGCACCTACCAAGACCTTAAGAGTCTCGGACTCACGGAAGGCACTACTTATTATTACACGGTTTGTACATACGACCGTGCTAGTTTGGAATCGGGTACACCCTCAGACAACACCACTTGCGACGGCACCGTGCGCAGCAACACCATACCTGACGAAACTGCCCCTGTCATTTCTACTTTTGCTGCAAATCCCTCGCTTCCTAATCGTTCCAACCAACCGTTTAGTGTGAGCTGGAATTTAACTGACAACGTTTCTTCGGCGAACAATATCTCGGTTATTGTATATCGAACCATTACCAATAGCCCTTCAACGGCAACAGAATCTGCTGGAGTCTATACCTCAGGTGCAGGATTAACTTCGGTGTCGGCGCAAACGGGAACTATCGATGCCGACAAATATTTTAATTACCTTATCGTAGCCACCGACCCCTCGGGAAATTCCAGCTCCGCGGCCTACAGCATTTTGAGTGATCGTACCAATCCCAATTTAACCATCACAAGCCCAGCAAGCGGAAGCACGACCCGGGCTCTTCATTACGAAGTTGTGGGAACGTGCGAATTCGGTGCCTCTTTGAGCGCAACCGTTTCTGGCTCGGGGGCGCAAGTGGCGTCATCTGCATGCGATTCGGGGGGGGGGTTGAGTGTTAAAGTTCTGCTGCCTGAAGGCGGAAATAGCCACACACTCACAGTTACAAACACCGATACTAGTGGCAACGCCGTAACTCTCACCCGTAGTTTTGTGAGTTTTGCCTGCCCCACAGGATATGTGGGTGTACCGGGTAAGTGGAGTGACGATGCCGACGTAAACGGCCTTGGCCTTAATGGCGACGGCACAAACTCCGACGCCACGGGTTATGCCCGCGCCGGGCGCACCAACGCGGGTTACGACCCCACTCGCGATTTTTGTGTGATGAAGTACCTAGCCAAAGTTGCTACCAGCAACAACGGTGGCCAGCAGGCGTGGGAGAAAGTTTATGACGGTAATAAAGACTTTATCACGGGAACTGCCCCCACTATTGCTTCTAATTACTGGCCCGAAAGCCGTGCCGATAGCACACCTTGGGTAAATATTACGCGCGACGAAGCCATCGACCGCTGCAATGCCTTGAACGAGGCTTTTGGCCACTGCTCGGGCACGGGTTGTTACGCATCGTTTAGCAACAATACTTGGGGCTTCAGACTTATGTCCAACACCGAGTGGCAGGTGATTGCTCGCAACCTCGAAGCCACCGGTGCCAACTGGACCAGCGGCACCGTGGGCACGGGGTATTTGTGGCGTGGGCACAGCGACAACGCAACCAATACCAACAGTGATTTGCATGGGCAAAGCTTTTACGCCTACCCGGCAACAACACCTACTCCGATTCCACAATTAGTTCTCAGTAACCCCAAGGCTGACAGTGGCAGCACCGATTATTTCGGAACTGGTAATAGCGCATCCGAAAATAGCTCGGGCACTACGGGCTGGACGCAGCGGCGACGCTTTGTGCTTTCCACGGGGAATGCAATTTGGGATATGGCTGGCAATGTGTTTCACATACTGAGTGATAGCCGAAGTGACCTTGGTATTCCAAGTGTCGACGAGACTGGGATACTGGACACTAATGTGGCCTACTCGTATCTCAATAGCGGTGCCAACCGATTTTCTGCCACCACAAACCTTATCTTCGGAAGCTTAGGCAATAATGGCACGCAGTTTTCGGAAATACTGAACGCTGGCATGCTAACCGGGGGGAGCGGGAATGCAATACGTCGTGGTGGTCCATGGGGGACTTCCGGCCTGTTCGCAGCAAATTTATCCATTTCATCGACGACCATTACTCCCGGACTTGGCTTCCGCTGCGCTTACGTGCCACCTACATACTCTGGATCTTCCGACACCATCGCACCCACTGTAAGCAGTGTGAGTCGATTGGATAGTGCGGGCGTGGCAACAACAAACCCTCCCATTACAGTTGGCGAAGGCGGCTTTTGGAATTTGGGCTGGACTGTTGCCGACGCCGAAAACACGGGCACCACCGCCAATCAAATTTTTGTGCAGATACGCCGCAAGGTTTCCTCCACCAGTACTAATATTCCGGTTCTCAGCGACGCTATTTACAAATCGGGCTACAAATTAACTTCGCTGCTGAACGAAACTGCATGGGTGCAAGATTCCAGCACAGGGCAATACACCCGCAATGACAGCACGTATGTGAATTACCTTATCACCGCCATTGATCCCTCAGGAAACATGGCAAGCCGTACATTCTCGGTGCAAAATAGCCAAAGCTGCCCTCCGGGGTATGTGGGCGTGCCGGGCAATATGACAGCTGGTTTAGGGAACGCCTCGGCCACTGTAGGTAACAGCAACGCAAGTCTCGACCCTTCTCGCGATTTTTGCATCATGAAGTACGAAGCCAAGCCAATGAGTGCCGGCACGACTTTGGCCCAAAGCTCTGTGGGCGGCCTTTTTGAACCCATTTGGAATGGAGCAAATCCATCTTTTGCCACTGCAAATGCATACGACTACACCGACCCTGCCACATTCAACACAAAAATAAAATATCTCCCCGAAAGTCGATTTTCAGGAGCACCTTGGACATACATCAGCCGCGACAATGCGGTAAATCTCTGTCGCACCCAACAGATGCAGTATTTGGGCTCCATGCCAGACACTTCAGCTAGCGCCGGATATCAGCTCGTTTCAAATACACAATGGCAGGTAGCGGCGCGCGACATCGCAACTACTGGCGCAAATTGGAGCGGTAACACTATCGGGACTGGTGTTCTGAATCGCGGACATACCGACAACGCCATTGGAACCGAGGCCGCCACAAATTCGTGGAACCTTGCCGTGTCAGCAGGGCGAAACGATCTGATGTGCTCAAGTTTTGATGCCAACTATTACTTTGCTACAGGCAACACGTCGGCAGCAGCCTGGAACACACTGGGAACCTCGCCCGCAACCGGTACCGAGCAAAAACGCACCCACAGCTTAAGTAACGGTGCTGTGCTTTGGGATATGGCTGGGAACCTTTTAGAATACGTTAGCGACAACCGCAGTTCACTCGGACTTTCAACCACTGATGAGGCTCTGATTCCGGCAACAAGTCCCTTCCGCGCCGAATTTATCACCAGTGGAGCCAACACCTTTTCGGCAGCCACCAATCTTATTTTTGGTGATTTAGGCATGAGTGGCTTGCAATATTTGAATACGAAAGGTCAAGGATCTGTATACGGGCCCACTTCGGGCTGGGACGGCATTGCGCGCGGCGGCTACTTTCAGCAAGGGGCATTTGCGGGATTATTTGAAACGAGTTTACTAAATCCCTCATCTCTATGGTTTGTATCCTTCCGTTGTGCCTATAATCCACCGCCACCAAGTGGCAGTGTGAGCGGTTACGCTCCACAAATTTCTGCGTTAAGACTGGTGAACGACATGGGCGATGCCGTGGGAAACAACGCCATAACTATTGCAGGCGGCGGTTCGTGGAATCTTAAATGGCGCATTACAGATACCGAAAGCGCGGCTGCTAACATTGCAGTTACCATTTATCGCAAAGTGACAAGCACGGTCAGTGACTTTCCCACAACATCCGATTCCCCCTATAGAACAGGTACGGCGGCCTCCCTCGTGTCTCTTTTGGATGAAACTGCATGGGAAAGCACCTCCGTTAACAATAACAATACCTATGTAAATTACCTTATCACTGCTACCGATGCTGCGGGCAATGTTGCCACTCGCACCTTCTCGGTGCAAAATACAGCAAGCTGCCCCTCGGGCTATGTGGGTGTGCCGGGCAACAGCACCGCGGGCCTTGGAAGCGTGTTGGCCACCATTGGCAACGCCACCGCTTCGCTCGACCCCAGTCGCGATTTTTGTGTGATGAAGTATCCGGCCAAGGACAACAACAGCTCTACTTATGCAACCAGCACCGCAACTGGTACGCCGTGGGTAAATATTACTCGCGACAACGCAGCTGCGGCTTGCAGTGCTAATGGCACCGGCTTTGGACTCATCTCCAATACCCGATGGCAGGTTGTGGCCCGCAATGCCGAAAACGTTGCCTCTAACTGGAGTGGTGGTGCTGTGGGCTCGGGGGTTCTTAACCGTGGCCACTCAGACGGCACACCAGGGGGTGCTCTCGCCAACAGCACGGATGATACAGATGGATACTTTGGAACACTCAACACGGGCTTCACCTCGGCTGCATGGAGCGCATTGGGGGCAACTCCTGCTGCTGGTTCCGAGCAAAAGCGCACGTATAACTTAAGCAATGGAAGTGTGGTTTGGGATGTTGGCGGCAACATTTGGCAGTGGATGAGCGACAACTATTCTTCCTTGGGTGTGAGCCCAGCCATTGCTGCGAGTTGGGATGAATTCAGCAATACCACAAATTTCCCTTTGGGCGGCGTAAACCGACTCTTGTTTGCCCCCTCTGGTTCGTACACTTCCGCCCAAAATGCCGGCCAGCAATACGGTGCGTCCTCCGGCACCGCGCGTCGCGGCGGCAGTTGGAACTTTACGTTGGCCGCTGGATTGTTTACGGCGGGCCTGAACAATTCGACATCGGCCGCCAACGACACCAGCGGCTTCCGCTGCACCTACACGCCATAACTTGCGATGCATTGCGCGCGCAAGGCTCCAGTCTTTTTGTATTCAAGAGCCCGTGCAGATACTCTGATTGCAAAACGATTGAGAAAGGCAGAAACCGAATGGCAAGCCTGCAAGAGCTCTTTCTCAACAAGAAATTGCGTTAGAACCTGATTTTGAGCGATGGCCATCGACACCAAATCTAAGAATCTAGGTCCCACTGTGGCTCCATGGACATTAACTACTCCACTAGCGACGATAACAATGGCCTTCAAGGTGGACATGCTTTTGTAAAAACCTTCTGTGGAGCCTAACCCAAAAAACTTACAATACTGACACTGAGCCACATCGACTTGGAAGACTTTAGCAAGCATTTTGCCCCCATACGGCCGTCATCAGCTTATCCGCAAAGCTTATTTTCAATACACTTTTGTCGATCAACTTCACAAGCATATTTTTGTACCTCCAGCTTTGCTTGTCGGAAACTAAAAGCTGGAGGTTATTTCAATGGATTAAGCAGCTAATTTAAAAAAACAAACGCATTATTTGGGTTAGGTTCCCATGCCTTTGCAAGCCGCGGGAACTGCGCAAGCAACGGTTGCCCAAAGAATAAAAATTCGCACGTCAATCACACAAAGATCATGGCTGGCGCAGTGCCCTCCTCCTTTAAAAAGATCAGGCACTTTCAAAGAAAGTCCGTGAAGATTCTGGCAAATTAAAAAATAAATACAGCCCACATCTGTTAAGCACTCAAAGGTTGTTTTCCATTTACCTGAAAAATTGATTTATGATCCAGCGATGGACTAAAAAACTGAGTAGGAGCAGAGACAGACCCAAACCATAACACGACCAAAATGACAGCTTGAACCTCTCAGCGACCAAAAAAGGAAGAAAAAATCCAAGTGTAAGTAGAACGCCCACAAAAACACTCTTTGCTAAGACGAAAGTATCGCCTACGTTATTTCCTTGAATCTTAGAAAGAGCTAGAACTATTGATGTGGAGAGAGGCTAAGAAATCACAAATCCGCTTAGCACCGGATTGGCTTTAGCAATCCAGAGTGCTGCGGAAATGAGGGATGCTGACAGCATCAAATTTAACAAAAACTGCGGCATAAATGGAGTTTCCTATTTACTGATAGGCAGCCGTGCCCGTAACTTGCTGGCCCACGATTAAAGTGTGAATATCGTTGGTACCTTCATAGGTGTAGACGGACTCCAAATTGCAAGCGTGTCGCATAGATCGATACTCTAAGCTAATGCCATTGGCCCCTAATATGTCGCGAGCTGTTCGAGCCGTTTCTAAAGAAATTTTGACGTTGTTTTGCTTGGCCATGGAAACGGCAGAGTGATGGAGCGAGCCATTATCTTTTAGGCGTGCCAGTTGAAACGCAGCAAGGTTTCCAAGGGAGAGATCTGTCGCCATTTTAGCAAGCTTTGCCTGAACCAACTGAAACGAGGAGAGGGGGCGATCAAACATAATGCGATCTCGAGAATAGCTCGTAGCTTCTTCTAAACAGTCTTCTCCGGCACCTAAAGCACCCCATGCAATGCCAAATCTGGCCTGATTGAGACACATCAAAGCACTCTTAAGGCCTTCAGTTTTAGGAAGAAGATTCTCTAACGGGATTTCGCACTGGTCGAAAAACAAAGATCCTGTGACCGAGGCCCGAAGAGAGAGCTTGCGAGTGATCTCTGCAGTGCTAAATCCTGGTGTCCCTTTTTCTACTAAAAAGCCACGGATTCCATCTTCCGTTTTTGCCCAAACTACAGCTACATCGGCTACGGTTGCTGAGGTAATCCAAGTTTTGGATCCGTGAAGAACCCAAGAATTCTTTTTTCTAGTGGCAGTTGTAAGCATGCCAGCCGGGTTGGAGCCAAAATTAGGCTCAGTCAATCCAAAACACCCAATGGCCGATCCGCTTGCAAGTTGCGGAAGCCATTTTTCTTTTTGTGCATCCGATCCAAATGTAAACAAAGGATACATCACCAGTGCTCCCTGCACAGATGCAAAACTTCTTAGTCCCGAGTCGCCTCGTTCCAGCTCTTTCATGATGAGGCCGTAGGAGATGGAATCCAGCCCCGCACACCCGTAGCCCGTGAGAGTAGACCCTAAGAGACCAAGCTCGCCTAGTCTTTTGGGGATATGACTGGGAAAGACTCCCCTCTCAAAAGCATCTTCAATAAGGGGCTGATACTCTTCTTTTACAAACTTTCGAGTTGTCTCCTGAACGAGCCTTTGTTCAGAAGTTAAGTCTTTAAAGATATCTAAAAAATCATAGGAGTTTACGTTCATGATCTATTCCTCTTTGAGCATGGGGATAGAAATACCTTGGATTCTTGCTGTCACTTCAGCCTCTTCATAGCCAGCATCCACGTGGCGAACCACGCCCATGCCCGGATCACTCGTCAAAACTCTTTCTAGGCGTTTAGCGGCTGCATCAGTCCCGTCGGCAACAATGACCATTCCCGCATGAAGGGAGTATCCTATCCCGACGCCACCTCCATGGTGAAAGCTTACCCAGCTCGCTCCATTCACCGCATTGACAAGACAGTTTAGAATCGGCCAGTCTCCTACAGCATCACTGCCATCTTTCATGGCCTCTGTTTCTCGATTAGGACTCGCCACAGATCCGCAGTCCAAGTGGTCTCGGCCAATAACAATAGGAGCCGACACCTTTCCTTCTGCAACGAGACGATTTATCAGTAGCCCCGCTTTGAGGCGATCTCCATAGCCAAACCAACAAATCCGTGCCGGAAGACCTTGGAAGGCGACTTTTTCTTTGGCGGCCTTCATCCAGCGGGCAAGCTTGATATCATCAGGAAAAGCTTCTAACAAGGATTGATCTATGACTTCGATATCTTTAGGGTCCCCGCTGAGAGCCACCCACCTAAAGGGGCCTGATCCTCTGCAGAATAGAGGTCGAATATACAAAGGAACAAATCCTTTAATTTGAAAGGCATCTTGAAAACCACCTTTAATAGCCTGAGCACGGATGTTGTTACCGTAATCAAATACTTTTGCCCCACGCCTCTGAGCCTCAACCATAGCTTCAACATGCTCCGCCATCGTTCGGTAGGACTCTCGCTTGTAGATTTCCGGATGATCTTTGCGTAAGGTTCTAGCTTCTGAAAGAGTCCGCCCGTTCGGAATATATCCATTTAGTTCGTCATGGGCTGAGGTCTGGTCTGTTACAATATCCGGAACCATGTTTAGGGCTAATAACTCTTTTAAGACATCGCCCGCAAACCCCACAAGGCCAATCGAAACAGCTACTTTCTTGGATTGGGCTTCACGCACCCAAGCCAAGGCTGTGGCAAGATCTGGCGCCAACTTATCCAAGTAGCGAGAGGCCACACGCTTTTGGATTCTTTCTGGATCAATATCTACCCCTAGGAATACCCCTCCTGCTATCACTGCAGCGAGTGGTTGAGCCCCGCCCATTCCTCCAAGACCGCCAGAATAAACAAATCTACCTGCAAGGCTCCCGCCAAAATGCTGATCAGCACAAGCCGCAAACGTCTCATAAGTCCCCTGCAAAATACCTTGTGTTCCAATGTAAATCCAAGATCCAGCGGTCATCTGGCCGTACATCATAAGACCTTTTTTCTCTAATTCGAGAAAGTGATCCCAATGAGCCCAATTTCCGACAAGGTTGGAATTGGCAATAAGCACCCTAGGTGCATCCTTGTGACTTTTGAAGACTGCCACCGGCTTACCAGATTGCACGAGAAGGGTTTCTTCATCCGTAAGTTTCTTTAAACTTGCAACGATACTGTCATAGGACTCCCAATTTCGCGCTGCTTTTCCTGTGCCACCATAAACTACCAAGTTTTCTGGATCTTCAGCCACCTCAGGATCTAAATTATTCATGAGCATACGCAGAGCTGCTTCCTGCACCCAGCCTTTCGTATTTAATGTCTTGCCCCTTGGAGCCCTAATTACACGCGTCATATCGACCTCACTTGTTGCAGATTCTCTAATCTAGTCCTATAAAAGTCTCAAAAATTGATGAAGTTTGAAAAAAGCACTCTTCTAAAGCTT
This sequence comes from uncultured Pseudomonadota bacterium, assembly GCA_903844895.1. Taxonomy (GTDB): domain Bacteria; phylum Bdellovibrionota_B; class Oligoflexia; order Oligoflexales; family CAIMVM01; genus CAIMVM01. The sequence goes on from CAIMVM010000201.1 coordinate 18,436, forward strand.
CCCTAAAACCTAACATTCTTTTCACTCTGTATTCTATCATTACAAAAAAACGAATCCCTTGATTCACTATCACCGTAAAACATAGTAGACCGTTGCGCTATAATTTTTGTTTGCCACAGAAGCCTAAGGTTGTCTGTTTTTAAAGCACTTAAAAAGATATCTGATGCTCCTTTTTTAGAAAGAGCCCGCAAGCCTTTCCTAATGTCACGCCAAAAAACGGCCATAAGAGCCTCTGATGGAAAGGTGTCTCTTATCCCAACAGAAGACATGAGAATCATGCAATTCCCGGCCAAAATCAGTTCTCCCATTTGACAAGGGTTTCCGGACTTTCTAAAAAAATCTTTTCATACTGATTCTGATCTTCGGGCAAAATATGGGTAAGAATAATCCCATGTTTACAGGGAGGCAGGCATTCTATGAAGGCACCTGATGGAGAGAGCTTTTTAGACCCTCGCTCCGTCTACTGTGTTTTTAGTAGGCGCCTTTCGGTTGAAGCTTTAAATGAGAATTTGCGCCAGCGGTTTATGCAGCTTACAGATAGTCGCGATCCCAAAAGGATTGTGATTCCGCTTGTAGATGCTGTGATGTCAGGGGGTGCGATGTTTACTTTGACAGCTTTCTGTCGCTCTCATCTCGACAACTTGCTCTCTCCCCCTCGTCAGGGCTCTTCTAGCTTCTTCGGCTTCTGATGGGATATGTAAACAGTTATGTCCCGAAAATCCACTGATGAACGGGCTCAGTAAAAAAGGCTGTTGGTACTTGCGAGAAAAAGACTTACCAGCTTTCCAAAAATGCACACAAAAATTGTAAAGTTTGATTGATATCGCAGCAATAACTCTTGTACTTTGGAAACACGTCAATCACTCTTACTGAATCGTTTACGGGAGCGGATATTGCAAAGTCTTGCCATCTTTGATTTTGACGGGACCATCACAAACTCAGAATCTTTCACTCCTTTTCTTCGCTTCGCCATACCCCGTACTCGACTTGCATTTGCTGCTGCTATTTTAAGCCCGCTTATTTTAGCTTATAAATGGAATCTTCTTGCGGCCAGCCCTCTTCGAAGGAGTCTGATTATGCTGGTTTTTTTTGGAGAAAAAGAGACCGATGTTTTAAATATAGGAAAAAAATACTCTCGCGATCATCTTGGCAAATTAGTAAGACCAAAGGCTATTGAAAGAATTGAGTGGCATAAAAATCGGGGTGATATTGTAGTTGTGGTTTCAGCATCGCTAAGCCTTTACTTATCTGATTGGTGCAACAGATTGGAAATTGACCTCATTTGCACCGAACTGGAATCGTTAAATGGAGTTTTTACGGGTCAGTATCGCGGTGGCGATTGCACTGGAGCGACAAAAGCAGCTCGAATTCGCAAGAAATATGATCTCAACGTCTTTCACGACATCTATGCATACGGAGATACAAATGAGGACTTTGAAATACTAAAACTTGCTAACAAGAAATTCTTCCGCTGGCGAACTATATCGAATCTTGAAGACTGCGAAGAACCGCTTGTTAGAAAAGACCTTCACCCAAGCCATAAAGCTAGATTGCAAACTATGGGCCAAGAAGACTTCGCACTTCATGAACTTGTAAGAAACCAAAAATAGATGAGAAATGAGAAGATATGTCCACTTGAAGAAAAGTTCCACATATCCCAAAAAAAATTCGTCCTTCGGCCCTAAAGCATAGGACAGAAGACCTGCCGTGCAACACATCAAGACCTTTCGAAATTTTTTGTATGAAAATTCGCTCACCTCAATTTAAAATGTCTTGAAATATCACAGCGCGGCCATTCTCGCTTCGCGTCAGATTGAAAAGAATATGCCGTAGGAACCTACGCATAAAACAGAGTTTTGAATTCGGATCAACCCAGATCTCTTCAAAAACGTTTGGACCTCTATGTTTTGCTCCCTACCCGTTTTTTCCCTTGTGACGCCATCTTGAGTGGCAGCGCGTTTGGTAGTGTGAGGCGGGAGCACCTTCTCAGAGAACGAATAAGCAACTTGAGGCGCAATTACGACTACGACCCCGAACAACAGGTTGTCCAACAGAAGTAGATCAGTGGTACCCGAAACCGGTAGTACAAGCTATTAACAAGCTGTTTTTTTCGCCTCTGATTAGAGACATAAATAGGATTTTATTTTCTTCTTGCCATTTCACATAACAGGCAAATCAACCCTCTTTTCGAAATATACCACCTGATATCCGCCTGTATGAATTTGCAGCGTATGCCGTTAATTGCGGCATTTTTCTGCGCTATGAGGCAGACGAATGCTGGCGTTGCTTGTCCTTTAGAATTAGTAAGAAGCTTTTCTTCGTTTAGGCCAGCCTATCTTAGGTTTTGAGCAAAGCTTGGCGATCAAAAGCTAGCGATCAAAAGCTAGCGATCAAACGCTAGCGATCCCAACGGCCAAGGCGGAGCTTTGTTTAAAGTCTAAGTCCATGTGGTCTTAACTGAATAGACTACCCTCCAAAACCTGCAAAACATACGTTTTGAACTTTCTAAAGTCCAAAATCACCCAGGAAAGCGATTCTTAAATGCCGATGCCATAGATTTATGCTGATGGCGGGTAAAGGTCAATACTTTCAAAAGAGGCTTGATTTGCCTACAAACCAGTTTTGTCATAGAAAAGTCGGGAACTAGCTCACTGCGCCAGCAAGGACGGCTAGAGAGTCAAAACTTGGCTTCTCTGACAAGAATTTCTCGCAAGCATGCCAATCCAAAAGTAAAGTCTTTGCCTCCGGGAATCGTGATTTAAATTTAATAAGTCCCCGTTCAGATTTTCTTCTACCTGACTTTACTTCGACGCCGATAATGATGCGATTTTTTTTGACTACAAAATCCACCTCATCATTACCTTCTCGCCAATAGAAAACCTCGCCACCAAGACGGTCAAGATGAGCTCCGACGACAGTTTCTAAAAGTCTACCTTTCCATTCAGGCTCTTTGTCAATGGTATTTGGATCGGAAAAGGCATGTACGAGGGCAGGAGCCAAAGGCAAAATCTTTGGACTCGATGATTTTGTCAGAAGGGGTTTTGTCGAATACTTTTCCAGAACCTTAATAAGAAAGCCGCCTTCCAAAACGTTTAAATAATGTTTGATAGTTGCAGCGTTGCCTCTGTCTTGTAATTGCCCGAGGAGCTTTTGGTAAGAGATCTCCTGTGCTGGATAGCCCATCACAAGTTCAAAGAGTTGCTTTAGCAAAGCGGGCTTTTGCAGATTCACAAGATTTTGTAGATCTCGTCCCAATACAGGCTCTACGATTGAGTCTTTTATGTATTTTTGCCATCTTTCCACCTCTGAAATCATTCGAGAAGGCGCTGGGTATCCTCCAAATTTTAGGTATGTCGAAAGGTCCCAGCCAAATGCTTTTTTACAATCGTCATATCCCCAATGGGGATATCGAATGAGTTCATAGCGGCCAGCAAGTGAGTCGCTCAGGCCTGTTTGAATGCTAAGACTTGCGGAGCCTGTAACAAGTACTCTCAGGCTTCCGCTGTTTCGGTCTCTGTCAAAAAGCGGCTTTATGGCATCTGCCCAACCTTTGACTTTTTGAATTTCATCGATTGCTAACAAAACGGGACCTTTTTTCTCGCGGGCCTGTTGCCATAGAAACTCAATCCATTCGGCGGTTGGGGGGATAACACGGTCTGCGGTATCCATGATTAGATGGCCTTTCCAGCGCTTTACTATTTCTTCAACAAATGTAGATTTTCCAACTTGGCGCGGCCCAATCAAAACCTGGAGAAACGGCATCGAGAAGTCTAGGATTTGGTTTGCAGAATCCCTGTCAATGGATCGTTCAAAGTTCATTTTAATACTCCGCAAGGGCCCATAAGGTTCACTTAGGAATGGTATCTCACAAATTTGTGAGATGCAACTCACAAATTTGTGAGCTACTTTGAATGGAGACTCTAATATGGATTAATGATTAATAATATCAGCTCATTAGACGATCCGGCTCAACCTTGGTGAAGTCAGGTGGCTCAACTTAGGCGAAACCCGACACTTATATTGTGATTCCGCTTGTAGATGCTGTGATGTCAGGGGTTGCGATGTTTACTTTAAAGATTCCTTCAATGTTAGCCTTAGACAGCTATCGCTCAAGCACCATCCATGCCAAAATCATGAGCAGCTTATTTGGTATTCAAAAAATGCCCTCAGATACGTCCATGCGAGAGATCCTGGACGAGGTCGATCCTGATGAGTTAAGAGTCGGGTATAAAGATGTTTTTCATGAGCTTCAACGTGGCAAAACATTGGAGCAGTGCACTTTTAGAGATAGGCGATATCTTCTAGCACTTGATGGTACTGAATATTTTTCATCTCCCAAGGTGCATTGTCCCAGCTGCATGGAAAAAAAGCAAAAGGACGGCACGGTCAGCTATTATCACCAGATGGTAGCGGGTGTGCTTATCCATCCTGATGTAAAAAGTGTCATTCCCCTATGTCCAGAACCCATCATCAAGCAAGATGGTGAATCTAAGAATGACTGCGAAAGAAACGCGAGTGCTCGCATCCTTAAGAAAATAAAGGAAGACCATCCTCGACTTAAACTCATCATTACAGAAGACGGTCTATCCTCCAATGCCCCTCATATTAGAGATCTCAAGAGTCAGGGCATGTCTTTTATTCTTGGGGCCAAACCAGGAGATCACAAGTTTCTCTTTGAAGAGTTCTCATTGGCAGGAAGTCGAACTAACGAGGTCGTCATCCGAGACGAAAAGTCAGTACAGTATTTGCGCTTTGTCAACGGACTTCAACTCAATGAGTCACTGCGAGTACCCCAAAATCGGAAACGGCATGTGCCACAAGGGTTTGAAATCATAAACCTATGTCCCCCAGGAAAAGGCATGGCTGAAAATATCTTTTAATTTTTCGTTTGTGATAGATGGTTTCATTCGCAGCCAAGAGC
>CAIMVM010000202.1 GCA_903844895.1 uncultured Pseudomonadota bacterium
AGACTAACAATAAATATGCTAAAAAATCACGAACCTAGAAAGAAAAGGACAAGCATTGAAAAGAAGCGAATGTCCTGCCTTCTCTCAAATGAATACCTAATGAAAGTATTGAGGGGAGGGAATTAAGATGATTTTACCCTGCTTGCGACCTAGAGGGGCCTTTCTGATATTGCAAAATCCCACAAACGGAAAGGTTAAAAAAAGGTCAATCTCTTTAAATAATAACAGGTTAGGCAAGGGGGTATCACGTGAAACATGGCGGGTTTTAGGTGCAGAAAAATTTAGATCCGCCAGTCTTTCTAGAAAAGTCAATATAGTGCTATAGTTGAAGGAGGTTGAAGTAGTTAAGGTAGTTGAAGTATTTGTATAAATTTTAGGAACACATGGGATGACTAGGCCGCCACGGGATGCTGACACGTTTTTAAGGGGAGACTGGTTCGCGCCGGCCATCCTTTCAGCAGGCTCTGTGGAAAATTGTCTTATGGAAGTCGAGGAGCTTCAACATCACCGTGCGCGCTTTATCAAACTCCTTAGGGAACGTTTAGTTGATCCTGAGCAGCGTAATTCTGATGCTTTAACGTCGTTAGGTACGCGCCTTAAAGCCTTGGAGCAATCGGTGCGGGCCTTGCCGAGAACTTTGGCTCCTGAGAGATCTCAAACTTGGTTTCGGCCTCCTTTGTCCCATGAGGTCGGACCCTTTTCCTCTAAGATAGAGCCCATGGCAGTAATAGGCTATTATGCGAGTGATTTGGTTTTAGAAGTAAAGGGAGCCATTCAGGAGAGTTGGCGCAATAGAAATACTCTAAATTTGCCTTTTTCCATAACTCCTAAAAACCTTTGGGGCGAACTTCTCTCGATAAATTCCAGTTTAAAACACATTCTCGAATTGCCTGAGCCGTTTGAGAACGGAGACTTCTTTAAGTTTGCTGAGACTCTTCCAAGAGAATTGGCCAGCGAATCCCTCGCGGCCTTTCTTAGGAATGTAGGCCATGAAGCTAAGCTTCTCATTGGTCGATTAGATCAAGTATATATATTGCTGTATGGCTTTACAGAAAAGCTTTGGTCTTATCAAGAAAACGAGCTGAACGAAGCTAAAGCCCGAGCCGCAAGCCAAGATTCTTCAAGCCAAGATTCTTCAAGCCGTGGCTACTCAAATGAAGATGTAAAACATATGCGGGACGGCTTTAAGCGTCGCCGACAGGAAGCAAAATCCAGCTTTGTCTTTGAAGGACTTACACGTAAAGATCTCGACTCTTTAAAATGCATGGGCTTTAGCGATATTCCAGACTCCCACTCCTTACGGTCTCGCTATATCGAGTTAGCGAAGAAATACCACCCCGATAGAGGTGGAGATGAGTCCATATTTAAAGACTTAACCTTAGCTTACTCCTATTTAAATCATCGTATTGAACGCTTGATTCAAAATAGTTGATATAGCGTTTGTGGCGCGTATGCCCTGCTTCAATCGTAGTTATTAAAATCGATAAGTGAGAAACAGCCCTTTAAGTCCGTCAAGTCTTTGGTCTGCGTTGCGACTTTGAAGGCCGTAAGAAAATCGAATTTCTATATTGCGCGCTAGAAGATAGTCAAATCCAACTCGCGACTGAAATCCTATAAGCTCTGAGCGCACGGACTCACTGCTTAAACTGGATTGGTATTTTATTTGCTCTTCAATTAAAACCACCTGATTATCCAAGAACCAGCGAAGCCAGAAGCTATAGTGAGCCTGCAATCCAATGCCCAACTTTAGGTGGTTTTGGTATATGGAAAACTCATTTGTATCGTTATGGACATCAGGGGAATATTGAAGGGAGCCGACAAGAGATAGGTAATCCTGAAAAGGATACTCTCCCGATGCCGACCAATTCACAAATCCTTTGTCGTCGCCATCGGACTGCTCTCTACTCTCGAGTTCCCAGCCGAACCTCGCCCTCACCAGCGGCGCGGTATCCATGGGTATTCCGGAGGCAAACTTACTTTCCAAAATAAAAAAGAAAAGAAAAACTAATCGCATATTTTATCCTGTATAGAATCAAACCATGATTTAAAGACGGTACACATTTTTACTTTTTTATCTGAATTCGGTTCTTCAGCGACAATTCTTTCCAGAAATTTATCCATATCCATGTTGAAAGAATTAGAAACATCAGCCTTTTCGGCAGTCCAATCTAAGCGGAAGGTTTTGAGGGCCGAAAGTACATATTTTCCGAGTTGTACTCTTTCAATGCCATCTGCAGCGGTGGCTAGTTCATACAGAGCTGAGTTTAAAACAGACCCTAGGCAATAGAAGCTATCACCACATACATCTTGATAGGTGGAGAGTTTAAAGTTTACTGGGGGGACACGAGTAAGTGCCATAGAGGCAATGGAAGCCCCAAGCTCAGCGGGTCTTCCCGTCACAAGCCAAGCAAAAAAATCAGCTAGTCCCTCATTAAGGGCTGAAAGCAAAAAATCATTATCATAAGGTGTCCCATAAGTAGCCTGGCTGTTCGCATCGTCTTGATCTTTATCCTTCATCGCGTAAAAGTCAGCGTTTTTTTCACCAAAGTAGACATCAAAAATACTGTGTGTGAACTCATGGGCAAGGACTGCTAAATTCATCTTTATCGGTATATCAGCCTTTGAAGATTCCTTGAAAAACCAGAAATCTCTTACGCCTTGAACAAAGGAAGCGTTAAATTTAGGCTCCACGGAGCCTGAAATGCTATCTGAGGTAAACTTTATAGTGGGGTTGTTGTAGATGGTCGTGCGACCAAAGTCTGAGGCAGATAATCCAAGTTTCTCGGTCCAATAGGTATAGGTCAATTCAAAATTGTAAAATATGGCAAGATTGGCCATGTCTGAAAAGGTCTTAGGATAGACTACGCCGTCTTTTATAATATAGTCCGCTCGAACAATCCCGCCTCGGCTGGTATAAAACTTATCTGGATTGCTGCTTGAGATTTTTTCTTCAATATCTTCTTCAACCGACAGTACCGCTTTTCCTCTGAGCTCCAGAAGGGGGCTGGAAAGTTTGTCTGCAGACTCTAAAGTTTTAAAGGATACCGTTTCCAGCTTGTAGCCTGAAGGAGTGGATGTAAAGAGTCTAGCTTTAACAAGGCCAGACTTGTCCTCAGAGCGAGAACATGCGACCATCAGGGCGATAGCAATCCAAAAAGATTTCATTTTAATCTCCAATAAAGACTTAAATAGGGGCTGAGCCCTGCTTGCTTGCCTGGGGAAATTCCCCAAACCCCACCTTCTAAATTGAAAGAAGAATCAGTTGGGCTAAACGTCAAGGTTGCAAAAAAAGGAATGATCTCAGATAGAGCCGGATTAAAACCTGAAATTTTGGCATCTATGAGCTCAGATTCCAGATCGACGTCAAGATATGGAAAAATCAACGTGCCAAAATTGAAGGAAAGAGTGTTCGAAATCAATAGGTCGTAGGAAAAGTCTAAGTGATAAAAATTTAAAGCGGTACCTTCGCCTGATAGTGCGAGAGACCTATCCAAAAAACCGGCGGATCCGCCACCTATATTGATCGTTGAAGAAGGACTGACTTCAAGGCCGGTAGTGACAGAATAGTAAAAACCCAAGCCGCCTTCCCTTGTTATGCCCTGCCTGAATGGAAGAAGATAGGTATTAAAGGTTGTGGAACCATTCTCGAAATCAAACATGCGATGTTTGAGATATAGGTTAGGAAGACCGGCTAAGAAAGTAAGTCCTTGAGTCCCAATATCGGTATTTTTATCGAGTGCAAATACCAAATTTCCAAGGTAGGAAACTTCCATTCCATCGCCGATAGTCTGAGAATTTAAAAAGTGAGAAGGTCTCGAATTAGAGGCGAATTCAGCAGATGCCAAATCTGAGCCGAAAAACAAAGCCAAAGACACTATAAATGAAAACTTTTGAATTCTAAGACTAGGGTAGAGCATTAAACCTTTCTTTTCCATAAATAGAGATCATAACCTTTCTCAGGATTTGGAGGCCTAATAAGTAAAATCGCCTATTGGGGTGAGCGGAGCCATTTACGAATCTTTGAAAATATGGAAAGAGTTTAGTGGCTAGATTCATTAAGTCAAGCAGTATCTGCATTCAAGATGAGTGACTCAGAAAGTCAGGACTATTTCTGGTACTTTCCTGTGGCTTCCCAAGCTGCTAGCGTTGGCGTAAAAAAAGCATTATGGGCGGTCTAGCAAAATTTTGATTTAGTGACTGAATCACCCTCAGGATTGAGCGCGCAACAAAAATCTTAGACGAGCGCGCCCAATAAATGGGCTCGAGTCGGCCGCGCCCTCATAAGACTTGGCGGCGGAAGTCAGGCTTCTTAGGCAGCATAGGCACCCTCGATTCGATTAAAGAGATTTAATATGTGACAATCGCCCTCCGGGAGCCGCTGTGTCCAGCGTTTCATGGGAAGCTGCCAATAAGAGTTTAATGACCATATTTTGTTTTGGAGTGAGATAGATGTACTGGCAAAGCTTTGCGTACTCCAAGAGCGTTTTGATTCTTACCACTTTCCCTACAGCCACAAAGAAAAAACCTCAAATGAAGCTTTAGCAGGACGGCAGTTGTACTCAGTCGACTTGAATGACTTTAAGTGGCAGTCAGCATGTCGAGGGATGTATTACCGCCCCCTCCCATAAAAGGCAGCTTAAATTCGAACCATACGAGTAACAGGTCTACTTGCCCCGTTTTCATCTTCCAGCTTTAAATTCTTGAAAGGTTTTTACCAGATACTTCATGATGGAGTCGTGGGCCTCAGTTGGTGTGAGCCCATATTTCCCCTCGAAAACTTTGGCAATCTGAGTCATAGAAGTCTTAGCATCTATGCTTTCTAAAACCTCCAAATGGATTTTATATATATTTTTTAGGGTTTGGAATTCTGGCAAATCAGGAATTGGCAGTTCAGAATTTTGGAGCCATGGTGGCAACGTCTTAAATGCCACAATAGGTTCTTCGATTTCACGAACTTTTTTAGCTGAAAAACAAAAGACGGATTCCAGTCTTCCGTGGTGACTTAGCGGGGACTGCATATAGGGAATTTTTCTGGTAAACTGAAATTCAACCTCGAATCCGGACTTTTCAATTAATTCAAGGACCTCTTCTTTGCTATAGTCTTTTGCGGGGTTTTTATAATCATAGACTAAAGATCCAAAATTAAGCCACCGCCCACCAATTTCCAGCATTTGATTGAGTTTAGGAAAAAACGTATCTGGTGTTTCTGGGATGATATCAATAAGCCAAGGTGTAAGAACCGTGTCAAAGGAAGCGGGTTGAAATGGTAGGTTCATAGTGTCGGCGAAAATTAATTCTAACTCTCCGGAATATTTTTTCGGGGCTCGGCATTTTCTAAGAGCGAAGTAAGACTCCATATCCATCGGAGCAATGGGGAACTCGTAGAGCCTTACGGTTTTACCCATTAATATTTTTTTAGCGGCTAAAAATAGGAGAGGATTTATATCGACGCCAACCACTAAGGAGGGGTGGTAATTCTCGGCAACATCGTAAAGAAGGCGACAGTTACCAGCACCTGCGACCAGGAGCCTGCCTAACTCCCTTTTTTCTCCTATCAAATCCTTAATGCACGCAAGCCCTTCAAGATTCTCGTCATCTCCCCAACACCAGTCACGGTGAATATTGTTGTAATAACCAAGCAGTGTTTGAGATCTAGGGAGTTTTGCCTTCATTGCTATGCTGAGTTCGTAGCTGCCAGCATCACTCATATTTAGCGGTGCAAGTAGTTCATGTAAAAGCTTTCGTTGCTCAACTTTAGCTTGAAGATGTTTTCTCAAGCGCTTTAAAGTAGAGGCCATCAAATCAGGCAAATGAAGATCTCTCTTTATTTCTTCGACGTCTCGATCCAAAGAAAACAACAAAAATTTAAACTGGTCTTTCCACTCGCCTAAGGAAGGTCCAGGATGAGCCATAAGCCAAGGCATGCCTTCTAAAGTGGGAAACGTCTGTGAACACCCAATGCAAATATAGAAATCGCTTTTGGATGTCATACTGCTTTTACACTCAGGGCACACGAGCCTATTTAAGAGAAGGTCATTCATAATTACACTTATTGCAGACCCGGATTTGAAAGAATCCATTGGGTTCTATAAATCCTATTTTACAGCAACTGAGTTTAACAGAAAACTAGGCGCAGAGTTTTTTTTGAGGCGCGACAAGTGCAAGAAGTTCAGGTGCTGAACTTAAAACCATATCTGCTCAGTCGATTCTACGATGGCGCTATTTCAGGCATCATTCAACACAGTGCTGAAACTTTCTGCTTTTCAAGTCTCGAAGCGATTGCCAACGAAGAACTAGTAAAGCTCCTATTCGAGATCCGCGATAAATTTCTTAGTCTTCTTAAAAAACATCGATACTTAGGCCACGAAGGAGAGATGGTGGGGCGTCTCTTAGTGTCAGTCTTTTTTGAGGGCATGACATTCCCAATTATTGCCGCCTTTTCGTTCCTTATCGGTAGAATCGCCTTTGGTCTTAATAACGGTCAGAAAGTATCTAGGATCAGATCAGGGATTGATTACTAGGAAGAGGCATCCTGGCTGATCGGTATTTGTCTATTAACGGTTTTTCTCGCAACACTACTATTTCCATCAAGGCCTTGGCTAGGAGGCGCCTAAGAATCTTTATGGATTATAGCTCACGTAGCCCTTATGCCCCATGTGCGCGTCAAAATTGTGGGGTTAGGCCAAGAAAGCTTAACGTTAATACGGCCTATGGTGATGGAGCCTCCCGCCTTCTCTTCTCATCTGGGGCGTTTCTAGATTACCTATGCGCCATCCTTTCTCAACCAAATCTCATTTTGTCATATGGAGTGGAGTCTTGCTTGCTTACTTACCTGCTCGCATTAAGAGTGTCAGTATTGTAAGGGAGAGATGCTAATAGTAGCCGGCATAATCAATCGCAGTGAGCCAGCCCGCTATCTTAAGCATTTAGGCTTAGAACGTGAGTGTCCAGTCCGATCTCCCCTAAATAGCCGGGGTCTTCAGGGTGACTTAGGAGACTGATATTGCTAGCTGCTCCAGGTCTATGTTTAAAGTCTACGACCAACGGGGCTAAATGGCCGGAAGCCTCCTACAAAGTATTAAGAACAAGGCAGGGCGACATTCTTCTGCCTCAAGGCCCAGAAAACTGTAGCAATTAGAACTAAATAAAAAAATCAAAAAAGGTCCGGGGTGAGGTGGAGTATGCTAAGGCCGGCGTTGACGTCTCTACCAACCGCTAGGGAGATGGTAATAATTAAAGAAGATGCTTGACTTTCCTGTTATGTGAAATGGCAAGAAGAAAAAAAATCCTTGTTATGTCTCTAACAAGAGACGGAAATAGTGTTTTTAATCAATTGCGCTAACCTTTTTTCGGGGTACCACTGATCTTCTTCTGTTGGACAACCTGTTATTCGGGGTCATAGTCGTAACTACGCCTCAAGTCGCTTATTCGTTCTCTCAAAAGGCTCCCGCCTCACACTACTCAACGCGCTGCCAC
>CAIMVM010000203.1 GCA_903844895.1 uncultured Pseudomonadota bacterium
GCACTAGGCCAGACTGATTAAAAGTCGAGATTTAGAATTTAGATGCCTTTGTGTCCCCCCCCAAAAAAAAAATTCAGTGAGGTCCGCTGTTACCGAAGGGAGAGGTCCTGCATTTCCTTTAAGGAAGGATTTTCTTCATGAGACGCTTCAAATTTAAAGATTCCTCTCAAGAAGCTGCACGGGGCTAAACACTATCCCCGTTATGCGCTAAAATTCACGGACGTTTACAGAAAGCACTCCTGAAGTGCGCCGTTCGACCATTCGGTCATTGACATCACCAAAATCTACAGCTTGGTTAGCCACATCAAAGTTTAAAATTCCCATGTTAACTCCCATACCAAGCGATAGTCCTGCTCGATTGGCACCGGCTCTAAGGGAGAATGTTCCGGTCGTTCCACTTCCCCCAAAACTAAGCTCAAGAGATGATGAAAACTTGCTTTTCATAGATTCTCGATGTTCTGATATCCTTGCAATATCGTTATTCCAACTCAGGATTCCGTCGCCTATTCGGGGATGCAAGGAAAAACCCATAGTCCACTCTTCTGCAAGCGTTCCATCAGGCTTGGTGGAGTCGACATTTTTAAGAGGTATATGACCGGGGTTTCTAGTGACCAAGGTAAAGGTCGGGTTCATGGCATGGGGAATGCGGTACCAGAGACCATAATGGCCGAGGATTGCGGTATAGCTTGACATATTTTGAGAGATGTAGGTGCGTCGTGCATTATAGTTTATAAGTTCTTCATAGGAGAGCTCGCCTTCAAGTTCCTTGATGTTCACAATGGCACTATACCAGCCGATAGCTAATGTTTCTCTTGTATTCATCCAAGAAAATCCCATCCCGACTCCACTTGCCTGGCGATATTTCAAAGCGATCATGGTATCGCCCGTGACAGGATCAGGAGAGCGATCTCTCGGACTCACTGCGGCAGATTGAACATCACTAAACCCATTGATTAAAATCCGTTTCCACTCGACGTCAGATCCCATACTGAAGCGTCCATATTGGCGCTCTCCCTCTGTTGAGTTCACCAACGACTCACCAATGACAGGATCTTTGTCCCCGTGCTTTCCATCAAATCCTTTCTTGAGATCTTGGGCATTTTTATTGTAAGAAATTCCCAAATAAGGGAGATGAAGATTTCTAATATTTTGTTTGGATTCTGAAGTGCCACCTATAAGAGCTGGATTCCAGAAGGCCGCATCAAGACCAGTCGCTGAACCAGATAGGGCATTAGCGAGGGCACCTGCTCGAGCAGAGGTATAAAATCCAGGGTCGATGGTAGTTTTCACATCAGCCCTTGAAGGCTCTGCGACTACAAGCGAAAAGACAATGAATTTTAAGAATAGCCTCATACTTCCCCCACAAGGGGAGCGATCGGAAAAAGTTTGACAAAATTGAAATATATTTTCATTTCCCTTGTCATTGCCGCGGCCTACGGGCATTTGATGCTTTTGCTTTGAGTGCGCCTGTAAGAGAGCTCCTGTCTCGGATGTTAATGAAGTGTTCTTTCGGCAAAAGAAGCGACCCGGAAACGAGAAGTCTAGTACAATCAGACAGTTACAAGAAAAATTCAACTTCTTCATACATAGGCCGACATATCTTCGTGGGGAATTCATGGATTTCTCTTAAGGTCCTAAGTGAGGTTATTGATGGGTGACCATAAAACGCAAGTTGTAGCTGAGGCGCTTGGTCCAGTTCTTAAGAACTGCGATGGGCCTGGTATTTCTCTGGTTTTTAATGGGAAGGGTTCGCTTGGCTTAAGGCTTACCTTAGTAACTTTGTGTTTTATTTTCGCTTCGTGCTCAAAACTTGTGAAGTCTTCTGTGACGAACGCTGAAAAATATAACTTTCCGGGAATTTCTAGCCTGGGTGTTCAAAAAAGCGGTGTCGTGAGATTGTCTTGGCCAGCTTTGCCTGATTCGGGGGTGGTTTATAGTGTTTATTCTCGCGAGAAGAGTTCAGGGAGTTCCTATAATTTATCCTCTGAGCCACTCATCAAAACCTCAGAAACCCTTACAGAGACTAAACCACTTCCTTTAAATGAATCCTATTGTTTTATGGTAAGAGCCTTAAGTGAAAATTACAAATATGATACAAATACCAAAGAAATTTGTACTACCGATGATGGAGTTTCGGATTTTACCGGGATCCTATCTGCGACATCCCCGGTCTCTGGAGTCGCCAATGTAACTTGGGTGAGAAGCGTCGACCCCAATGTAACCGGCTATAACATTTATCAAGGCAGTAATTTTTTACTTCGCATCGGAGTTGCTGATGCCACGGCCAATTCCTTTACATTGTCCGGACTCCCTCCTGGTGAGAGACGAGAGTTTGGGGTGAGAGCCTTTGATAAGAATGGCCGTGAAGACAACAATCAAAA
>CAIMVM010000204.1 GCA_903844895.1 uncultured Pseudomonadota bacterium
CCAAGTTGGACCCTTTAGAGGTCTATTTAGAGGTTGCGCCGACATTGTATATCTATCCCTCTACGGAAATGGGACTCGATGGCGCTCTAGGAGTTTTGTGGTATTTAGGCACCTAATCAGAATCTTAAGTAATAAGCTTTGAGAATATGAAGTTAAGGCCCCAAAAAAACTTCCCCCGAGTAAACTCAGGGGAAGCCAATAAGGGGAGAGGCACAACCTCAAACGGGTTACCCCGTTGGAGTTACTTGATAAGGAAATATCCCAGGCATAAGCCTGCAAAGTAGCAAGCGCTGACTACCGTGAGTACGACACCACGACGGATTTTTCCTGCTGGCACATTGGGAAGATTCATTTGACCCGGAAGTTCCGCTATTTTTTCAATAAATCTCATGTTTCCTCCTAAAAATTACCACCACTTAGTTCAATGCACATACCGTGCCGATGTGTATCTTCTTGTTTGGTCTAATAAAAACAACGTGTTGCGAGATTGATTGCTAGAGTTTTGATGTACAAAGGTGTTAGAATTGTCAAGTAACATGACAGTTTGAATAGCCCACAGGGATCAAAATCGTAAGTCACCCGGAGCTTGAATGCAGTTTAAAGGCTTTGACCAAATGCCGCCATCGGAAGTCATTTCTGTGAAAGTAAATCACCAGGATGATGTTTTTTCGGTATACGTATGGAGCCCAGAAAAATCAATAAAACTTCATCCGTTTTTACTTATCCATGACATGGGTGAAGACATGGCTGCATGGACTTACACGATTAAAACTCTAGTCAACGATGGGTATACCGTTTATGGATTTGACTTAAGGGGCCAAGGCCTCTCCAAAGAGTTTTCTACTGCGGTTCCCTTCAAACAATACTGGCTCGAAGTGGTTCAGATTGTTTCTTGCATTTGCGAACGTCATGAAGGTCGCACTCCATTTATTATGGCGCAAGGACTGGGAGCCCTCATAGCGCTTTCCCTCAATCGCTACAATCATAGGTTTTGTTTTGCCCTTGTGCTGGCAAGTCCATTGTTTAATCTTTCTGATCAGCTTTCTCACTATCAGATTCTTGGAATCAAGTTCTATGCTAGGTTTATGCCAAATACCAATCTCCCGAAATGGCTTTCTCCTAGGTTTACTCGTAACCGCAAGATAAAAGCTGGTGAGGAAGTGATTAAGATTCAGCCCCGTGTAACGGGATATATTGCTTTAGAACTTTTTGAAGCTATCACCAGGTCCCATAAGATGCTTCAGCGCTCTTTTAACCCTGTGCTTTTTATTTGCCCAGAAGTCAGTCCCGTTCATCGTTACGATTTTATTCAACGGGCAACCGTCAAGGGACAAGAAGCCCAGAAAGTTTCTTATGTAAGCATCCAAACTAAGTACCACAGTATTGTAAGCGATCGTGCTGAAGTTCTTGACACGATTCGTGGCTATATTCTTCCTTGGGCTCATCGCATTGAAAAAGGACTGCCATGGTCTATAGAGGAAAAAAACAAATGATTAGAAATCACTTTCAATATGTATATAAGCTAAAGCAAAAGAGTTTTTTCCTTGAAATTTTGGTTCAGTTTGCAAAAGCACTGACTTTAAGTGCGCTGATGCTTGTTGTATGGCAGTGGCTTCATCCATTTCAAAACACGCCGTCAGTATTTCTTGCGTTGATAGTTTTTTTAATTACCTTCTTTTGGAAACTGCCAAGGCTGCCCCATAAAATAGAACCAGAGTCGGGTCTTTTGGGTTTAGAAATAAAGTACCCAGCCAGCAGATTCTCACCTTTAGATTCTGATGCTATATTAAAGGCTGCGCTTTCCCCTTCTAGTGAATCAACGCCAAACCCTGCAGCAGAAGCCGAGTGGGCTTCGAATTTAGAGAAAGAAAAGACACTTATTCGTAAGATGGAGTTTGCTCGCATTCAAATGCGAGTCACCTCGCTTTTTTTACCGCTTTTTTTGGTTTTTGTTTTTTTTAAAATATCTGCCCCCTCTGTCGAAACAACGATGGAACAAATTAAAGGAATGGTGAGAAACTTTACGCGTGGCAGTCGCTTGGAAGTGGTTTCAGGCCGCTTTGATGAAGGGGCTCCGCAGGTCTATTCGTTAGGAAAAACGCCGTTCCAAGTCGCTTTAACCAGTGAGAATATGCTGCATGTTGTAATCGATACGGGAAGCGACGAAGTAAACCCTATCGTTAAACTCAAAAAAACCACGCCTGCAAAAAACGAAGAGTTCCAAACGTTTCTCGCTTCACAGGTGCGAAACAAAGGAAATGGACTAAAAGAGCCTGGATTGTTTGAGCTTAGCTTTAGTTCGCCGGAATCGGCAGATCTTTTTATTCCCTCTCTTTATGGTGAAAAAAAGTTAGCCAGCTTTCTAGTTAAAGCTTCTCCTATACCTGCAGTCCAAGTGGCGATTGCCACTCAAAATCCAAATGACCCCTGGCACGATGAGGATCCTCTGCCCTTAGCAATACAGGTAGATTCCTTTCATCCGCTAAAATTCATCAAATTGAAGATATCATCTTCTGGAAAAAGCTCTTATGAAACCGTAGCAAATATATTGAAGGAAGGCGAAGTTAGATATGATGGAATCTATCCTTTTGACGTAAGGCCCTATGTTGAAAGTGATTTGGCGGAAATAGAGTTGTCTGTATTAGCTGAAGATCGCGCTGTACCTAAGCCCCTTACGGGAGAAAGCAGGGTTATAAAGTTAAAAGTAGCTTCTGCTTATGGCAGATATCAGATAACGTTGCAAAAGCTGCGCAGAGTGAAACAGTCATTAGATGAAGCCTTAAACTCCTCTAATTTTGTAATAAACCCCGACACTTTGAAGTCTTTCAAAGAAGCAGAGAAGATATCAGAAACTTCCCCTTACTTTGATGGTCTCGATCGGATGAATTTAGGCAAAATGGGAGAGGAGCTTTCGAAGTCATTGGATTCTAAAAAGACGTCGCAACTAGTGACTCTTAATGCCGAGTTGTCTGATTTCCTCTTTGAGCATGAATCTTTAGATGACCGTGAGCGGGATCGTGATTTTTTTGTTGTCGCAAGAGCCTTATCTAGAGTGCTAGAAATTGAGGAAGCGTCGCGTCCGACCAAAGCTTCTTTTGTCGGAAATAAAATCATTGATTTTCTGGAGGGAAGAACCGAGAGATGGAAAAAAAGGCTCGAACGGGTCCCTCAAAATTTGACTCCAAAGGAGGCTCAAAACGTCGTTTCTAAAAAGATGTTTCAAAAAATGATTCAAAATGTTGTGAGCTTAGGTGAAGGCGCTGGTTCTGAAGTTCAAAAAAATCAGTTGCTCAATAATAGTTTAAAGCAACTTGCCAATACGGTGTCCAGTTACAAAGATTGGATCGATAGCCTTGAAAAAGCCGAAGATGAGTTGAGAAAGAATCAGCAGCAAGATAAGCAAAAAGCAATGGCCAATGCGGCTAATAAGCTTAAAGAACTGCAGAGAAATCAAGGTGACATTTCCGCGCGTTTAGATCGTGCTGATGTACGGCAAGATGAGATCTCAAAAGAGTGGAATGCTACAGCAAGTGCTCAAGAAAAAAACAAAAAAAGCACTCAGTCTCTGGTCTCAGAAATGGCTGCCATGTCTCCGGAGGGAGCCAAAAGGTTGGAAGCAGCAGCAGATGCCATGGTAGAGACCGTGAATTCTGGCTCTACGAAGAATTTTGCGGCAGCTGAGAGTATGTCTGACATGGCGGCGCGACTTTTAAATCAGTCTCAAAAATCTCTGCAAGAGAAACAGCAACAGCAGGGACGTGAACCTAGAAAGAGGCGACAAGTTAGTGGAGACAATTCTTTTGGAACTCAGGTGTCTGGAAATATCGATCTTAAACGTGAGTATGCAGTCGACAAGAAATATCGTGAAGAAATTTTGGATAGTATCAATGAAACCCCTGCTGCCAAAGATGATTTGCCGCTCATTAATAATTATCTCAGAAAAACAGTTCGCTAGGAAATTGAGGCATGGGCTTTGGAGCTATTTTTAGACTAGGAATTCCCATTGCCTTGGGGGCGAGTTCTGGGGTTGCTATGGATCAAATCAATCTTTTGATCACGTCGTCAGCGTCCTCTGCAGAGATAGCAGGCGTTTCTTTTGTGTCTGGATTCATTATGATCTTTTATTTGGTAACCAGGGGATTTGGTACAGCTCAGTCGCTTTTTATCTCAGAAATGCGCGGGCGTGATCGGCTGGATTTGGCTTACCAGTATTTTTCGGCCGCTTTGTATCTGCGGCTTGTGATTGCGTCGGTTGGGGCCTTTTTGATCTACCTGGCTGGGTCTCATTTGGAATCATGGGGACTTTCGAAAGATGTTGCGGATGTTTCACGGGAGTTGATCCTGTTTTTTTCGATAGGCGCTTTTTTTTGTCTCTCATCAAGTATTTTTCGCGACCTATGGGAGTCTTTTGAAGAGTCTAAGTTTCCTATGTTTGCGATCTTTATTGGTATTGGTGTGAACGGTCTCACAGCCTATATTCTCACCCATAGGTCTATAGCTTCTCAGTACCCTTCAGCTCTAGCATGTGCTTTCGGTTTTTTAGTGGGTCAAGCCTTAACGTTTCTAATTCTCCTAATCCGTTCGGAAAGCAAGCATAAGATATGGCATAAAATGCGGATGTTGCCGGAGAAAAAATATGTGAAAGAGATTCTAAAAGCTGGGAGCCCCATTTCTTTTCAGCAGTTTTGTGAGTGTGCGGCTTTTGTCACAACCGCCATTTTTATTGGCAATATGGGGACCGACGATTTGGCTGCCAGACAAGTCGCCAATAGTGTCGTAAATATGACGTTCCTCGTGCCTCTGGGCCTGGCCCAAGCTGCTATGATTCTGCTCGGAAAGCTTGCAGCCCAAAATGAAGTAGCATCAATGCTCAAACTGACCCGGGATGCCTTAGTTCTTACTATATCCATTATGACCTTTTTTGCGGTTTTGATTTTCCTCATGAGAATCCAAATCCCAGTGATTTATGGCTTAAATCCGGCTGCTTCTGAAATTGCAACGAGCATGCTTATAATAGCGGCTCTTTTTCAGATTATGGACGGCCTCCAAGTTATGGCTTTAGGGATTCTCAGAGGATTTGGTGATATTACGGTTCCTGCGTATCTTGTTATCATTTCATGGTGGGGGGTTGCCATCCCCCTCGAATGGCTTCTTGGGTTCTATTTTAAGATAGGAACTCTCGGGGTATGGGGTGGTCTTGCTTGTGGGGTAGCTTGTTGTGCGTTACTATTAAGCCTGAGGTTGCGCGTTGTGGCCCAGAGGTTTCGGGGCCAAGTCTAGATTGCATGGTGCGCCCAAAAGCCTAAAACGGTCTCAATTTAAAACAGTCAGGAGAGCCCAGAGTGAACAAAGCGCCTATCGAGTCCTTTCAATATTGGCGCTCTTTGAGTGATGAAAGACTGAAAGCTCTAGCCGTGCAGTTGGGACAGGAAGCTAGCACCGTTCGCCAAGTAGTAAAGCGCGTCAAGGAGCTTTGGGAAATAAAGTTAGTCGAAATCGAAAAAAGATATGCCTCAAATCAGCCCCGTACTCGTTCCACGAGGCAAGCTTTACTAGACCAAGCTTACTTAGATTCGGTTAAAGAATACTCGGATTTGCTCCATCAAAGTTTGACCAAGAGGATCCAATATGAGACGAGCATGATGTTGATCACAGCTCGTCGCAGTGAAAGACTTCATAGAAAAGAAAGACTAGCTTAAATTTTGAGCTGTTTTAAATGCCTTTCCCGCTACATGAAACGTAAGCAATCGTGCCCACGCAAGCAAGCGGTTCATTTCCCAATCGACGCTAGTGGGCCCCTTGGAAAAACTCCAAAGATCCAGAGCAGTCCGCTCCCTGGGCTTCAAATAGGACCTGGCTGGCCCTATGTTTACTAAATTTCTTGAGTCCCACGATGCATTTCAGTTTCTATCAATGGAAATCCTCCATATTATGCGTCAGTAAAAAGTGCGCATTTCAAATCCAGATCTGCATTCCCCATGGAAACTTGTAGTTTTTAAGCATTTCAAAAGCGTTTAGATCTTAGGTTGCAATGCTTTTATACTGGCTCGATTGGTAGCTTCACATAAAAAGTTCAGTCAAAAAAAGCAACCAACAGCAACCAACAGCAGCCATGCGTATGTATTGTTTTGAGGTTACGTGTTTTTTTCCCTCTTTTGAGATATACTTCCCGTAATAGCTTGCAGAAAAACATTGATGGTTTCTAGAATATCAAATGGGAGAATCTGTTTATCTGATACATTTAGATCCAATTTTGCCCCAGTTGGCGCCCTCGTGATTACAGTCAGTTACAAACCGGATGATCAAGTTTGCATGAGATTTCGACTTACTGTTTCAGCGCTAGCCAATTTAGTTTATGATACAATTTAGTTTATGATAAGAAGATGTTAAACCTTGACTTACTTGGAGCCATTCCATGGGAATAGCAAATGTTATGTTTTTGATCGCCACGGTTTCCGTATTTGGTTACTTTGCATACAACTTAAATGTCACCTGGTCTGCACTTCACGCCATTGGCAAAGGGCAGGAAGAAGTAAGATCTGATAATTTTCTATCGCGCATCGGTTTTATGCTTACAGGCGGGCTATTACAAAGGCGGATGTTTAAAGACATCGTTCCAGGAATGATGCACTTTGTGATTTTTTGGGGATTTGTAACCGTCGGTTTGGGGACCGTGGAAACTTTGCTGTCCGGTGTTTTACCTAGCTTAGAGTTTAAGAATCTGTTTGGCGAAGGTCCTCTTCTGAACGCTTTTCTTGTCTCTCAAGATCTCGGCAATTTTGCGGTTATGTGTGCGGTTACTTTCGCCATTTGTCGCAGACTTTTTTTTCCACCGGCAAGATTGAAATCATTGGCTAAAGCTTCTAAAAAAGATGCATTTATCGTTTTGGGACTCATATTTATTTTGATGATAACGGAACTTTTACTGATGGGCGCCAAAACCTTCTTGGAAGGTGACCATCAACTTCCTGCAGCAGCACTGCAAATTTCCTCCGCGATGGCTGCAGCCTTTGGTGTGATCTTTGGGATTGAGTCTTTGGCGGGGTGGGAGCTGGCCAAGAATAGTTTTTGGTTCGTTCATATTAGTGCCCTATTTGGCTTTGTCACCTTTCTTCCATTTTCAAAACATCAGCACTTAATTTGGGTGTGGCCCAATATGCTCTTCAAATCCCATAAGGGGAGCGGGCGTCTTAGGCCTTTTGAAATTAAAGAAGATGCCGAGTCCTTTGGGGTGGGTGCGGTGGAACAATTTACTTGGAAGCAGCTGCTTGATGGAATGACTTGCGTGGAATGTGGTCGCTGCACCGATGTCTGCCCTGCGAACGGAACTGGAAAGCCGCTAGATCCAAGACTGATCATTCATCATTTAAAAGACGCCATGCAAGAGGCCATTCATGTTAAGGACCCCGCTCAAAAAAGAGCTTTGATATCCGGCGTGGTGAGCCGTGATGAGCTTTGGTCTTGCACGACGTGTGGTGCCTGTATGGAAGCGTGTCCTTTACATATTGAACATATTCCCGCCATTGTAGATATGAGGCGATATATGACGATGACCGAAGGTGAGATTGCGCCCGAATTGCAGCTTACCCTCCAAAATTTAGAAACCTATTCCAACCCCTGGGGAATCTCTAATGAAAATCGAGCAGATTGGGCTAAAGGTCTTGGGGTTACGACCATGGCTGAAAAAAGTGATGTAGACTATCTATTTTGGGTCGGGTGCGCAGGATCCTTTGATGAAAATTACAAGAAGACTACGCAGTCTATCGCAAAGATTCTTAATAAGTCGGGCACTTCGTTTTCCATCCTTGGACGTGAAGAAAAGTGCAATGGGGATACCGCTAGACGAGTTGGTAATGAGTATTTAGCCAATATGCAAATTTCTGAAAACATAGATACCATGAAGCGTTATAACGTTAAAAAAATTGTTACAGGCTGTCCTCACTGCTTTAATACCATTAAAAATGAATATCCTGATTTTGGATTTAACGCTGAAGTGATTCACCATTCTGAACTTATTGCCGACTTGCTGGATTCTGGCAAGGTTAAGACTGGGGATGTGCCGGAAGCTGCTAAAAATACCACTTTCCATGACTCCTGTTATTTGGGCCGTCACAATCAAATCTATAACGAGCCAAGAGTTGCTCTTGAAAATGTATTAAAAAGTCCGCTTAAAGAAATGCCGCGAACGAAAGAAAATGGGTTCTGTTGTGGAGCGGGCGGAGGAAGAATGTGGATGGAAGAGCATATTGGTGAACGGATCAATGTAAACCGAGCTACCGAAGCTGTTGCGACAGGGGCTACCACGATTGCAACGGCATGCCCCTTTTGCAAAACCATGATGAGTGATGGAGTTAAAACGAACGGCGCCCAAGACAAGGTGCAAATTAAAGATATTGCTGAAATCGTTGCTGACGCCATGATCTAGCATCCCACTGGGAAGGATAAAGTATGAAATTACATTTTGGAAACGTGCGCTGCATTCGTGTCTATTTAAAGGCTGCTTTATCGGCCTTTCTCTTGGCCACGAGTTCCACGATATGGGCAGACGGGCTCTCCTCCTCCTCAGCTTCAGGCACTCCAAAGATGAGCCAGGGCACTGCTGTAGAAGCCAAGGATTATCAACTCAATCGTCTTGATAACGGGTTGGAGATTGTCACGTATGCTTCCAGTAAGGTTCCTTTAGTTACATTTGTACTTGTCTTTAGGGCTGGAGCCATGACGGAAACTCCAGAAACCAATGGCTTGACGCATTTGTGGGAGCACATGTTCTTTAAAGGTAATGCGAGACTTCCAAAGCAGGAAGATTTTGTGCGACGCGTGAGGCAACTTGGTATTTCCTACAACGGAGACACCTCTTCAGAAATGGTCAGGTACTACTTTACCCTTCCTTCGGTACATCTTGAAGAAGGGATGCAGTTTATGGCTGATGCTATTCGCACGGCAAAGTTAGATAAGAAAGAGCTAGAGAAAGAGCGAGTGGTTGTACTCAATGAATACGAAAGAAACGCTTCTGACCCAGGTTTTGAATCCCGCACCCTTAGGCGGTTGATGCGCTATGGCGAACTAGCCTATTTGCGAGATCCCCTAGGCACTAAAAAGATCATATTATCTGCCACTGTAAAGCAGTTAGAAACCATCAAGAATGAAGTGTTTGTTCCCGCTAACGGCGCCTTAATGATATCAGGGGATTTTAAAACAGAAAAGGTTCTTGCCTTAGCTAAAACTTATTTTGGAACTTGGAAAAATCCTAAAGGCTGGAAGGCACCCGTAAGACCAAGTTTTGCGCCAATGACAGAGACAAGAGAGATCATTTCCACTCATAAGTCATTTGAAAATGCTACGATCACCCATTCCTTTTCAGGACCATTGGTAAAGGAAAACCCCAAGGATACTTATGCGGCCGACTTCTTGAGCGGTTTGTTAAGCCATAGACAAAATCAGTTTTACAAAACTTTTGTAGAGTCCGGACTCACATTCGGGGCCCACTGCTCCTACCATACCCAAGCAAAGGCAGGGGAGATTTATCTGAGCGCAGAGATGCCTCCACAGAATATGTTGAAGGTGAAAGATCATCTACTTGCAGAAATTCCTAAATGGGTAAACGAGTCCTATTTTACAAAAGAACAATTTGAGGATGTTAGAACAGGTATTGAGATTAGTCGTATTAAGGAAACAGCAACTCCAAGCGCTTACATAAAGGAGCTGGCTTTTTGGTGGGCTGTGCCGAACTTTAGTTACTATGACTCATACAATAGCGAGCTGAAAAAATTGTCTTTTAAAGATATCAAAGAATATGTTGAAAAGTGGTTGCTAAATAAGCCTCATTTAACCACCGGATTAGTCAATCAAGCAGAAGCAGCTAGTCTCGGAATTAAAGACACAGGTGCGGAGTTGGCAGACAAAATGTTAAAAGCATACAGGGAGTAGCCATGAAATATATTTTGATGCCTTTTATTCTTTATTCCATGGTTTCAAAAGCCGCGCCGCTGGTGTCTGAGGAAACTATCTCAAGACAAAAAGAGGCGACGAGTGTTCAGTATCTGTCGAACGGAATTCCAGTAATCCTGCGGAAGGAGCCGTCCTCAAAAATAGCACTCATTAGTGTTCAATTTGACTATGGACTTAAAGATGCCAAGCCTGGAAAGAAATCTATTCCTGAAATTCTACTTCCTGTAATGAGCCGGGCAACAAAGTCTATTTCTAGGGAAGAAATGAATCGGATACAGGAGAAATACGCATTAAACATAGGATGTGCTAGCAATATAGACGTGTCTTCTTGCGCGATGGAAACAGTTGATATGTATTGGGACAATACCCTTTCAATCTTGGGATCCATTGTTCGCGAGCCCCTTTTAGATCCCGTTGATATTAAGCTCATTGCAGACCGAAGTATTGCACAAGCAAAAAAATTGCAATCTGATCCCGAGGATTATGTGAATGAGATTGCTAATCGCGTTTACTATGAATCTTCCCATCCCTATACAAATCCAGTGTCTAATCAAATTAAGGAAATCCCAGCTATTGGTCCTTTAGAGCTTTCCAAGGCGCATAAGGAGCTTTTAGATGCAAGTCGGATCTCTTTAGTGGTGGTCTCTCATTTGGACACTAAGAAAATATTGAAGGATTTGGAAACTCAGTTTGGTGCTATTGCCGCAAGCTCAGGATATGCCCGAGCTACTGTGAGTTATCCCCTCAATCAAGAATTAGGAAAGCTTGCGTTTGAAAATAGAGACATACCCACATCCTATATGCGCATTAAATTTCCTACCCCAAATGCTACCGATAAAGATGCGGTAGCCGCAAAGCTTCTTTTTGATGTCCTAGCGGAAGAGATGCACACAGAAATTAGAACAAAACGAGGCCTTTCTTATGCTGCCCACGCCCTTACGAGCCAAATTTCTATTGGCCATGGGGCCTTGGTTGTTTCCACTCCAAAGCCTAGGGAAGTGGTTCCCGTAATTTTAGCGATTATCAAAAAAATTCAGACTCAAGCCATTCCTCAATTACAAATAGACGAATACAAAAAAGGATTTGCTACGGCCTTCTTCTCTCGTGGGGAGACTCATAGTTCTGTTGCGGCTGCTTTAAGTAATTCGTTTTATTACTTTAATTCGACCAATCCTGCCTACGATTTCCCAAAAGTTCTAGACAATGTCAAAAGTAAAGACATCATGCGCCTTGCCAAACTGTATTTGAAAGATATGAAAGTTGGCATCATAGGTCCCGAAAGTCAGTTTGCTAAAGACACCTTTAATGGGCTGCCATGAAGGCTGCTCAGATTTTATATCCGGTCTTTTGCTTCATAGCTCTCGGTAGCTGTGAGCTTAATAGGCTACATCACAGCACCTCCCAAGAAGGGACAAGGCTTCAGCCAACGCCAAAAATATACCCAGTAGATCCACGCGTGCATGTGGATCTACCTAGTACCGATCCACTCGACCCTTCCACTTTTCCGCGAGATATTAGCAATGCATTCGCCTACTCTCGTTATTCTATTGGCGTGGCAGCGAGTTCCCAGTCGATTCATGACGCCAAGACTAAAAGCGAATTGGGGGAAGGTTTAAAAAACGTCTTGAATTCCTCTCCCATTTCGCCAGAAGTTATAAGTGAAACGTATAAAACTACGCTAAGTGACGCGGAAAAAATCAAGGCGAGTAAACATGTCAAAGATTTATTTCCAGAATCTTTGTTGGAAGGGACCTTATCTGAAAAGTCTTTTCTATTTGCAAAACGTCTAGCTCGCTGTACATCAGGTACGGGAGCCTCGCTGAAACAATGCTGTGAAGCCTTTTTAACTCCGATGCTTCTCTTTTCAGACGATGCGATACCACCTCTCTATAGCCAAGCAAAAGAGGCCAAAAAAGTAGACGTGTCAATTTTTCTCAAGGATGATGATCGTAACTCCGCAGTTTTTAAACATTCCGGCGCTCGTGTCTGGCTTTCTCAGTGCAACTATCCTGTGACGTCATTTCCTAAGGATCTTGCGAATTTTAAGTCTCAATTCGGCGATTACAGTAAATGGAGCGGAGATTTTCACCCATACAGCATGGCCAAGCAGGGCCCTAGGCGGATCTATCGGAAGAGTGTGCCAGCTGTTTCTGTTGCAGAGACTTTAGGAGAAAATTGTCTGCCTAAAGAAACTGAAGTTGTAATTCAAAGTCTAACAGGCATTACGACATTTGGTGTTTTCGATTCGAAAGGGCTGCGTATTGAATTTTCAGAGTTTCCAATTGCGAATGGCAGCAACTCAATTCGTCTCGCGCCTGATTCATGTCTAGGTTGCCACTTAAAACTCGATACGCGAAAGTTCAATGTTCGAATCCCCAGTTATATAGCTTTGGGACTCGAAGTGATGGAGCATCATAAGATTAAAATTAAGGGAGATCGCGCAGCTTGTGCTCTACCTGGTGAAAGCATTGTTTGGTAAGATCCCTAAGGCATTCTCCTTTGATACAGAATAAGCTCGGGTAATTGAGCCCCTATCACGGATATGGGTTTAGGAAGAAGACAAATGCAGTTACCGCTGTGTATGGCGCAAGAGCAAATGAATTTTTTAAGAATCGGTCTTATTTTCAGATAGATGTAAATTTCATTTTTACAGATTCAATGGCGTCGTTAAATCAATAGTTAGATGGAATATTTGCAATTCTGAATCGAATCTTTTAGCATTAAATTGCTCAATTTAACGGGGAGTTGTTATGAATTGCAGGTCAAGGTTATCACTATCTATTGCGTGTGCATTCTTTGTGGTGTCAATAGTAGACACGGCCCTATGGTCGGAAAAGGCATATTCCTCTGAGATTGCGGACCAACCACTCTATGCTGCAGCCAACGCGGACGCTCCTGATGAGGAAACCTTGGAAGGAGAAAGCATTCCAGCTACGGAATTAGGGAGCAAGGATTCTCGGAAGAAAGTGGGTTCCAAATTAAAGAAAGATCTCTTGAAAAAAATGGAACTGCCCCAAGTAGAGATTAAGCTGTTCCCTGATTGGCCGGTACAATCATTTGATTACTTCATCAGCCCCATTGTGGGATACGCTGTGGAAAAAAAGTCGATTCCTGGTGGAAGCGTGTCCTCAGCAGTCTATGAGGGAGGCTTGGGAGCTGCTTTAGTGGGAATTCCGATCCAGCCTTCAAATCCTGGTCTGACGTTGGATCTTTTAGGCGGAAAGGTTTGGGGTGGGGTGAAGAATGTAAGCTCGTCTGCAGCGAATGGGGACGAAAAATTGGACCTTGATGCGACGAACTATCAAAGATCATATGGCGCCCTCTACTTTACGGGATACTATAAAGCATTAAAGTTAAGACTAGGATTGAAACGGGGGCAAATCTTATATAGTTCCCAAGAATGGAGAGAGAATAATAATCAGAGTTTTGGCGTTGAAAATGATATAGGCATCCTAGTCCTTTCATCACTAAGCGGCCACTACACGATCTCTATGGACCGAGTTTGGTTGGACTCATTTAGCGACCCTCTGTTGGTTGAGTATGATCACTGGCTTCACGGAAAGGTAGCATCGAGCGTCCTGAAGTCTTCGTTCGATATAGGGCCCGGTTATTCGACATCTAGGGAAGTCGAAAAGTCAGGTTCCTCTGCACTTACTCAATCCGTGAGCTACGCAAAAGCCGAGCTCACATCAAACCCTTTTTGGAAATTTTCTTTAACGGCATCCGCTAAGTATATCCTTACAAAATCGGGTGAATTAGAGCTAACTGGGGTGAGACTACCTGAAGAAGGGCTTTATGATCCCAAAGAAAAAGGACTTCCGGCGGACAGCCTTTCAGCAAATTGGTTTCTCGGCTTCCAACGCCTTTTAGGTGGGATGGGAGTTGGCTATCAAGTCAATCTCACTATTACCCAAATGAGTGATAGCGACTTAAAAACTACAACACGAACGAGTGGATGGGTAGTGAACTACACTATGGGAATTTAACATTTCATAGGTTTCAAATCATTCCTAGGCAATCTGAGTTTTCGAATATAGCGTGAGTGAATATAAAAAAAACAGCATCTCTACTCGGTAATTAGAACAGAAATAGAATCTCCAAGTTTACTTTCAGGTCAGGCGCATTCAGTTGAAATTAAGTTGATTTTACAAAAATAGGAAATCAATCAAATAACACTTGTGCTCGTATGCAAGGAAGTCCTTCTAGGAATGTGGCAAAAAATAGCGCGAAAACCCTTTACCATCGCCACTTTTGAAATGTTAGATGGAAAGAGTTTTCGTCTTGGCAGGTAACTTGTCGTGTTTTTGAAGTTAGAAAATCCAGTAGATCTTTCTATTCCACAGGTGTCCAGCGAATCAAAATTTTAGCTCGTGGCTTTCTGTGAATATTTGAATTTTCATCGCTATCTAACGAGTTGTATTGATTTAGAACATTCGAGTCGGGAGAGACGACTTTAAAGTTAAACCCTCTCAAATTTACGGTGGCCCGATTGGCTTGAAAGCGTTTGTCTTTCAAATGTGGGGAATCGTTGGTGCTCAATTTGTCTTCAAAGTCTTCCATCGGGGAAACGCTTTGAGTCGAAGCCGTGAGTTCGTGGTCAATTACCATTTCACCGGCTGAGTTTGCTTTCCAAACTTTCAACGGCGCAAAACTGCCCATGTGAGCGTGTCTAAAGGTTTGAATCGCTGAGCGGGTGGCTGTACCCCCTTCTATCATAGCGCCTGGGGAACTGACTACAAAGTGTCTTCGTTGCTCAGAAGGTAGGTACGAATTTGCACTGTCTCTTCTAAAGCGCAATTTGAGTCCATTAAATGTCAAATCTTTCAAGCCGTCTATATCCTCGAAGTTCTTGCAGTCTGGAGATTTCCCATCTACATACTTTGCAAATTCGGGATAACCAAAACACTTGAAATCTTGGGTCTGTGCTGCAGATAGGGATTTATAGGATTCTTTGTTAGTATCATAGAAGCCGTTTTCATCTTTTAAAGAGTCTTGAGCAAATGGTCCTGGTATGCCAACTTCTCGCAAGGCATTGTTTATCGGCAAATAATAGCCGTGTCCTATTTGAGTTTCTACTTCGGGAGTGTTGCTTCTTCGGTCATAGGTAGAATCAAAGTACCAAGCAAGAACACCAGGTTGATGTTCGAGTGTGACCACTCTAAAACGATCTTTTGCGCGGGGACCTGCTTCTGCGCCTAGGAACATTCCCATGCCTTGTGAACCTTGGATATTCAAATCGTTGTTATAAGATCCAGAATTTTCGAAAGTCTCTGAAGGATCGCGGTATTCAAGCATATAAAATTGTCGGCTTTGGATGTCTCTTTGACCATCTACGGAAGCAGTCCATTCAGCCCCTGGTATAAAATCATCTTCAAAATCAAATAGCGTTTTGTCCGCTAGCTTAATATTGTCTACAAATATGCCGAATTCATTGTATCCGGAGTCCGTCGCATAGTTGATTTCAATTTGCGCTTTTTTGCCTCTAAGTGCAGACAAATCATAGGTTTTATTCAACCACACGGGAACTCGGCAGCCTTTAAGCTTAGCAGAGAATTCTTGTTTTTCCTCTTTAGAAATGGCGCCGCTATTGATCTTTGTTCTGAGTTCTAAAACACGGTCGGCTTCGCAAGATGGGTTCTTCTCTGCCAAGGAATCATGGTTTTCATCTCCAGAAAGAAGTCTGAATTCTTCACTAATGGCGCCATTAATTTTAACCCGACCGATATCATAGTCTGTTACAACTTTAATCTCTGCTTCAGAAGACGAAAAATTGGTTTCTGTTTCGATATAGAAAATTGTGTCAAAAGAAAGCATTGCGCTGCCAACCTGTGGAACGTCGACATGGAACTTCAATGATTTTTGTCCATTGTCAAATCGTCCAGAATAAGCGGCTTTCTTTTCAGAAGAACTCGGGAAATCAATCTCTTTGGCTTTAGAAAGAGTCGGTTTCATTTTTACCATAATTGAACTGTATACAGGTTCTAAAGTCTGAGGAACCAAGGACAAGATGTTGAACTTGTTTTCGAACCCTCTGATGATTTGACTAAAAAATTCAGGGCCGGTGAAAGACGAATAAGTTTCTCGCTTCTTAGGTGATACAAAAGCAGAGCTACCTAAATATGCGGAAGTACTTTCGCCCTCGAGTACGATCTTGGGTGACAGCCAGCCAAGAGCCATTTTGTGAAATGACGACATTTCTTGGCCAAAGTTTCGACCGTTCTGGGCCATAATATCCCAATAGCCAACGTTATTATCTCCTTCAATTGCATAGACATCGGGAAGGGTAAGCGAATGGCCGAATTCATGAACAAAAGTTGAAATGTCAGAATATTCTGACTGCATGTTATAGTCAAAAGCGGATAGTTGATCGTTTATCTTGTAGCCAAGAGCGCTTCTTTCTTCTCCTTCTAATAAAGGACCAGATTTAGGAAAATCAGGGTTGTCTTTTGCTAAGAAGATACTACTGCGATGAGGCCACAAGCGGTTGAAGCATTCAATAGCTTGTTCGCGTCTTGGGTCGTCTTTGGAAACATCATCCGAACCTGGCTTGGTTCCATTGGGGTCAAAAATTCTTTGACAGACATTTTGAGGTTTTCCTGCGTAAACTAATACTACGGCGTCGATAAAGCCATCAGGTTCGGAATAGATGCCGTCTTTGTCGGTGTCATTTAAATCCCAGCGATCAAATTGTTTCCAGAATAAGGTGTTATCTCCGACTTTCTGCTGAACCTTCTTTAAAGCATCAACCACTAAGGATTCGGCATTGATATCATTCTTTCCTACTACCGCTTTCCCATAAAATGACAGAGGATGTTCTACTGTGACTGGTTCGGTGACTTGTCCTGAAACGTTTAAAAGTCCGCCCGATGCCTGAAGATAGTAGGAGTGTAAGGAGTTAGGGCCATTGCCAAAAATTTCTTCTTGTGCAAGCCCCGAGGTGAATCGCGAGGGGTCCTTAAACTTACCATCAAATCGCGGCTCTGCGGCGAATTCGACTGGAATTACTAGTGTATTATAGGACCCTTTAAGGGAGTATATGCTAGTATGATCGCCCACGGCGCCTTGGATATTAGCTAAGTTAGTCTGAGCCAAGCTGCCGGAAGATATTTTATCAAGAATCTTAGTTTCCAGATTTTCAATGGAACTTCTAATGGACTTTAACTTTGCTTCTAGGACTTTGATCTCTTCGGCGTGTTGTGCGCTCATCGCCTTTATTTGTGCGCCAAGTTCAGCAATTTGCGTCTCGAGTTTTGAGATTTTGTCAGTGTCGGTTTCCAAGGACATTCTGGAATTAAGTTCTTCAATCTGAGATCTAAGCCTATCAATTTCTTTTTGTTGCTTTTGTTGAAGCTGAGCCAGTTCATTTAAAGTTTGAGCTTCTTGTGCCTTGCGCTGGCCGTCTTCGTCGTTAAGACGAGCTGTAGGATTCAAATCGGGTGTCTTTTTTTCGTCAGACTTTCTAATGCAAGAGGCATTGGCCAATGCCAATGTCAGGAAACCTAAAAACATGCTCTTTGAGTAAATCATCGTACACTCCTTTTGGGTTGCTCAGGCTGTATCGTGAATACATAGATCCTGGCGTCACTCCTGGGGATTACACGCTGCTCTACTTGGGGTCAACCATTTTTG
Source organism: uncultured Pseudomonadota bacterium (assembly GCA_903844895.1). Classification (GTDB taxonomy): domain Bacteria; phylum Bdellovibrionota_B; class Oligoflexia; order Oligoflexales; family CAIMVM01; genus CAIMVM01. The sequence goes on from CAIMVM010000204.1 coordinate 17,578, forward strand.
GCGGCAAAAGGCCTTTTGTCCCCTTAACATGGCTGGAATTCGGCCATATTGTAAAATGTTTCGAAAAATACAAGGTGTTTCTATATTTTGGCTGGTTAATGGGTCTGCTTTCTTCGGATCCTAGAACACTACGTGAAGGCTCAAAAAAAGATGGTGGTTTGGCTAGAGCTACGACCCCTTACGAAGGTTAGAGGCAGCCCATCTAAGTCAATTGGTGAGAATTCCAGGGAGATCAGATGGGCTTTACATTGGAATCCTTCCATTTGCATTTGGAAGCGCGCCATGGCTTTAAGAATCCACTAGCAGTTTTGGATTCTTTAAAGTTTCCGCGGCAACGGTGCAGTTAACAATTTCATCACATTGAGATAGCCTGCGCCGTGCTTTTTAGGATCAAGAGACTTACAAGTCCGATGCCCCTCAGGTGATTCTATAACTTTGCGAAAGACTTTGTAGATATTCCCTTTGCCATAACGTGTCGCAAGATTTTCCCACCCGTGATAGGAAAGCCAGATTGCGGCAGCTCCTGCGAGAAGTGGTGCTGAGAAAGAAGTTCCAATACCACGCCGTGAGGCCCAAAGCATTTCGCCATTTCTCCGTTTGTAGGTTGTCGCATGCCAAACGTCGACACCTGGGACTGTGAGATCAACGGAAGGGCTGAATGTAGCGTCTTCCCAAGGGGCGCATTGAATGGTTCCTGCTGTGGCAAGAATGGTTTCTGAAAACTGGCCGGGCCAGGGTTGTATTTTTGAGTTAGCGCCACCGGCGGCCACAACGATGATTCCATCTGCGACGGCGTTTCTGATCGCAGCCCAGAGAAATGGGTCAGGACGTCCTGCCAAACTTAAAGATATGACTTTGGCTCCTTGTCTTCTTACTTCACCGACTGCATTCGCAACTTCCAAAAGCTTTCCCACCCCCATTAAAACTGCGCTCGTCGTAGCTCTCATGGGCAGCAGTTTCGCTCCGGGAGCAATTCCTGTGACAAAGGATTGAGCATCTTCATTTGATAGGTCCTGCCCCCTTGGGCTTACAATGACACTTGCTGTGGCAGTGCCATGGGAAGGGACCGGCTTGTCGCCTTCAGTTACATATGCGTCTACTGCATGAGAAACATTTTTTTCTACGAAGTTCTTGGAGCTGTCCCAAAGTATTTGGGGGCTGAAGTTTCCCTCCACTTGAATTTCTGGATGAGGCAAAAGTCCTGTATCAATTTGCCCAATCAACACACCTTCACCAGGAAGCTTTCCTTTTTCAGACTTCAATTTGTCCCATGCTTTAAAGACGTCCATAAAGGTCAGATGCCACTCAGGATTTTTGGTACTAAGCCCTGCATACTCAGGAAATTCTTCAGTTACACTTGAAAAGGTTTCAAAGCTAGCAAGTTGATGATGGTAGGCGAGTTCAGATGCTTTAAGATTGGCTGGGTTTAGCTTCTCACGAATCTTTAAGAGTGCACCTTCAAGTTGGTCTTGGGAGGCTCCCTTCTTAGAAACAAGAAACCCCCTACGAAAGCTTCCAAAGGGATCTACGTGCCAGTCGTCTCCTAAAACATCAGGAATCGCTTGATCTAAGTACTGGTATGCCATTACAGCGGTCTTGCCGGGGCCCATATCGACGGAAACAGCAATACCAATAGCTTTCTTTAGGCTTTGAAGGTGGGAATCTGAAGGAATGCTAGAATCAGCTATATACTTGCAGGAGAGACACCCGAATAATATTGAAGCACTACCACTCATTTGCCAGATCCATTTCCATGTAGCAATTCGTTTCGTCATGGGGTTCTTTCCTAAAAGAGTCCTTATTTTTCGACACAAGCTATTTTAAAATACCTGTTAAAGATAGGAAAGGTATGGCGCAGGATACTTGCACCTCCCAGGGTCTTAGGCGCGCGGCTAGACAGATAAGTCATCTTCTTACGCTATTAAAAAGATTTTAATTTTGGTGAGATTTTATAGAAAGTGTTTACCTGTCTCGCGTAAAATCCCAGTGTTTCCTCTCTCCTACTCAGTTCCTAAGCAATGACCGAACCCGCTCGATTTGTACTATCCCTATGTTTTGAAATCCCTAAAGAATCCGAGGTTTGTAATGAACCGTTTTTACGAACCTTTGTTGGTAGTCCCAAAATTGCCTTTCACTAAAACCATAATAATATGAGGTTACATGCCCTTACCTTTATGGTTCCTCCCACTTTTATGAAGTAACGCTACTAGCGTTGGTAGTTAGTGTGAGAACTATTTGTACTCATGAGTTAGAAATGAGCCAATTTCTCTATTCGGGAGTGCGTAATTTTCGGATCATGCGAGTCGGACGTCGAATGGGGTAGAGCTCGCATTTTCGCAAATGTAGCAAGGTCACTTATGATCTTGGGCATTCCATTTTTTCTTCACAGGCGCTCCCCTCAAAAGCGGACCACAATTCGAGCCTTATTGGGGCCTAACAAAAATCGCGAGTGTCTAACCTTAAAGAAACCGCAAAGAACTTTTTTAGATTGATTAAGAAGGAATTAATTGCTGGTGAATGGTCTTCTCTAAACGTTTCTAGGATGCAAATCTAGTGAAGGAATGAGAGAGGTGCTATGAAATATTTAAAATTTCTACTTGTTACTACATCGATTCCAGTAGCGCTTGGCGCTCTGGTTATACTCCATGCTGTCTATTGGTTGTTTGATGTGACTGATGCTAAAAGCAGGATTCTTGGGATTGCCTTTTGCCGAAAAATGTATCTTAGAGTTGTTTGTGCCATTTTAGGTATAAGGATACAGAATTTTCTTTCAGACCGATTAAGTAAGTCACCGCATTTGACTGTCGCCAATCACCACAGTTTTTTAGATATTTTTGTCTTAGGAAGAGATTTTAATGGCTGGTTTCTCGCTAAATCAGAAGTTAAAGACTGGCCCATAGTTGGGCTATTAGCCAGATTTTCTGGTGTTATCTTTGTCGACCGAAGTGACTTGGGGAGCAGGGTGAGGGCAATTCACACGCTTCAGAAGCTGGCTAGTTCTGGCGGAGTTTGTGTTTTTCCGGAAGGTACAACTACGGCAAACTACTATCCAGATAAATCAGCCTGGGCAGCTGGAAGCTTCGCGTCAATTCTAAAAAATCCTCATGCTTTAATCGCCTCGCACGCGATTTCCTACCAAGACCATAAGTTTCATGCGTGGGTAGGAGATCAGGGGTTCCTAACTCACCTTTTCAATATTTGCTCTCTATCCTCCCATGAGGTCTATGTTACTTCGAAACAATACTCAAAAAAAAATCTGCCAAAATCGACTCGAGAAACCTCTGTTTTTGTTCGCAATTGCGTAATGAAACATTGCCTTTCCAACCACGCCATGATCGAAGAAGAGCTCAAGAACGCCTACTTAAGTTTAAATCCCGCAGTCAATTTCTAATCTAAAGGAGCTGAAATGTTCAATCATTTGATGTACCTCGATCGCAATTTCTATCGGACCTTCGCAGCGAATCAAATTGTGGATGTAGGTATGGATCTTCAGATTCGTAGTGGCAATTTGAGTGTGCGAATTGCAAGTTCTGAAGAGATAAAAGATGTTATCAGTCTCAGGACAGCAGTTTTTGCTAGAGAGTACAAGAGGCAGATTTTTGCTCTTAAATCAGACTTAGACCGATATGATCGCAAGGCTCGTCATTTGATTGTTAAAGATGAATCTACAAATAAGGTTGTAGCGTGCTATAGGCTCATTGAAGGGCACTCAGCAGATCAATATTATTCTTCTTCTGAGTTTGATATTGCTCACCTAATGGCTATTAACGGAAGAAAGCTGGAACTATCTAAAGCTGTAGTACACAGAAACTATCGCACTGGCAAAACTCTCCAACTTCTTTGGAAAGGCTTGCTCAAATACGCTGAGTACCGCAGGATTGATTTTCTATTCGGAATTCCCTCGGTTCAAACAACGTGTCAGCAGGAAGCAAACTCCATATTGGACTGGTTCCGATCCAATGGGCATTTTTCAGAATCAATAGCTGAGCCGCATGGGGCCTTCAAAGTTTCTGGAAAACTTAAGTTGAATTACTCTGAGGTCTCTGAAGTCATTCCAAGTTTGCTCAAGGTCTATTTAAAATCCGGCGCTAGAATTGTGAGCGGCCCAGCAATTGATCTAAAATATAAATGCACCGACTATTTGATGGTTCTCCCTCTAAATCAGCTCGGAGAAAAATTTAGAAATAAATTTCAATCTAGAACGAATCCACTCGTAGTGAATGGGTAGCTTTAAACTGAAACAAACCTACCTAACATGGTTAGGTAGGTTCTTCAGGAAAGCCTTGAGCAGAAATTAAATTCTGTTTCCACTCGTTAGGCGCTTAGGTGGCGGTTTCGCGGTTCTGATTTCTCAGCGGGAGTACTATTTTTTCAGAATGAATAGGTGATTGTCTGTAGTTTTGGGAAGAGACTTCTTGTGGATTTTAGCCACCTGGAGTTCTACATTGAAGTCATTATCATTGAGAATGGCAAAGCTACCATCTGGTAGTGCTGCGAGTCCTTCTAGTTTTTCAAACTCACCGGTAGCTAGCGACCCAAGAGAGGCAATTTTGATTGATTTTACGACTTCCATTTTTGCCCCTTCGGGGGCCGAATTTAGGAGGTTCGTGGCTTTAGAAAAATCGAGTTCATATAGAGATTGGTGTCTAGCCTTCGTCTTTTTATCGACACCTTGCTCTAAAACGACAATATTTCCATTGCTGTCGAGTGTAGCGTCTCCTAGCTTTGCTCCGGCCGTAGACATCTCATACAAGTAAATACCCTTTGGTTTCTCTGTTTTGAGATCAAATTCTAATACCCTTACTCGTAAAGGACCATCGATTTTCTTAATGGGACTCTGCAGAAATGCAAAAAGACTATCGCCTTTGATAGTTAGGGCCTCAAATCCTCTATTGGGTTCTCTTTCCGCAAATATACTAGGTAAGGATCGCACCCCTGCTCGCTCCTTGGGAGACGACTCAGGTAAAAAGCGAGACAATATACGTCCATCTCGGGCCATCTTTAGGATGGAGGGGCCATATTCTTCCCCTAACCAAAGAAACCCTTCGGCGTCAGCTGCCAATGACTCGGTATCAATCCCCCAAGGGTCCATGGCAAGCGGTACTTTTTTTGAATCTACAATACCTTCATCGACAATTGTCTCTGTTCCTCGGGGGTTGACATTCGATCTACCCGTAGTTGCGCTGCCATTGGGCGTCCTCATGGGAATTGTTTTGCCGAATCTTGCCAATCGCTTCTTTGGATCAAAGGCAATTTCCACTAATAGGGGACTATAAGTTGGAAGAATCAAGATTCTATCTAAAATGCCGTCGTTTCTATAGTTCTCCGGCTCTGAATTTAAACCCCTGTCCGTAAAACTTAAAAAGTGATAGACCCCGGTTTTTGGATCAACTCTTTCTAGGAGAAGGCCAGAAAGGCCTCCTAATGGAATTTTTCCATGGCCTGGAATCGTCCCGATAGATGGCGGATTTGCGATTTTAAAATCATTTAACTCTTCCGCATATGCTGGATGAAATACAAGAGTCGTTAACAACGCAAATAGAATTTTCATAGAGTTCCTTTAATCTATTATTTCGCGATGAAAAAGTAGCATACTATCTTTCTTTTGAAAAGATGGAGATATAATTGTACTGTTTTCAGTTGCAAGGCGTCTTAATGAGAAGGCGCGTTTCTCCAAGCCAGAAGGTGCCTATAGAGTCGCAAATTGAAGGGGCTGGTCAGCTTGCATATAACAGAGGTTAAAACACATTGTATTCTTTGGGAGTGCCGTCTCCTTAAGGCTTTTTGTTCTTTTGTGAATAGAGAGCCTCTAGTCTCATGGTGTTAACTGGCTTAGTCCTAAGTTATAAGTTTTGATTTAGAAGGATATGGTTTTTTAGGGATGCCTCTAGAGTTGGGTTTACTTCTGGGTTGGGCCTTATGTCTACTAGATTCAAACTCTTGATAATATCACAGGCGCCTTCTGAAAACTCTAAATCCGAAGATTCGTCCGATTTTTGCAATTCAATCGTAAAGTCATCATCCATACATGACTTGCTGCAGTAGTTTTTAGAGAAGGTTACACTCAACTCGATTTTTTGCCCAGAAGCGCCAGTCATGTTCGTTTTATATTTGACCTTCGAGGATGCATAGCTAGCCACGAAGCCATCATCTATGTCGAGCTCCTTAAGCTGATTTTTAATTTTAAATTTCAAATCCTTATATTCCATACCTAGGCTTTCTTTTGTGGCACTGTATTCCTCACGATCAAGACTGTCGAACTCCGCAAGCATGTTTGAGTGCAGATGAGCCAAAGCAGTCAATTCAGCGTCTTTAAATCCTTGTTTGTTTTCTTTATCTTCGGTCTCGTAGACGGTCTTAGTTTGGGCGCGCAGTTTTAACTGGTTGCATGAAAATTCCAGCCTGCGAGTTAATTTTGAGGTTTGAAGTTTATGTGACTTTTGGTCGGTAACCATGAGTCTGATTTTAAAGGGAGCTGTCTCTTTAGAAAGTTGAAAGCGCCCATCCCTATAGAAATCAAAATAGCGGTCCTGTCGAGCTATTTTTTCCATTTTATACTTTCTGACAATTGCGTGCGCCTCTGCTCGTCCAATTTTTACAGAAACTTCCGTTTGTTCAGACGCAGCAAAGCTTAAGCGGCTAACACCGATAGTAATTAGGAACATGGAAAAAACACGACAAAGTTTCAACAACGATTTCATGGCGCAGATCCTCATGTTGAGCCTAGTGTTGTTTAAATGATACAGCATCTTACAATTATGTATGATTAAATATTATCTTTTATTTAAGAAATTTTCATATAAATATCCGGCTCTAATCCGCCCGACATGTCTTCTAGTAGTGTCTAAAGAATTCTTTTGTATTGGAGACTTACGAGTTTTTGGAGGGGCGCCGCTATATTTTTGGGCCTAGCGGGGGCTTTTACTAGAGTAGGAGCTAGCTCTGCCTTATGAGATCACTTTCGCAAAGGTGGCGTTATCCATTCTAAAGGGCACGCTTAACTGGGATTATCTCTAACTTCATAGGCTAGTGTATCCAAAGACTTCGGATGATTTGCTTGAATGCGATTTGCTTTAGCTCTTTGGTAAAGCTTGGTGAGGCTAGAATAAAGGCTTTTTTCCGTAGTTGGGCCATAGATTTGGGACCACGTCGGATGGGCAATAAGCCGACGATGGATTTCTGGCATGGCGTGATAGGGCATGTGGGGTAGAAGATGGTGGATGCTGTGCAAGTTAGAATGCAAGGGCGCCCAAACTGGTGTAACTATTTTTGAAATCAGAGAATGGTCATCTATTATTGAAACCGAATCAAAAAACTGAGCCCCTGCACCCTGCTTTTCAAATTTGGATTGATACCGGTGATTGCCAAGCGCCCTAAAAGAGAACAGTCCATTAGAAAGTACAAAAATCGAGTAGTAACCTAAAAAACCAACGAAAGAAAAATGAAAGGACGCCCAAATTAAAAAGCTCATTAAGGCATATAAAAGACAAAATACATCACTTTCCATCATTTCGTTAAGTTGCTCTTCCGTAAAACTCGATCTAGCATAGGAAAAATTCATAACAATGCTGGAAAGGTGCACAAATACTTGTTGCTGAAGTCCTATGCCGCGAACCAAATAGGCAAAGGTAATAAATACCATTCTAAAAAACAATAAGAAGGGCGATATAAAACATGCGACAAGTGGTCTAAAGACATTCCATTCATGGCGGTGTCCCCAAGGCGCATACTCGGGGTCGAGTTTTGTGCCAAATTTCGCTGCCGAATGATGATCTCTATGAGAGTCTCCTAGGTAAGCAGGAACTCTCAAGAAAAAGCCAAAAAGTATGTTATAGGCCGTTTTGAAGCTATTTAGTTCCCCGTGACTATGTGAGATGTCATGAACAAAATTGGCACCTCTATAGAAGGCTAATGTAGCCACCAGCAATGAAAGTATCTGAACCAAACCACCATTAGGGCTATGAAAAGATATATAAAGAAAGGACCAAGCTACAATAGCTGCAATAATAAGGTCCGCCCAAAACCGCTTTAGGTTTAACGGTAGCAAATCTTTTGTCAATGCTTGCAGTTCTTTAAGGTCTTTTGCAGAATAATGTACTGGTATTTGGCTCATCATTTCGGTCCTCAAAATACGCACTCGATCATCAAAGCTAGCATGGGATTCCGGAGGAACGGGAGTTCCCCGGTCTAGCTTTTATCCGCGAAATTTCAGCACTTCCATAAAAGCAAGAAAAGCAAACCCTTTAGACAAGCTCAGCTTGCTGGCTACTTCAACAGCTTCAATCGTCTGTTGACTCATACCAGAAAGCATCTTAACTGGGCCTTCATAAAGAATGGATTCGCGAATGTAGTTGAATACATTTTTGCGAAGAGTTGGTTTAGATGCATCAACGGCATAAACAATGTACCGTGACTTTGAAGCTAAGGCGGTTCCAATGACGAAAGACCAAAATCTAAAGCGATGGACACCACTTCCAACTTTTGAAAATACAGCAGTGAGTTCACAAAGGCATTCCAATAGCTCTTCATTGGGAACCACAGGTATTTGTTCGATAGACCTTAGAGGACAATTCTCAATGAGGGCAAATCCTGCAGTAACATCATTATTTCTATTGAGAAAGACAAATGATTTTCCACTTTCAAGGTACTCAATCGGGAGTTCAGTGCCATCATGATACTTAAAGTGGTGCTGTAAAATTTTTAATTCGTCATGGGTTGTTAGTTCGAGGGCCCGAACAGAATTCTTAAGTAAAAACTTGTTGATTCCATTGGACAAACCTATCAAGGCGGTACCGGCAACTTTATACAATGTTTTCCCTCCCCAACGCAATTGAGCCTTTGAAAACTTCTAAACCCAGCAGAGTTAAAACATAGATTCAATGGCGCGTGTTAGCGATTTTTGCGATGGTATCTGGTAATGATACTTTTTGATAGCAAAACTATTCCTCTGTATTTACAGGTACATAAATAAGGCGTCTGTTGGTGGGAGGGCGTTTTCAGCCTGTTTTCAAGCCTTTGCGCGCCATTTTGGCGGATTATTTCCGAATCGAAAATCGCCACCATATGCATTTCGGCAGCTATGGAGAAACGGCACGATGTCGCATAAACAGCAGGAATTCAAAGGTAATAGCCAAGCTTGACTTTGATTGCCCTAAAATTGCTATTTAGAGCCGTTTTTTGGTGGCCCTAACAAGGTTATAGCTATGGTTTCCATCATGCTGCCCGTCATAGGGCGAAAGGAACTGATGAACCACATAAAGGGATCATTTCTTTTGAGGGCTGATTTTTTTTGAAGAGCTAATTGATCAAGAATTTGATCTTGTAGGGCATCAAATTTCTTTTGGATCTCATAAATGGAATCCTTGGAAAGTCTGCCAATCGACATCCTAAAAAACTCATTCTCACGGGTGAAGTCAGTATTAAAGTAGTGAAGCGCACCATTTTTGCTGTACTTCCTCCATATGGGCCCCGTTGGGTGAATAGCAGCACTGCTGCTGACCAAAGCCTTAAGCTCTTTTTGAGTTTTGAATTCGATGAGAGAATGCGACTCGAGGTCTCTCAGTATCCTCAGAGTTGTTTGACGTTCATGATCGTCTGCAGATTCAAAAAGTTCGGCGAATTGATAGCCGCGTGCGATTTTGAAAAAGACTATGGCGTTTTGGTCGTCTTCAGTCAGAAACTGTTCTTGCTCATAGGTGAAAGATTGCTTTTGGCTCTTTAATTCTTCTTTTCTATCATTTAGGAGCTCGGTAATTTCTACATTAAGTACACGGCAAATGTCATCTAAGGTGTCTAATGTCATTCTTTCTTCTGAAAAGTATCTTTTCACGGTCACTTCGCTAACGCCTAGTTTTTCTCCGAGTGCCGCATAGGTCATGTTGAGTGATTTCAGACGAAGCCGAATCGCTTGCAGAAGTTTGCTTTTTTGATTCAAAAGTGATTTCCTTACTAGAGATTTAGGTTGTCGTTTGTTCTCTACTGGACTGACTTAGGTGGAACGTGGACCCAAGATCATCAGACATAGAAGTTAAAATTTTGTCCAACAGATCTTCATGAAGATCGTCTCGGTCAACTAGGCAAGGATGTAAACGCAAACAAATTGAAATCCTTCCTCGCCATGTGATGATCCCTACTCCAATAGGAAAGCATGGAGTTCCTGCTGGAGGGGCTAAAGATACGGCAGATGGGAAGTTTTGAGCATGATTTATCTCTGAAAAGTCCCAACGCCCAACATTGGAAAAAGAACCTACCCACATATTCTTTTGCCCGCGTGCAATGGCCAGCTTTAGGAGCCATGATTCGGGTAGGGAGGCGACACATTTAGCTAGAAAATGACTTGCTTTGATGCGACTGGCAATTAAAGAGGTTTTATAGTGAGCCTTAAATATTTCAAGAGAATCCCCTCTATTGAGAGTTAAGCCCACGGAACTTGTAAAGTTACTTTCAAGTGATTGTTCTTCGATTGTCGATCTGACGTTTGCAGGAAACAGCCACCGAAATTTTGTTTCGTCATCAGCTGCCAGTGTTTCTGCTACAATTTGATTGATTATAAATAATAGCCAGGCATTGAAAGGTAGCTTCCGCTCTTTGAGGGAGGTCAACAAGTTCCTGGTAGATTCCTGACCGAGGACACGAAACCCCCGAGCTCCCGGGTGACTTCCCCAATCTTTCTCGAATTTTTTCCATTTTATAATACTCGGTGAAAAATCACTTAGCATCGCAAAAAGACCGACAAAATATCTAAAAATTCCTCCCGATTTCATTCCGAATCGTGGGAGTAGCAATCGGTATTGATGGAGGTCCCATAGGGAACTTTTGAGAGCCCCTAGCCCATCCTTTTCTTCGTGATGAAAGGACCTAACAACATCAGGGCGACCATCATAGTGGAAATTAATCTCGAAGACATCGGAGCGGCCGAGGCTTTTTTCAATTTTAAAAATACGCCCTAAAGCATCTCGCGTCATGACATCACCCACTCAAAGGTGGCTGTGTGTGCTGGCCTAAGGAATCCATCGACGAATCCTTCCAAGGACGTGTGGTCACGATGAAAAACGCGGTAGATATCACCTTTAGTTGCAACTTTTGTTTTAAACAGCAGATGAGAATCTACTTCAATATCATTTTCCACCTGCATGTATCCTAAAACTTGGGACTTGAGACAGTATGATTTTAAGATGGCTTGCTTTAATAGTGTTGATTTTACTTCGGACTTTCGCTTATGACTTATCTTCTTGGCGACTCTTAAAGCAAAGACTTGAGTGCTCGTAAGTGACACGTTGAGATTCATATTCTTAAATAGAACCTTCATTTCTCTAAGACGGTTCATGTCGACCAATAAACAAAACGCAATGCCAGTCCCATGTTCCCTCAGGCAAAGAGGCTTAGAATACCCCCAAAGACGTTCTATATCTTTTGGATCTAGGTCATACATAGAAGACCCAAGTTCGGTATTGTAGAATGCAAAGACTTCTTCTTTAGTTGGGATATCGAAGGATTGAAAGGAGGAAAGCAAACCTAAACCTGGAATTTTTGGAAAAATCCATGCTTGGTATGAGAAAAGTTTTGAATACTCCAATGTAAAACGCTCTCGTGACAGCGCTGCTTTAGCGGGTGCATTGTTACTTAGTATCGCGGTATAGAAATATTTACAAAAATTCAAATCAGGCAAACTTGGACTTAATCGAACAAATTCAGTAAAAAATTCATAATATTTTTGTCTTAAACTAGCATTTACTGTTTTTGAGACCCTGAGGTCTTGCAAGTAACCGACGACTGCGGGTTTGCCTCTGATAAAAGAAGATCTTGTGGTTAAGGAACCCACGGCCAAGAGTGCATTTTCTGAGTTTCTAATGCACATCGTGATCGAACGTTCCCCTTGGACCGCGAGGAGGCCAAAATAATCTGAACCGCGGGTAAAAGTTACTTCAAGGGATCCGGTCGACATGGAGTGCTCTTCCATAAATACTGCCAGCTCTTTACCCTGTGTGGAAGTCGCTAGTGAAAGCATCGGAAAGGATTGAAGTAGTTGCACGAGTCCTGGTGAGGCATTTTCCATGCAGATGATCAATGAAACCTCACATTCTAATTTCAGCGACTCAGAGCGGAATGGTGGCGATTCACAATCTCATGAACTACTGTTCAAATGACAATCGATTGGCTGATTATAAAGCCTTGATCTCCCTAAGACAAGGCTTAGCTTAAGGCTCGGCATGCTAGAGGGTGGCTCTTCTTTGTCTCAAGGAGTCCTTTGGCCGGGGATGTGCTTAGACTTCAAAAGCAGATATCGCTAGGTAAGTCACTGGAGATAACGATGAAAGAATTCCTTTTGGAGGTCTCCTGTGTATCGCGTGAATTTTCTGCCTGCTGTTTTTTCCATTCCAAGCTCAACCTGCTGTTACTCGTCAGAGTGATTATTTAGGGTATCTTTTTTCGCAGGCGCTAGGCGTTTCTTGAAGGCGATCAGGGAGGCTGTCTTTTAAATACTTAAAAATGGCATAGCCCACATTTATGGCAGCCTTGTCGGCCCAGGTATTTAGCTTTTCTTCATTTACAGGTTCATCGGTTTCTGGGTCATATTGAATTTCTTTTGTATTGGGGTTTCCATTTTTATAAAAGCATATGTCTTTAAAAACAGCATAATCAATCATACGATCCGACAGTTTTTGGGGCGCGGTTGCGATGAGGCCCTTACAGCGTTCTCGTAGCTGATTTAACATTTGCGCCTTATGCTTTCCTAGGTAGGGCTCAAATTCGGGAGGAAAGTTTACCTTAGTGCCTTCCATCGCCATCCAAATAAGGTAGTTAGGGGCAAGCGAAACTTTTCTTTGACCTAAAACCACTGGTTTGGTGACTTCAAATTGCTCGAGATTATCTCCAGCGGCTCCAAAAAGCCCGTCCTTGAAGCTCGGCACTCGAATGCTACCGCCGGAAATCGTGAGGAGATTGGATGCTAAGGCGCTTTTGCTTGAGGCATCTTGGCCATGGCATTTAGAACAGGTAGAGTTATAGGCCCAAGCACCTGGTGTTGTAAAATAGGCTTCGCCAAAAGGTCGCTTAGCTTGACCTTGATCATCTAACATCCAACGGAGTGGATTTCTTGGGAGTGGCTTACTGGGGAATCGACATAAGTCCTCTTTGCCGCTGGTTTCATAGTATCCAGCGGGAACCCAGCGTGCTGCCAAGGTTTCAAGTCCCTTATCGAAAGTAAGGTTTTTGTAACTTTTGGGCATGCCGGTATCTTCTTTCCAGTCACTGCGCCGCGGCACGTAGCTTTCAGACTTTGGCCAGGTCAGGTCCCGATCTACCCAATAGAAATCGTTGTTTGGTTTACAGTCCACATTAAAATCTGAAGGAGACTTGTTCCCCAGGCGGTATATCCATTTTCCGGTAAGATTCAAGAGTCGACAATTCGCATCTCCCGGGGTGTGTAGCGGCATAGGCAGTGAACCTTCTCCAGGATTAACACCCACCTGGCCCACACGTTTATACAAGTAGGATCTTGCTGTATCCCCTGCACGGACAAAATAAGTGGGCTTATCGCGATTGGAATTTTTAGAAATGCTATTGATATTAAACTGAAACAATTTTCCAGGGCTTAAATCAAGCTTCACCTGATTGTCTTTCATAGCAAAACCGTCTGGACTATGACAATGGGAGCAGTTTCCTATCATATAGCCCTGTAACGCGAGCTCTTCAGCGCTTGCAGGAGTGCCATAGTCAGTTTCAAGTTTAGGATATGATTTAGAGTCCGAGCTTAGAAATCCATACTCCTGAAGTCTTTTCACTTGCCCCAATTCATCAGAGTTCACTGGAAGATCTCGGCCTCCTTCACCAAAAGCTCTTCGATTGAGTTGTAAGGGGGTAAAGCCAAGAACTAGGTCCCGATTTACCTTGTGGCATTCTATACAGCGCTCAGATCCAGGTATGGCGTACTTTCTTGTGGCCTTTGTTTGAGTATTGACTTCGATGTTAAAAATATCATCTTTAAATCCGCTACCATCTCTGTAAGGGGCGTCTATTAAAATCGCATTGGATTCATCATCGTTCCACTTGTAGGTGCCAAAAAGACTTTCCCGTTTTAGATCGCGAGTCACAATAATGCGAGTCTCAATTATTTTATAGCGAACCGTGCCGTCAGAGGTTTGTATGGCTTTATAAAAGTTCTTATAGAATCTTGCATTTGCAGGAAGAACAAAGGAATTTGAGCCGCTTGCTAGAATCGCCTGAGATCTCTTGCCTTCCGGTGTTTCTGGGAAATGGACATACCGTCCTTTTTCAGCATTGTCTGCCCAGAGGGGATACTCAACAGAATAGGACACCGTCCCAGACTTGGCTAATGCTTTTGAGTCCAAGGTGTATAAGTCAGTATCTTTTAGCGACTTGGGAAGAGTTTCCATATTCGCAAAGAAACGATCTTTGTTTTTATCAGAGCCAAGGATTTCTGGCGAAGGTATGCAGCTGCCGAGCTCGCTGAGGGTATTAGAAGTAGGCACGCGAGCGCCTTCTTCCGTTCCGGCATTATAGGTGTCACTTGGAAGGCCAGAAGCTTCCCAGCTTCTGAGCTCCTGTGCTATTTTTTTATAGTAGTCGGTATTTTGGGTTTTGGCCTGAGGAGGCATGGCGCCACTTTCCATGGTGCGAATCATGTCTTTATAGGCATTTTTTAGTCCACGGATTTCTTTTTTTTGCCCATCTGAGAATACGGTTTTGTTTTCAAGTTGTGCCACAAAGCTAAAGCCACCTACATTGGCAGCTGGTGCTAAATGACATCCTCCACACGTTTTTTCAACCTGAGTTACAAGATCAGAGACATTCTTTAAAGAAACTTTAGGATTTTCATTTTCTACGATGAGGCGTTCAAACGGAGCTGAGCTGGGCTTACGACATTCTTTGTCATCGTTGCTTTCATTGCCAGCTTGGTTTTGGTCGCCCTCATTTGGGCGGGAGGGATTAGATTGGTCGCCTCGAGAGGGCGGGGTTTGAGGGGGGGTGGGAGCCTTAGAATTGTGTTTGGGGCCGCAAGAAATTAATACATTTGTGGCTATGCAAATGAATAAAAATTTGAGCACCATGTCTCTCTCCTCATGAAGTTAGTAAAAACATAAAAAATAGGAAAAGGGTTGCACGATGCGGCGTGCAACCCTTAATGGAAATTAATCTAAAGTGATGAAGTCATTATTTTGAACGATAGGATCTAGGAAAGTTCTATCAGCCAATTTTTCCACAAGCGACTTTTCCGCTGAAGTTAGCTTTTCAGGTACTTCGTAGACATAAAGAAATCTAGAAAATGGGTATTTGAAAGAACGAATGTTAACTACGGTTGGTGAAGTTCTGCCAGAAGCGTCGGAATAAAGAGGAATAATTTTGTTCGCGGCTCTTTTTCCAGATAGTCCCGAATAAGCTAGTGCAGTGTCATCTGTCGATGTTTCTACAGCTAGTTCGTCGGTGCTTTCAAGGGCTGTAACACACGCGCCAAATTCCTTAAGTCCTGTGAAATGCTTGAAAGCATCCGTCGTGCCAGAGGCATCGTTGCGACGAAGTACCCGAATGGTGCCTGTCTTTTTAGAACCAGGAATAGAAGCCCAATCGGTGATTTTGCAAGTGTAGATTCCCCTGATGGTTTCAAGGTCTAGTTGTAAAGGAAGTCCGCCTTGGTCCTTAGCGATCATGGCAAGAGCGTCTAAAGCTATTTTGTGTTCTACAACAGTTAAACCTTTTGCAGCAAGCGCCGCTTTGACTTCAGGCTTCATTTCTCTTGACATGGGAGCGATCGCTTGCTCGCCAGCAGCAACAGCCTTTTCGCCGTTTCCAGAGCCTGTTCCTAGGTAATTCAATTCACCTTCAAGACCTGCAGCTACGATAGCGTCTGTCATGAGGCCTGCTAGAGTGTCGGAGCCTTTAATACCAACCGCTGAAAATGCAGAGGAGCTGATGATTGCAGAGAGAACTGCCAGTTTAAGTTTCATTTTTTTTCCTTTTAAAAGAAATTTGAGTTCAGTTACAGCCGATCTTGTACCGAAAGCCTAGAAGGAAGACCATTTAGCGCGGGTTAAGTTTTTTAAATATTAAGTAAAGATAAGAAGAGAAGCTGTGTAAGATAGGGCAAGTAGGGAGTTTGCCTAAATTTAAGGCCGAGAATTTGTTCTAGATACGCTCTTATGGAAATCTGGATATTCAAGCTACTCTTTTGAGAGTGCGAAGAAATTTTTGAAAAGAGGTTCTGTATCAGTCCAAGGAAGCCTCATTTCAACTTGAAGTGCCACTTTGATTTGCTTTACCTTTTTGCGACTTTCATGAAGTTTTCTTTCCCAAGCATCTTGGTCACTTTTTCATGCCTATCAATTTTAGCTCCATCAAAAAAAGCTATAAGGAATGTATCAATAGCGTGAGTTTTCCTGACGAATTGCGAAGGGCCTTAAGAGTCTATTTTTAGCTGTTCATAGCTCAAAATCAAACCAAGGACTCCCAAAAACTCTGGTCTAGGTATATAGTGTCCAAGTCTGATGTTTAGGCGCTCAAAACCTAACGATATTCATTGCTAAAGGAGAGTTATGGACATTAAGAGCCTCTTTGCCGATGAAAAAATGCAGTTGAAGAAGCTGGAAGAACTTGTCGAAGGATCTCTCAGTGAAGAGAGGCTTTTAAGTACTAGGCTTCTTTCATTAGAAAACGACCCTGAAACTAGTTTCGGACAAAGGCTTGCCGATCAGGTCGCTGACTTTGGGGGGAGCTGGGCTTTTATAGTACTTTTCTTTGGTGTCATTACGGTATGGATTGGTCTTAATCTCATGGAGTTCGCATTCGGAAAGTGGGATCCCTATCCCTTTATACTTTTAAATTTACTACTATCTTGTACTGCAGCTCTACAAGCTCCCATTATTATGATGAGCCAGAACCGACAAGAAGAAAAAGATAGGCGACGGGCTAGAGGCGATTTTATGATCAACATGAAAGCGGAAATGGAAGTTAGAAATCTCCATGGCAAGATTGACCTCCTTCTTACTGAACAAATGCAGTCCCTATTTAGAGTCCAAGAAGCCCAGTTAGAGTTATTAAACGAGATCTCTCAAAAGTTGGAATCTTTTTCCACTCCGACTAAAGAATTCTAACTCTGGCCTCTCCCCTGAGGCTCGCTTCTAAGTTACCTGCCCTCGTTTCATTTCAAATGGCCAGGATACCTCGCGGATTCAGGTTTGAAATGGTGGCTACTTAGGATACTATTTTCGTCATGTACAAACTGTTATTTGCCATATTAGGTTGGATATTTGTGGTGGTGGGAGTGGTAGGAATTTTTCTTCCCTTGCTTCCGACGACTCCATTCCTCTTGCTTGCTGCCTATTGTTTTAATAAAAGCTCCGATCAATTCCATAGCTGGTTGCTGAGTCATAAGATTTTAGGACCTCCCGTAAAAAATTGGCAAGATTACAGGATCATATCTAGAAAAGCTAAATGGACAGCGACTGCTCTGATGTCGAGTTCCGCCGTTTATTTGTTATATAAGGATTCCATACCCCTCTATGCTAGGCTTGCAGCGCTCTTATCCCTCACTCTCGTCACAGTATTTTTGTGGCGTCAAAGAAGTGTTTAAAATTTAAATGTAGGTGATCCTTATGAATGAATTAAGACCAAGAGAGTTAAAGATGACCGTTCTAGCGACACCTGACATGGTGAACTTTTCAGGCAATATCCACGGGGGCTCGGTCTTAAAACTTCTAGACCAGGTTGCCTACAGCTGCGCCGCACAGTATTCCAAAGAATATTGCGTGACTCTTGCCGTGGAACGAGTTGTTTTTAGAGGGCCTATCCATGTGGGAGAGCTTGTTAGTTTTCTGGCTCTCGTCAATTACGTCGGCCGGACTTCCATGGAAATAGGAATTAAAGTCATCGCTCAAGCTCCTAGAGAAGATTCCGTGCGACACGTCGTATCCTGCTTTTTCACCATGGTGGCTGTTGATGAAAACAGGCGCCCTACTCAAATCGAGCCCTTTACTCCTTCCACCCCAGAAGAGCGAAGACGCTGGCAAGCTGCGGAAGGAAGAAGACAAAAGACAGGCAAAAGAAATGATTAAAATTACCGAAAAGATCATCATTCCTGAGTTTGAATTTGAGTTTACCTTTGCCAGGTCCAGCGGTGCTGGCGGACAAAACGTCAATAAAGTAAGCTCAAAGGCTTACTTAAGGTGGAACCTCTTTAACTCTCAAAGCCTTTCCCCTGAAGTCAAAGATAGGTTTCTAAGTGCCTTTCAAAGTCGAATTACAGAATCAGGAGATGTGGTTCTCTATAGCGATGAATATCGAGATCAACCCAGAAATATTCAGTGCTGCAAAGACAAGCTTCGAGACATGATCCTTCAAGTTTTCTTCCCTCCCAAGCCTAGAAAGAAAACCAAACCTACCTACTCTTCCAAGCAAAGACGTCTCGAAGGTAAAACCATACAAAAGAAGCGTAAGCAGGATAGAAAATCAGTTGTTTGGTAGATGGTATTTTTGGAAGCGTCTTTCCAGAAAGCAGCGCTTCTTCTAAAACTTTTCTTAATCTTAGCTTTGGTTTTTGAATATTCATAATACGTAAAAAATTTAAATTTAAAGACAAAAAAAGAGGCTTTTCAGCCTCTTTTCTCATTCACATAAATTCAGGTCTTAGAAATTGTAAGCAAGCTTAACAAATGCTGAAGACGCCTTCTTTGACTTTTTAGCGCTGTCGCTGGAGTCATCAAATACTTCACCTTTAGCAGTGTCCATACGGTAAACCAAGCTTCCAGTGAAAGCTTCGTAAGTGTACTTTCCGTAAAGCTCAATGCGCTGAAGCGACTCGTTTGCAAAGTTTGTCTCATCAGCAGTGTTAGCTTCTGGAAGATCCGCTTTTTGAGTGGAGTTTTTAACTTTGATACCAGGAGTTACAGAACCGCCTTTGTACATGTCAGCCATTTTGTAGCCAACATCGACGCCAAATCCGCTAAGATCGTACTTCATCTTGGCAGTTTTTTGATCTTCAGAAGCCATTTTGTAGTCTACTGAGTAAACAACAGAATTTGTGCCCATAGGTTGAGCGCCCGAAACTGTTAAAGCTGTCCATGTTTCATTGACTTCATTAGCTGTTTCACCATCGGCTTTTTTGTAAGCGCCAACTTTTGTGCCGTCTTGAGTAGCTTTGTAGCTTTCTTGTTTTGACATGATGTATTCTAAACCGACTTTAACTGGGCCAACTGGAGCTGAAACAGCTAAGCGAGTGTCGCCGCGATCTGCCTGGGCAGGGCTGGTGCCAGTAGCTGCAACCGCGCCTTTTACTGTAGCAGTACTTACTTCAAGGGCTGCTGGGCCAGCTTCGCCCTTAACAAATACGCCATAAGCATTAGTTCTCTCATCAACGCCAACAGAGCCAAAGTTTAGGCCAATGTTCCAACCAGCGACGGGTGCTTCAAATGTCACGCCGGTGCTTTCAAGGGCAGAGAAGCCATCATCAAACCAGTAAAATCCTCTGGCAGCAGTACTGCGGCTTGTTGCATCATAGTCTGGGCTGTAAAATCCAGTGGCTTGCTTGTTACCACCCGTTACTTTAACTACACCAAAATCAACACCGACGAAGAATTTATAGAGATTTACAAGGGCAACGGTTTCGCCTGCTTCAGGCTTGCCATCACCGTCGGTATCGCTACCCATTTTTGTTCCAGTAACGATTTCAAAATCAGTGCTGCCGTGATGTTTAGCAAGCGTTTCAAATACTACACCAGCAAACGTGTGGTCCTTAACAGCGTTAATCGCAAGATTTACGTTTAGTTCTTCAGTTCTTGCAGCGGGAGTTGCTTTCGTTTTTGAGTTAAGCAAATACCATCTCGCTTCTACAGCACCGGTAGCACTAAGTTTCGCACCTTCATCTGCTGCCACAGCTTGTGTTGAAGCTAGAGCAACGGCTACAAGTGGAAGACTCAAACTCTTCTTTAGACGAATTTTCATAAACTTCTCCTGTCATTTATTCTTTAGTGACTCATAAGTGAGCCATGTTAATGGGTATACTTTGGCACCCTTTTTATATGAAGTAAAGAGTTCTTATCAGAATTCTTAAATAACTTTAAATAGTTGGAGCTGTTTTTGTTTTAATCAGATATCTTGAACTCATTGAAGCTCAAGGTCTGTGGGATTGTGGAACCACCTTTTTGGGATCGTCTAGGCTCTATTAAGATTGTATTAATTGTATAAAAGGCACCCAATGAAACCAGCTTCTCAATTGGAAACGATAGAATCACTTTGTTCCCAACTCTTGATAAATGGTTATGCAGTGGAAACCATAGAACCTTCTCTAGTGGAATCATTAGATGCCGCACTTCAGATACATCGCATAGAAAATAGATTTCATTCTGCAAGCATCGGACGGGGGCTTCATAAGGGAGTCAATAAAAGTATTAGATCTGATGAAATCTCATGGATCGAAGACTGGAGTGGGGCGCATTTAAGTGAGTTTTTTAAATTTCTTTGTGAACTGCAAAAAGAATTATGTCAAAAATGCATGTTGTCGCTTAAACGATATGAAGGACATTTCGCTCTTTATCAAGAAGGCGAATTCTATGAAAAACACTTAGATAATCATCAAGGCAGAAATCATCGTCAAATTTCCACTGTGGTCTATTTAAATGCTTGCAGGGGAGGTGAGCTTTTGATTTATGGTGAAGAAGATCCGACCCAAGTAGTTAAAACCATTGCCACTACCCCAGGGCGTATAGTTCTGTTTGACTCTAAGCGCGTTTGGCACAAAGTCAGTCCTGCCCATTCGGAAAGACGAAGTCTCACCGGCTGGTTTCGAGATGACGAGGCTATTTTTTGATTTTCATCTTTCATGGTGTCGCGTAAGGTATTGTTATTTATGGCTTCTTAAATTTTATTTGTAAAAAACCTAAAGACCTTTTGCCGCCTGCCGAGACCTTGATTGTAACTGGCTCCAAGGAGGATAGCATGGCCGATAAACAAGTGAAGGCTGCAGAAACGTCACCTGCAGAAAAGAAGACAGTCGCTAAGAAACGTCCCGTGGTTGGTGTAACCGGGGAGACCGAAAGACCTCAAAAAGTCGAATGGACACTGAAGCGCGTACAAAAGTATGCCCGTCGGTTTGCTTCGACTACGGAATGGTCTGAAAGTCATCCTTCCAGCTGGAAAGCTGCACTTGCCCATGGATGGGACAAAAAAGTAGCCTTTAAATCTGCGAAGCAAACTCGCAGCCTTCCGTTAGCTAGTTAGTTTTAGTACCTCTCTCTAGTTAGGTCGCCTTCTGCTTACAGGGGGCGACCATTTTTCGTCAAGGCGCTAGGGATTTATGAGGCAGCATGTGATATTCTATAGTCTATTCTTCTATATCAGGTGACCTTTGACCGGGCTGAATCCAAAAACTAAGCAGCTGATCTTTGGCAGCATGATATCGCAAGTCTTGCCAGCTTCTTTTTTTGCACTTTTCAATTTGTATTTAGTTAAGCTTTCTTTTTCAGCAGCCCAAATCGGTATTTTTAATTCCTATCGCTATCTCGTAGTCTTTTTGTTTTCGGTCCCCTTAGCTCTTTTTATTTCAGGTCCCCTTGCCAAAAAATACCTGGCCTTCTCAGGAGTCTTGATGTCTCTATCGGGAGCATTGATTCTTTACGCCACGGCTCGGATGGAAACAACTCTCATGACTGCTGGCATGTGGCTTATGGGGATAGCTCTCCTGGTGCAGCAGTCAAGCATCATCCCTTCTATATTGGAACATGAGTCCGAAGCTAGCTCTGCAAAGGCTTTATCCTGGCATTTTGCTATGCTGAGTGCGGCGACCTTGGTGGTAGGGCTGGTAAGCCTGATCTTGTCATGCCTGCCGGGGCCGCAACATCCGGTGGAGTATGTCCTTTGGGGAAGTGTGGCGGTTTCTTGCCTGGGTGCTCCCTATTTGTTTTTAGGGGTTCAGTCGGCTTTACCCCAGCATTCGAAACAAGTTTCCAATCCTTCTAAAGATATTTGGCTTAAAATTACCAAACTCATCATTCCCCAGTTTTTAATAAGTGTCGGTGCGGGACTATCCATTCCTTATTTAAATCTTTTCTTTCATGAAAAATGGAGTCTTGGTCATCAAGGCTTTATGCTCATCACCACTTTTTCCACTCTGGCAGTCATTGTGGCAAGTCTATGGGCCCATCGTTTGGCGGTCATCAGAGGGGAGCGAGCTTTGTGTGCCGGGAGTCAGTATCTTTCTGTTGCTTGTTTGATCGGACTTGGCTTTTGTGGAGGTCCCATCGGACTCCCTATTGCTTTAGTGCTATTTTTTATGCGGCAACCTCTCATGAATATGGGAAGCCCTATCTTAAGCAAGTTCATGATGAATTATGTGGGAGAACCCCATAGAAGATTGCTAGGTGCCTTGTCCCAAATGTCCTGGGGGCTGGGTTGGTTTGTGTCCTCGGTCGGCTATGGTATGATGAGATCGAACGGATTTACTTGGACGGATATTTTTTTTGCGACGGGAGCCTGCTACCTTGTGGCAGGACTTTGGTATGCAGAGCTTATGAAGGCGCCCAACCCTCAAGTCGCCTAGTAGAAGCTGAAGGAGAGCATTCCAAGATGGAGCCGAAAACGAGAAAGAAACTCATGTCTACGATTTTTGTATTTTGAGTCTTATCACCTTTCAAAGTGCATTTGGATGGAAGTGGAAGAAGTCATTTCAACAACTCGATTAGATCTCCCCCGGCGGTTTAGCCTTTGGCATAACCAGGAGCTCGTGACGTTTAAAATGGCATCCAGGGACGATGCCGGAGATATAGTAGCTGCCCTTAAGGAGTCTAAAGAACACCTGAGTTCTCACTTTGATTGGGTTTCTCTTCCTCAAACCTATGCCGCACAACATGCGCGCCTCAAAACCTTAGAGCAAGCGCAGTTTCTTAATGAAGCCTACAACTTTCATCTCTATAGGAGCTCTAAGTTGATGGGCTCATTTTCTATTCACTGCCGGCAAACAGGCGAGGGTCCTGATTGGGAAATGGGTTACTGGATTCATCCAGAATGCCTTCGCCAAGGATTTGGTACATTGGCATTGTGCAGTGGGCTATGGCTTCAAAGAGAATTTTTAACGGGCAATGTCTATCTTCAGGTCCACATCCATAACCAAAGAGGACTGCAGTTTTTGGCCAAAAACAATTTACGGGCGGAATCCATGACAACGCGAACCAACCTTTTAGGCGTTCAGGAGGATATGATGATCTTTCGGCCATGGAATATAAAAAAACCAAATTTTGAAAGTTCGGCGGTTGATTATATGATAGAGAGATGGACATTAAAGCTTATTGAGGTGGAGTGGTGAAACGTTGGGCAGGATTAAAGCAGTTAACAGAAGCGAAGGCGTTGAAGGTTCAAAAGCGTTTGGCCCACTATTTACGTGGATATCGTAAACGATCAAGCCTTACTCAAAATGTTTTAGCAGACCATCTGGGCTATACGGAGCTTCACTATCGTCGCCTAGAAGGCTCTCAGACTGATAATATCGTCGTCAAAGCCGTAGACACTCTCGGGTTCTTTGCAGATCTTCAAGATATGACTGCTATGGATTTTTTGGCATATTTAGAGCACCGGACGCCAGACAACAAAGGGGAGTTATTCCCATGGGAAAAAACTCTCATTCAAGCCTTTCATGAACTGGAACTAGAGACACGCATGGGATTTGTTCACAAGCTTTGTGGAAAAGCTAAGACAAAAGATGGCCGCGAGCGACTTCGACTTATCATGGAAATTGCCATATCTCTTGAAGACCATCTCACTGAGGATCAACTTCAAAACTCCCTGAACTTTATAAAGAGTCTCTCCAAGAAATAAACGGAGTGCGACGAGGAAAGGAGTCTCTTGGGGCGAAGTGTAGTGAGTAAAGCAAGCCTGAGATGCTCTGGATGCGCGCAGATACCCCGTTGGTGCATTTGTGACGCGATGCGCCAGCTCGTACTTCCCCTGGACTTAGCGGTGATGATTCATCATGCAGAATTTTACAAACCGACAAGTACAGGTCAGTTAATTCATAGAATTTTTCCAGCTTCAGATCTCATTCTTTTTAAGCATGACATTCCCCTACCTGAATCCAGTCTTGTGAAACAAGATCGAGAACTCCTCATTCTTCATCCATTTGGTGAGTCCCTGTCGCCTTTTGAAGATTTGTCTCAATCACGATTCTTGCTTCTAGACGGCAATTGGAGTCAAGCTGCCGGAATGTTGAAGAGATTTGACCATCTGGGACGAAAAGTCTCTCTGCCCATGCAAGGAGCGTCCAGGTTTTGGCTGCGGGAAAAACAAGCTGGTACTCGTTACAGTACTATAGAAGCTTTAATTTTTTTACTGAATCACTTCGGGCATTTAGAGTTGGCGAAGCAGTGCCAGGTCATCTTTGAAAGGCATGTTTATGCCGGCCTGCTGGCCCGGGGCAAAAAAGAGCTGGCAGCAGAGTATAAATGGGGAATGCCTCAACTCTAATTGTCTAATTCCCCGTTCGAAAAGTGTCAGGGAGCCAAGGAGATGGTTTATCTTGCTAATAATATTACAGATTTCCTCGGGGAGTCGGCTTTTAAAAATACATGAAAACCCTCTCAAGTGTTTGATGGGCTAAGCCGAGGTGGTATCTAGAGCCAAAAGTTTTGGCAATGAAGCTTCCCCTGAGGGCAGTTAGCTCTATTAAAGGAGTACTCATGAAAGCCATTCGTCTTGATGCAAGAACTGCCCAAGAAATCTTAGGTGGGAGAGCGACTTGGCTTATGTCTTCATCAGCTGATTGGCCGAAAGGTCATGTAGCGATATTACAGTCGTGTAGTGATCTCATTTTAGGTCAAATATTTGTGATGGAATCTCGAGGACAAGTAAGTCAAGAGATTTTGCTTGAAAATCAACATCTTCTTTCCCAGAGCGAGCGTGATAACCTTCTTGCCGGGAAGTTTTCGAGCGGTGACTATTATGTTATTGTCTTTCGAACGCCTTTAAAATATTTTTCAGCTGTTCCTTACCAAGATGTAGAAAAGGAAATACCTTTGCTGGATGCTGCATGAAAAACCCTGACTATCTTGCTTTAAGAATTAAAGTTCAGGAAAAAACCCAAGAAATCGAGCAACGCAATCAAGCCGACATTTTATGTAAAAAGGGCTGCAGCGGATGCTGTCGATCTGGACTTTCCGTGTCCCCCATAGAGTTTGACTTTATTTCTAGTTTTTTAACAGAAAGTCCTGAGGCCTTGAAGGAAGCTTTAGACGCAGAACGCGATTTAAGGAAGTCCCCTGAAAGCTGCGGATTTTTAACTCTAAGCGGCTCGTGTTCCATTTATGAAGTCAGGCCGATCATTTGTATGTCCCACGGCATTCCTATTCAAGCTAGAATAGACGAACAGATTCAAAAAAGTGTTTGCCCATTAAACTTCAAAGAAGGTTTGGATCATATTGAGAGTTCTAACTTTATAAATCTCGACCTTATCAATTCGATTCTAAGTCTGATTAATGCTCGAGACTATGAAAAATCTGCAGAACGAAAATCTCTGACTCCGTCTCAGTTTTTACATAGAGAATTAAAGTAGCAATACACCTTGTCGGATTTTCAGGTTTAATCATCTAAAGCATTATAAAGATGAAGTGCGTTTGGAACTCTGTTCTAGAATTTGTTGGTCCTAATCTGCGAAAATGACCCAGGCTATAACTTGTCTCCTAGATCTGGCCGATAATCGCAGACTTCACTACAAATAGAGATGGATTCATGCCCATTTGTCCACCGGCACTGTTTGTGGCAATAGGCAGCGACTTGCAGGCAATCGCCGCAAAGGCACTCCGATGCTTGCGCAGTGCGGCATTGGTCAAGTGCCTTTTGGCATGCGTCGAGTTTGTGGTCTCCCATTGCTGTCCCAGAATAGGTCCAATGGGAATCACGCCGGCCGCTAACTGAACATTGGAACTTTTGTTCTTCAGCAAGGGCGTTCGTGGCGTTGATAGAGACGATGCATACTAACAAAGACCGTAAGAATCTCATAAGGTTTTCCTTCTGTATTCTGGTGCCGTGGTTGCTGATCTACACAATACAGATGTGATCACGGCATTGTTAAAAGTTTTTCGGTTTGGGTGATACAGGCAAATTCTCCTTCGAGGCTTGCAAGGGCGATGCGGTGGACTGCATCGGCTTCGATGAGATGGCCTTCATAGTCTCGTCGCGGAAAGGTCGCTGTAGCGTCGGTGACGACTGTAGCAGTAAAGCCAAAATTCGCGGCCATGCGAACTGTTGTCGATACGCAATGGTCGGTGGTTAGGCCTGCAAATATAAGTTTTCTAGCATTCAGATCCGTGAGAAGAGCCTGGAGGCTAGTTCCTATAAATGCGCTATTTAACTTCTTTTTTATGACAGGCTCATGGCTTATAGGTGATGCGCATTCCATAAAATCATTGCCGACCTGGCCTGCCCGCAGCGGTGATAGAGATTACCTAAAAGCTACACCGCTACGTGAATCTTTTTCAAACATAGGCATGAGCGTTTGCATAAACTTGATGTAGTGGCTAGAATTCAAGAAGTTTTTTTGATAGAGCCATGATGACTGAATTCAGAGTATTTCATATCAATACCCCGAATATGAGCCTTTAGCCAGAGATGAAGAAAGAGGAAGAATTTTTCTTCAAGTTTGCCTTTTTGTTTAAACTCCGTTGCGTATCCGTCTAGTTGACTCAAAAGACTGACATGAATGGCTTTATGTACCGAAAGGCCCGGAAAGCCGATACGGTCCATATAGGTTTCTTCATCTTGGAAGTGTTTGACGGTGAACGACGCTAGCTTGCCGACTGATTCGGCAAGCTCAGATGTCGACGCATTTGCTTTCCACTGATCTTCGAGGTGGTTCATTAGGTTGATAAGGGTTTTGTGCTCGTCGTCCATTTCAGCCACCTGTAGACTGAGAGACTGGTCCCATATAAAAGTTCCCATCGCCTATTCCTCCCTATATTGTCTGCGAAAAACACCGACGCTTGGGTTGTCGGTAACTCTTGTCGAAGATTTAATTGAGTATATTCCTGTATTTCATTTTTTGGTTTAAAAAGCAGGTAGATACACCTTTGAAAGTAGGGAAATCAAGCCAAGCATCATTTCTAAGGATTAGCTTTTTAAACTGGCTGTGTAGATTTGTCTGGAAATGGGTTAATCGTGCGCTGTCCCAGCGCTTTGAGGCCTAGAAAAATGAACCTGTCTGTTTGCAACTTATATAAGACCATGAATGTGTCATTCGTCAAGTCTATGGCACCTGTCTTTAAATTTCTAAGAAAGCACTGAAGTCCCTTTAACAGGAGAATTTCTTTATAGTATCTAAAACATGATCCGATCCTAGTCACTTTCTGACCACCGCTAGGAGCAAAAGTAAATTTTCCTACAATGGACGAACAGGTAGCCTTGGCCCAAAAATCATGGCATCTAAAGAAACTGTCACTAAGGGGCAGAAGTCTCTTTTCTTTCAGCTAAAGGCAACTGCCGGCTATTATTGACGGCTTTTGCAGAGTAGGCCTAAAGATCCATAGGCTGGAAGCCCTTACTTTAGAAAAACATCAAACTCTTTAATCACATTGGTTGTCAAAGGTTGTCCTTTCATTTTTCTATCGGCGATAAAGCGCCTAGGTGATTTTGAAAAATTCAGTAGCACAAATTAAGCTCCGGGCGCGCCCCAGTAGGTAATGGGTTTTGGTTTACTGGTAGCTACCCTAGGCGAGTTATGTGCCAAACGGGACCCTCGGTGTAGAAGTGAAAAAATACCGCTGGTGTAACGGTGGCATGGCCGGAATTGCCAATGATACTATGGATTCACTAGTATGCCAGTGCAATGGGGCTTTAACTAGGTCAAGGAAAGTATTTAAAAATTAAATGCCATCTATTTTATCTCTATCATTTATTGGATTTCAAGGAGTAAACTAAATCATTGAAACTTCCTTTAATGATCGAACTTAGAGGTATTTCAAGAGATTTCAGGCAGGGTAGTTAGCTGATTTTTTAGTTAACTTTTTATCTGTTTTTCCTCGGAAGGCGAAGGGAAATTTATGACACTTAGCGAAGATTTTAATTTAATGATTAAAGAGGGTGAAAGTCTGACCGTTGAGTTTAAAGAAAAGTATACTTCTAAGATCGATCAGGATATGGTTGCATTTGCAAATACGATTGGCGGCAAGATTATCCTCGGGGTGACTGATCTTGGTGCAGTGAAGGGCGAGGCTCTCTCTAATAGGATGAAAGCAGAAATTACTGATTTGGCGCAAAAATGTGACCCATCCATCGATGTTAAAATCTCTCAATTAGATAAAGTAGTCGTGATTGAAGTCAAAGAAGGTGGTGAAAAGCCATATTCCTGCTCTTCAGGGGCCTTTAAGCGTCTGGATGCAGTTACCCAAAAGCTAAAGCAAAAAGACTTGCGTATTTTATTTGACGCGTCAACAGCGAGAAGCTTTGAACAACGACCCTGTCCCGGTGCTACGATAAACGACTTGTCCTTAAAAAAAGTTAATGAATTTTGCAAAAATGCTGGAATTAAGATTCTGGTCACGGGTAAAAATATATCTAATATCATGCGAAGTTTTAGTCTGGTAAGTCAGAATGAACTGAATCATGCTTCAATTTTATTCTTCGCTTCGAGAATTGACAGTTTTGTCCTTCACTCCCAAATACAGCTTCTTGTTTTTAAGGATCTAGTTGGAGTAGATTTTTTTGATCGAAAAGATGTAAGAGGAACCTTGCTAGAACACTTTCAGGAGGCGGATTTTTTTCTCAGGCGTCACTTAAGCCACGGGGCCACTATCGTGGACATGAAGCGAATTGATGAGTATGAGATTCCTTCGGTGGCCTGGCGTGAAGTGATTGCAAACGCAATTATTCATAGAGACTATCGAATGTCAGGCACAGGAATTCAAGTTAAACTTTTTCCAGATAGGCTCGAGGTTGTTAGCCCAGGTGGCCTTCTAGATCATGTTACCCTAAAGAATTTCAGTGCCTTTTCCAATCGGCGCAATGAAATTATTGCGGATATGTTTGCCAGGCTGAAAATTGTTGAAAAAGCCGGTACAGGCATTGCTCGTATTCTGTCTTCCTCCAAGAAGGCCGAACTGAAAACCCCGCTTTTTGAAGATCTTGGCGGTTTTTTCAAAGTGACTTTGTATCGCCCTGTTATCAAAGCAGAAATTGGCGATTTGTCCAATAAAGGGAGTCCCAAAAGTTCACCCAAAAGTTCACCCAAAAGTTCACCCAAAAGTTCACCCAAAAGTTCACCCAAAAGTTCACCCAAAAGTTCACCCAAAAGTTCACCCAAAAGTTCACCCAAAAGTTCACCCAAAAGTTCACCCA
>CAIMVM010000205.1 GCA_903844895.1 uncultured Pseudomonadota bacterium
AACTATCTCAGGTGATCTTTTACAACGATTGAAAGGGAAGTTGCTAGCGTGGGTCAGATCCTTGAGTGGGAGCGTAGCAGCAATCAACTTTGCTTGCAGAGCTGATATGGCAATAAAATCAATGACTTGGTGGTCTCGGCCAACCTTGAACCGGCGGATTATAACACGCTAAAAAGACAAAGTAAAATGTAAAGTCCTATGTAGAACTGAAAATTCTGTGCTTGTTTTGGGTTGGTTCTCAGAGGCTCAAGAGAAAAATAGCACTAGATAAATTGGCAATGGAGTGCGGCTGAATGGCCCCTCCATCAAATTAATAACTTATCGGAATAATTTCTATTTTCTTTAGCGTTTCCAGATACATACGCCAGGCTTCTAAATCGCGACGCTGTTGAGATCTAAGTTTTGGGGTATACCGAGGCATAGGCAAAAAGCGTTTTTCTTCAACTTCTAAGGCTAGGAGAGATGGAGCTTTAAATGACGCTTAGCACTAGATTTTCATCGTGAGGGGATACTCTTAGGTCTATCTAGTAAAAGGTACTGATTTCTAACTTAATGAAAGCAACACTGGTATTTCCCATTCCGTTTTGAAGGGGGCTACTCCGGAAGAAATCATAACCGGTATTCGGACTGAATTGAAAATTGGCGCTGGCAGACAGTTAAGAATTGAATCCAATAAAGCAATCCGCTATTCTCCCTGACTAGCCTTAGCTTCCTCGAACCAGGGAGCAGGAATCCCTTCCTTAAAAAGTCTTAAAATGTCCTTGCAACTTACGGGAACTATAAAAGAAGCAGGTTGCCTGCGGAAGGAAAATTCGTCCACATACCAAACAAAGCATGCTATCTAAGGAAAGTATCCCATGGAATGGATAAAGCCAGCCAATGGACAAGATCCATTGCTCCTATCTGGAATCCAAAAAAATCGTTTCGCTGCGGCAGCCCTTGATCATACTTACAACTCAAGCAAGGTAGTTCCCAACCGCCCCGTTGCACTCACTGAACTTCTTGCAGAGTTTGATGACTTGTGCCGGCTCAATCAAGCCAGCGTTGTATCCGATAGGTTCCAACATTTTAAAATTCCTAATGCCGTACCCGAGGATTTTTGCGAAAGAATTTTTGCAATTGAATCCGAGGGACACGTGCTCGCAGGCATACGATTTGCTGGTGGCAATCCAGAAAAGCCATTTGTCAGCATTTGGCCTGACTTTGCCATTTCAACGCAGAGTACAATCCCACTCCTGACAGAACTAGCGACACAGGAATTCTCCATCTTTGATCCCAAGGAAATTAACTTCTGGTTAAATCCAGAGACCGATATCGCTCAATCGTTAAAAGAAACAATCACACCTAGCTTGAGATACATAGTCGGTCGAGCTAACAGAATTCGCTTGCAGGATCGCCCCCAGCGCTATGACGATGTTACTTTGATTCCACCGGACGGCGATGAATATCTTGATTGGTATGCCGCATCCTACCGAGCATTTCATGAGCTACGCCCAGACCTGCGGGATTGGGTGCCAGCTAATGATCGAGAACAAATGGAAGAGGCCCGCAGCCAAGGCTTACTTTTCTTAGCTCATGTAAACGGTATCAGAGCAGGCCTCATTGCCGCTATCCCTCGTTCACTTCTAGGTCATCGAGGAGTTTACTTTATTGATATAGTGATGAGCGAAGAACATAAGGGGAAAGGACTAGCTCATGTCCTCCAAAGAAAATTCATCGACGGACTCTCAGAAGAAATTGATGTCGTATGGGGCACGATCGATACCAAAAATATCACCTCCACAAAGACAGCTCTGAGGGTCGGAAGGAGCTCAATAAGAGAAGAGTTTTTCGTTCCACTGAATTAGAACGGCATTCTATGCTGCGTGTGTGGACGTTTTTACATTTTTTGAATCGAATAATCATTGCTTCAACCTTAAATAGTCTAGACTAGTCGCTGGGGAACCAATCAATCAGCAGTTGCCCGCGGAATGAAAATTCGTCCACATACCAAACAAAGCCCATGAATTGGAGCAGCGGTTTGACTCAAGCCTGATGATGTAGCCACTCGGCAAACTTGCGGACATGATAGATCCGGTAGCAAAGGGAATGATGTGGATCACTGAGTAGTCCATATCCCGGGATTTGGTTCGCCGCGAGCATTTTTAGGCACACCTCTTTAGCTGCGGGCTGGTAAACTGTCATGGCGTTTAGGAATGTTTCTTCGATGCCGTTCGGCATCATTCCGAGGTGGTAGAGAATTCTTGCAGAAGTATCATCAGCCACTTCTTCTGTGCTGTAAATCCGCAGAAGCGTCAGATCTACCTGGTCAACTAGTTTTTGCATGGAGCCATATTTGGAGCGTGTAAGCGCCAGCAAGCCTTTTGCAACATTTGGGTAGGAGTCAAAGAGGTTCGCATCACCGCCTAGTTGGGCTTCTACTTTGACACGCGGCTTCTTTGTCAAACCAACGACGATGTCTACCAAGGGAACGCTAACGCCGCCTAAGCACTCGTTGAGGCTTTCGATAAAGGATTTTGTGGCGCGGTTCAGATTGACTCGGTCTTCTGGCGTTAGTATTAGGGTGAAATCCGAAAAAGAAATGCCTTTTAATATCAGATCTTTTCGCCATTGCAACGACGCGTTGCAGGCTGGAAGCGTCGTGTCTCCATATGTCCTGATCATGTAGGTCATGAGATCAAAGAGTTGGCCGTCGTAGACGAAGGAAACCGGCAAATCGTTTAATTCAGGCAGAAGAAAGGGACCTACTTGCTCAGTGAGCGCGATCCACTTTTGCACCGTGTCCTGAACCGTGGGGTCATTCTGTTGCAAAAAGCCAAGGGGTTCGTCGCCATTGACTTGGTAGTATTGAGGCACAAAATCTGGAAAGAGGAGATGGGTCAGTTCATGAGCAAAGAGGCCAGCGGTCCCGGTAGCGCTCATCGCAGCGCTGGCGGTCGTCATATAAAAATAATTAGCTAAGAGGCCGGTCTCTGGCTCGTTCATCGTGGCACCGTCAGGACCTGTACCTTCAACGATTACTAGTTCGGGCACCGGCAAATCAGCGGTTCGATCGGGATACATTTCTTGAAAAGCAGACCAAACAGTGGCGAGTAACGGTTTCATGGTATGGTAGCGGAGATCAGTCTGAGAAATAGCGTTTGTTGCTAGGTTTGGCTTTTCTGTGCGGAGCCAAGCGAGCGCCTCGGCTGAGTTTTCAAACACGATGTATTTGCCTCGGACTATCTGGCGCGCTTGCGTTGTAGTGCTGAGACCTAAGATGAAGGATACCAATACGAGGCAGTGTAATAGTTTCATGTACCGATCTTTCGAAAAACTCAAAATCATTTTCATAGGCGTCTCATCGTAAGGGGCTGAATCAAGCAGAGCCTGCCGGTACTAACACGGCTATATAGAGAGGTAAAGGATTTAATACTAGATTGATTTTTTCAATGAAAGCTGAAGTTTGCAGACTTGTGAGGCTTGATGTAGTGCGCTAATTCGAGGTATTTTAAAACCTCTTCAACTAGTAAAAGCTGATGGAGGCGAGGACTATTTTTTCTCCGTGATTTTTTCAGCAAGCAACAAGCTCCAGGGCACCTAAAAAAGAAAACTTTTAGATGTCCTAAAAGAACCCCAGAGTGAAGTCATAGATTCGAAATCGGAAGAGATCTATCAGTTAAATATTGATTTTTTAAATGGAGCTAGAGTATTGGATGTCGCCCCTGCCACTCGGATTGGTGGGACCTTAAGCTAAACTCGGAGATTAGCTGAATGGTTTCTTGGTTTCCAAAACCTTCAGGTTCGTTGCTAAACCCGGACCTAGTAGGTGGGCATTTAAAAAATCTATACCTGTGGATTGAGAAAAATCTTGACCTAGCAAAGGAAGGAAACTGCTAAGGTGGATAGATAGAGCACTGGCATGTGGAAGTCCATTATTAATCACCTGACTTTCTCCTGAATATGTACACTACATTTCGATTTTTGGAGAAATAATCTTAATTATGCTGCTTTGGTGATTAGACAGCGTATTTACCTTAAAAAATGGCATTTTTGACTTTGTCTTTGAATCCTCTCCTGTCATATAGACTTTAAATATTGAGTCCAAACTGCGCAAAACTTCGTCAGGATCTCTAAAAATGCCTTTATTCTCTAGGCGAAGTCGAACTGTCGTTAACAGCGTTAGTCCAAGATAGCAGA
>CAIMVM010000206.1 GCA_903844895.1 uncultured Pseudomonadota bacterium
AGCCCAACACAAAATTCCCAATCGACCTGGAAGGAGCGAACCAAAGGCCGTAAAGCGACGTCCCAAAGCTTATCCAAGGCTAACTAAACCGAGGAGCCAGTTAAAAAAGCAGAGTATTTCTTAACTTAGCGCCATTCGACTCGGACCCCAGAATTTTAAGCTGTTTCGACCAATTCAAAATGGAAATTTGGGATAGTAGTATTCCCATTCAAGATGAAGTTTTAGAAGAAGAGGTACTATCCAATACAGGCAAAATCCATCACCTAGAAATCTATTGCTCTAATTTGGAAAGATCATCTTCCTTTTGGGGATGGTTTTTGAGTGAACTTGGCTATAAGCCATTCCAAAAATGGCAATGCGGCGTCAGTTTTAAACTGGGTCCATCTTATATCGTATTCGTGCAAGCGGAGGAGAAGTACTTAACGGAGGGATTTCATCGCTGTCGTCCAGGGCTCAATCACCTGGCTTTTCATGCCTCAAGCTCTAGACAAATAGATGAGCTAACAATTAAATTAAGAGATCGCGGCATAGCCATTCTATATCCAGATAAGCATCCCTATGCTGGAGGGCCAAAGTCTTATGGCGTTTACTTTGAAGATCCAGAGCGAATCAAAGTAGAGGTGATAGCTCCTTTTAAATGAAGATCGATGCCAATTGGTGGCCTCTTGATAAATCTATATAATATTAATGGTTTATCTCGTCTAGTCGAGACGTTTAATTTGTGCAACAACCTGTTGCACAAACTGCCCGAATCCCTAAAATTCCGATACATGGAAGATGTATACCTTCCGGCGAGTATAATTTCTATATTGTGATGACTAAGAGGTTTTGGAGGATTCATTGAAATGGTTTTTCGCTTTTTTTTAAGATATGAATGCCGATTGAATTGTAGCAACCCAAACCTATTTAGGCACAATTGACCCTATAGAGGCACCTCAAGCTAGAGAGCGCCTAGAAGTTATACAAACTGCGAAACAACCTATTGAGGCATCATAATGAGAAGCATATTTACATTTCTACTGCTAGCCTTGACTCACAATGCTTGTGTTTCTCAAGCGGAGCAGGCCAGCCTAAAATTTCAGAGAAGCGAAACACAAAAAGTAAAAGTTGGCCGATTTGAGTCTAGAGCGCTTTGGACACCTACAAATGCTAAATCAGCAGCTGTCATAATGCTTCCCGGCTCTGGTCCGCAAGGGCCAGAGGAAATGGTTCCAGGAAGCCAAACTTTAGATGGTAAAAATGCGCCACTATTTGTTCAAATGGCTAGCCCGTTTATTGAAGCAGGTTTTAATGTACTGGCTTTAGGAAAACCTGGTGTCGACTTCTATTCTGATGATCCAGCAAAAAAATTCTATAATATAGAAATGCTAAAGAACCTAACTTGGCAAGATCTTTTAGAAAATGCACAAGATGGCATTGATTTTTTGAAGAAACAAGATTCGGTAGACGTCAAGAATATCTATATCCTTGGCCACTCAGAGGGCACTCAGTTGGCTACTGATTTGTCTAAATTATTCGCTTCAAAAGGACTAATTCTTCTTGGATATTCAGGCGAAGACCTTCTTACTACATTAAGTTGGCAGTTGATTGACAGAGGAATAGATCATTTTGTAAAAATAGATGTGGATTCAGATAAAGATGGATTCGTGACTAAACAAGAAGCCGAAAGGTGGCCAAGAAATTTTGCCTGGGAATGGAAACCAGGCGAAGGCCAAGTTTCAGTAGAAGAAATAAGAAATGCCAGCAGAAATGATCCAAAAATTAGGCAAATTATAGAAGCAACTCGTAAATCTCATTTCTGTTCCAATGGTGGTAAAT
Source organism: uncultured Pseudomonadota bacterium (assembly GCA_903844895.1). Taxonomy (GTDB): domain Bacteria; phylum Bdellovibrionota_B; class Oligoflexia; order Oligoflexales; family CAIMVM01; genus CAIMVM01. The sequence continues at coordinate 1,819 of CAIMVM010000206.1, forward strand.
GTGACCGCGGCCCCATTTATGAGGAGACTGTCCAATTTGGCGGTTCAATTCATGCCTTTACGGGTGAACTTGACTTGCAAACTCGTCCAGAAGAAGCCCTAAAGCTTGGAGAAGCCTGTAAGCTGAAGAATAAAATGAATTGCTATGTTGAAATAGTCCCAGATTTTCAGCATGGCTTTTCTTCTCCCCGTGGGCCTAGGCAACATCCGTTACTTGATTTGACCTTAGGGCCAGTGGATCCTTCATTTCAAAAGATACTGTTTCAGTTTGCTAAAAAAATCTACCCAGCGGGACAAGTTACATCTTTTTAATCCTGTACGGTCAAAAAAGAGACCTTTTACCTATTGTTAAAAACCTAAATGTCGCACCGCCCTGTTTTCTGGAGATATAAATGAATCAAGAAATGTTGACTTACTACAATGAGACTGGGGACAAAGAGTGGAAGCGTCTAGAAGCAATGTGGACCGAGTTTTTCGTGAATTCTGCTTTCATGAAGCGATATTTGAAGCCTGAGTCTCGCATTCTCGACATTGGAGCCGGTCCTGGTCGATATTCGATCGCTCTAGCTCAAAACGGCCATAGTGTTTGGATTGCCGATCCCGCGGCATCATTGTTAGAGCAGGCCATGCAACGTGCTAATGAGGCAGGTGTGCAAGAACGAATATTGGGATTTGATGTACTTGACGTTAGAGATCTGAGTAAATTTTCTGATGCATCCTTTGATGCTGTCCTTGCTATGGGGCCGTTTTATCATCTTCAAGATACTTTTGATCGGAAAATTGCTGCTCGTGAGATTTCGCGAGTGGTACGACCAGGCGGATATGCTTTCTTAGCGTTTGTTCCCCGAACCTACATAGTCGCACGGTGTCTTGCCGACCCTGAATATTTTAAAAGTATCGCAGCGCCTAGCGAATTGTTTAACTTTTGGACCAATGGCCGTTACGATACTAGTGAGCCTGGCCGTTGGACAGGTGCCTTCTGTGGAAAAATTGGAGAGATGTGTGACCTATTCATAGATGCCGGATTAGAAAGATGCCAGTTAGTATCTTCGGAAAGCGTTACTATGTTCATGAATATGGAACGATTGGCTGCGATGATTAAAATGGAGGAGCCTGCGCGTTCTCAGTTCGAGAAGTTAATTCTTGAATGTGCAGAGGAACCTGAAATGAGTGGCCTTTCTATTCATGCACTATATATTGGAAAGCGGATTTGATTTGGCTTGATGGACCAAGATGGCCAAATCCTTGGGATTTCAACCCGTATGGACGAGTTTTCCGTGAAGAAGAAATCAAACGATTTGAACTGGCACAAAACGCCTGTTCTGAATATTTTGGCGTTGAAGAACCGAAAATTCAGTCGAATAGATTTAGAATCTATTGAATTGATGCAGGGCGACTGACATGGCGATCTGGAGTATTGTGTTAGGAAAACATCATGGCTATAAGCTCGGAGTAGTCCCCGTTTCGCCTTGCTTGTGTTAATGCTTTTATATATGTTTCGCGCCTCTTCGCCGCATTATTCTGCATTTTGCGGCCCCACAGAGGGATTTCGTAATGGTGAAATCGGCAGATTTGCTCGGTGATGATCCTCCCAAAACGCCCGTTACCGTTTGCGAATGGATGAATCGTTTCGATGCGTTCGTGGAACCTCGCTGCTAGTTCTTGATTGGAGAATGTCTTTACTTTAATCCAATAATCCAAATCCTTTTCTAGCTGATACAGCTCCGGCCAAATTTCGTGCGGCAACTTGAAATCGGGATTCGCCAGTTCATGGGTGCGAATCTTTCCTGCCCAGCTCCAGACGTGTTCAAAAAGCTTTTTATGTAGCTTAAGCCAAAAGTCATACTTGCATGGATTGGTCTTTTGCTTTGAAAGCCAAATTAGACCTTTGGCGATATTGTCCTCTTCGTATTCATCAAGTTCGCCGACCGTTTGGATGGTCTTAACTTTTAGGCCGTTCTGGAGTTCGTAGGGAAGCGGCGTTTGGCCGTCGCGGTCTTTGAACAGAAAATTGCTCACCAAATATCTCCCTTGGAGAGCAAGTCTTCCGCGATTCGATCAATCCTGACTTTGATGTCTTCGGTGACTCTTTGGTCTTCAAGGGTCATGTGAACATCAGCTTCACGGAGGATCCGAGTGGCTTTGGCCAAAGCTTTCTGTTTTAGAAAGGTGCTTAACTCCTGCTTTGGAACGAGCGCATAAACAAACTCGCACTCCATGGCGGCGGCCATTTTTCGCATGGTTTCAATCGTAACTTTTCCGGCCTTTTCTCGCTTTTCAATCTGCTGAACGGTAGCGGGGCTCAGACCAGATGCTTTGGCTAAATTGCTTAGCGTCAAGAACATGGCCTGGCGCATGTAAGCGATCCATCCAGTGCGAACATTAGTGTCCTTTGCGATAGAGCTGAGGTTCTTGAACCGTCTCACTATTTGCTTCATGGCTAGTTCATCTGGACGCTTCATTTGCCACCTTTATGTCTATAGGCACAAATAATAATAACAAGAATATGTTTAAAAGCAATTTTTTTAGTTATAAATATATGTCTTAAAGCATAATAGTTGTTTGTCTTGGGCGGGATAGAGTAAGTTTTTCTTTAGTAAAAACAACACCCTAGCCGAATGGTACGACTAGGGTGCATTGTTTTTAATTCAGCGACCCAGAAATCTGGGGCAAAAACCTGGGATTGGAGCCTGAAACTTTAGCTAACCTACTAAAATTTCTGGGAATAAATTACATCATTCCGCCCATGCCGCCCATGTTGCACGATGTAAGTGGTGATTGGTATTGAGAAGTATGGGTTTGTATTTACTGGTACTTAGATCGTCAACCTACCGCGCAAGTCGCCCAAGTTTGGGTATGAAGAGATATCTGTGGGCATAGAAATCGTCCCGATTTCGTCCCGATTCTATTTTTGGTGTCAATTGAGCCCGCATCTTCTGCTGCAAAAGTATGCACGCCGAGCGTGATATTTTAACAACGAAAATGATGGGAGAATTGAGAATGAACACAACAGCCAAACAAGAAGTGATCAAAACCGACGGTGCAGTGCGTCTGAAACCAACGGACGAACTGACTTCGGTTGCCGTGAGGGTTCGGTGCAAAACGAAATCTAGATTGGAGC
>CAIMVM010000207.1 GCA_903844895.1 uncultured Pseudomonadota bacterium
GGTTTGAGTCCTATTCAAAAAAAATCTTGAGCTCTTGTAACCAGTCTTATACTAAAACCCGCCTCTTGTTATAGAGTCTTTTTTGTGATTTTGTCTAGAACTCTAGTGTGTCATTGCCTGAAAGTAACTTGGGCTTTTGAGTGCGAATGAGCTTAAGCCCAGCGATGGGATATTTTCCTATGCGACGTCATATCGTTGTATTTCTAATAAAGAAGCTACACATAGGCCCCCGTTTAGCGGGTCACCTCTGAGTCCACACGAAAGCCACTGTCAAATGGGAACCTTGTGGCGCACCCAGGAGAGGATCCGTAATTCGACTCTCTGGAAGCTACACTTCCATTTGGGAGCACTTGGTTTTTTGCGGTTCGTTAAGGAAAAAGGGCAAAAAAAATGCCCTCTCCCGAAAGATAAGGGCATCTTGAATTTTAGAGGTCTGCATTCTCATTTAGAGACAGACACCTGAAGAACTGTTTTAAAAGGGAACATCATCAAAAGCTGTAGATCCGCCATTTTGATTAAAAGCTTGTGGCTCTGCTGCTGGAAAGCCTGCTCCTGAATCAAAGGAAGAACCAAAAGATGCCGGCTCGAAGCCGCCGCCGCGATTAAATGTACTGCCGCCGTCATCATGTGTAGAGCCGCCAAATGAGCTCTGTCCTTGATTGTAGGAAGAGTTGCCTGCTCCCGCACCTGAGCCCTGAGGAAGAAACTGAACGTTGTTGGCGACGATCTCGGTAGAGTAGCGCTTTTGTCCGTTTTGATCATCCCAAGAACGCGTCTGAATACGACCTTCCACAAATACCATGCGGCCTTTGGTGAGATATTTCTTGCAGTTTTCGGCCTGCTTTCCCCAAACCACAACCCTGTGCCATTCGGTTAACTCTTGACGATTTCCGTCTTGGCCCGTTCTAAATTCGGTGGTTGCTACGCTTAAAGTACATACAGACTGCTGGCTAGCTGTATGCTTAAGATCAGGATCCTGGCCAAGTCGCCCCATAACCATAACTTTATTGATCGATGCCATAAAAAACTCCTTCTGCTGGGCCGTTTAGGCCGTCAAACCCAAAGTATAGCCGGTAGTGTCGAAAAAATGCTTGTGACAAAATAAATTTCATTAATGGAATACACCACACAAAAACCTGCTCACAACTAAATTTTCTACTTTCTTCCTTCCAAGGCTCATGTAATTGTAAGTCTCCTGATCAATAGGGACTAAAAGAGGCCGGCCTAGCGTTGCCAGCCGCGCAGGAATTAATGTTCCATGGGGAGAAAAATTATGAGGTATGTCGCAATCTTAAGTGCACTGGCCATGATCGGCTGTAGCTCTAAGATAAGCCAGAAAGCCATCGGAACCGCTATTTCCAGTCCCATCGCAGTCGTTGCCCACGGCGGGGGAAATTATTTTTACGTCCTCAACGGAAACTTTTCCCATGAATACCGCGACGGCTCGATTCTTATCCTCGACACCGAAGGAAATAAGATAAAAGCACTTTCTACTCCGAGGGTGGGACAGTTTTTAAAAACAACAGAATCAGGTAACTATCTTTTGGCTGGCTTTAGCGCAGACCCCGAAACAGGTGTAAATACAAAGGCCAATCTACAAATCTTCGACACTGCCAACCCCACAGAACCAAGCCTCGTCAAAACCTTTGAACTCGACTGCACGCCCAACAATGCCGTGGAGCGTTCTAACTACATTGCCGTAAGCTGCCTCTCCGGAAGCATTTACGCTGGCAAGCTAAATGGCGCCAATTCTACCCTCTCAAAAGTAAGAGGATCTGATGGATTTACGCGCAGGGCCATGCATATTGATACCGCCAGAAACCTCCTTTATGCCTTTGTAAGCGATATTGGTGAATCCAGCTTGAATGACACCAAACAGGCGGACATATATAGCTACGGCAAAGACTACGTAGCAATAGACGGCGCTAACGAAGTGCCTGATGACTTTGAAAGGTCAAGAACACTTTCCGAGCAAAGAAACAATTTGAAAAATACTTATAAGTTTCTTGTTTATGACCTAGCAGCCGGTGAAGCGGCTGGCTTTCCAGAGAAGTCCAGCAAAGACCTCGAAGCCAGCAAAGAGATGCGCTATGTCTATTTTGATGTCTTAAGGGCAGGAAACACAGGACCTACGTCTGATCAAAAATACTACAGGACTAATTTTTGGTCGGCTCAAGCAGATCCCACAGATCCCAATGTCTTCTACCTCTCCCACCGGGGAAACACGGATGCCGTCGTAACACCTGATGCTGCAGGCATTGTCAAGGTAACCGTATCAGGGGATCCTAGATCCCAAAATGGCATTGCCCCTAAAACCTCCGATAATTTTACATTTGAAGGGTTTTATGGCTACCATGCAGGTAAAGACCTTAGAGCCTATCCCGGGGAGTTTCGGTATCTCTCTATAAATAGCGGTGCTCCTCTTTTAATCTTCAATGACTATCGCGACAGCGTTGTCTTTAAAGAGAACTACTTTCGAATAGGCGCTGTAACTACGTTTGGCTCCTCTTCAGCGGAACCTGCTGCGGATCACAAAATTGAAAAAACCGATACAAGGAACGCTTTTTTAGGTTTTGCCGTCACACCGGCTGGAAAAGGAATCACCCTATCATTTTTTGCAGATACCTTAATCATGTTGGACATCTCCAGCACAGGTGTTATAACCGAAGGAAAGCGCATCCAGTAAATAGGCATTAACCTGCGAACCAGCCGCGGAGGCGAGGTACCATGTATCTCAAAAAAATTATAGCATCAGGATTTAAATCCTTTGCAGACCGTGTGACCATAAACCTAGAGAAGAATCATATCACTGGGATTGTCGGTCCCAATGGCTCTGGCAAAAGCAATACCATCGACGCTGTTCGTTGGGTCATGGGCGAGCAAAATGCTAAAATGCTCCGTGGCGACAAGGCCACCGATATCATATTTAACGGTTCAGAAAAGCGCAAACCACACGGTATGGCTGAAGTAACCTTGATTTTTGACAATCATGAGGCTTCACCCTTTTGCCCACCTGAGTTCCGCCATGAACAAGAAATTTCTCTGACGCGGCGCATCTATGCCGATGGAGAACGCGAATACTTTATCAACAAAAAGCCCTGCCGTTTAAAAGACCTTTTAGACTTCTTTGCCTATACAGGTCTTGGCGGCAAAAGCTACTCCATGATCCAACAAGGACAGGTAGACCGAATTCTTCAAGCTAAACCTGAAGAGCTTCGAGAAATCATTGAAGAGGCCGCAGGAACTCTCGTCTTTAAAAAGAGAAAAGCGGAAGCCCAAAAGAAACTAGAAAACACAAAGCTCAATCTTTCTCGTATTGACGACATTATCAAAGAGCTCGATCGTCAGAAAAAAGCTCTTAAAGATCAGGTTGAAAAAGCCACCACCTATAAAACAAAGTCTGAAGAACTTAAACTTAAAGAACTTGCATTATTTTCACATAACTATCGCTTCTTTAGGGAAAAGCTGGAATCTCTTAAAAAAGCCATCGACACCGGTAATTTTTCTGAAATCGAATTCCAAAATAACATCACGTCCTTTGAAGGTCAGTTAGTTGGCGTCCAAGAGGATCTCGCAAGTGCAGATCCTGAGGTTCACGCCTTAAGTGAAGAAATTACCGTCATTCGTGAAAAAGTGGCTTCCTCGGAAGCTCAGTTAGCGAGTGCTCTTCTTTTACTTGGCGGTGGTGATCAAAGGCTTGCGGAATTAAACCATGAGCTTGGTGAAGAAGAAGTGGTGTTTGCGGAAGCCAACCAGCGGTTTGCAGCCGCAGAACAGGCTATGGAAAAGGCCGTCGAAGAAGAGACGCGCTTTAATCATTACATAGAAAACTTTGATCAAATCGTCTCAGAAAATGAAGAAAAGTTTAAAACCTATTCTTCTAAGATTCACGAACTCGATCAAGAGCTAAGAAATCTTGACCGGCTTATGGTAGGAAACACTCTAAAACTTGAAACTACAGAGCGTGACCTTAACCAATCTGAAGCTAACATTCTTGGCTTTTCAGGGAAGATTTCCAGCGCCGACAATGAGCTTAGCCAATTAAAGATCGTTCTTGATGGGGCCAACATTAAAGTTGCCAACCGAAAACGTACCCTCGATGACATCGCTGGTAAAAAAGCAGAAACTCAGGACCTGGTACAAAAAAAGATCCAAGAGCTTTCTCATTTAAATAAAAGTAAAGATCAGACTCAACATCAGTTGATGTCTGTTAAATCTCGCATTGAGGTCCTAAGAGCCCTTAGTGAAGAGCAAAGTGGAAAGGTCGACGCCATACGTTCTGCCATGGGCGAGTTAGGCCACAAAGCCGGGCTACTTTCCGATCACCTCTCTTTTACGGAAAAAGCCAAGACTCTCACACCTTCTTGCCTGCGAAGTTTAGAAAAGTTTTTAGAGCGCGCCTATGTGCTCGATCATGACTCCTTAAACGCCCTTAGAGACTCTTGCCAAAAGCAAGAAACCCCTAGCTTTGCAGTTGCTATCGTGGATTCAGACGAAAACTCTGCGACAACGAGAGTTTGGGCTCAGCAGCAAGGTTTTGAGCCGGCTTCTATTTACGTGAAGTCTGAGACTGATGATTTGAATGGCCTTCTTTCGCGGATGATCCTAGCTTCAGTCCTTCCAGAAGATCTTTCTGAAATTCCAAAAGGCGCCATTCTATTTACCCATGATGGGATGATATGGACAGGAAGCGCTGACGTCGTTGTAGGAAGCCCTGAAAATAAGGCCGGACTTTTAGGCCGCAAAGCCGAGATCCAAAAACTTGAAAAAGACTTGGCTCATTTAGAAAACGAGCTCCTTACTGCCACAACTAAAATCCAACAAATTGAAACTGACGCCCAGAATGATCAGATTCTCCTAAAAGAAGTGGATCAAAAGCTTCAAGTTGCCAACCATGACTGGATGGCGGCTATGAGCGAATTGGAAAATACAAGACGAAACGCCGAAAGCAGAAAAGAGTTTTCTACCCAAGTTCGTGAAGATTATTCTATTTTAGAAGATGGCATCCGTAAGCTCAAATCAGAAAAAATGAGGCTCTTAGAGGAATCATCAAACCTAGACTCTCAAAAGTCCAAGACACAAACAGAAAAAGAACAGCTTCAAATCGACATGTCTGGAATGGAAGATGAAAGAAATGAAATTCAAAGACAATATGGGCAAAAGCAAATGGATTTGGCGACTGCCAAGGCCCGTGCCAGCTCTATGCGTGAGAACTTTGAGCAGTTCAAATCTCAGATTGATAGCATTTCCATTAAGATCGAGAGGCGAAAAGAAGCGATCGACCGTCTTACTAAAGACATGGCGGAAGCTCATACCAGGAAGGAAACTTTAGAAAAAGACATTGAGTCTTTCATCCTAAGACGCGAAGACCTAGAAGACAAGTTGCTCTCAAAGCGAGAGGCTAATTCTGGACTTGTGGAGCAAATTAGAACTTTAGAAAGCCGCATCAAAGAGCAAAGAACACTTCTTCACAAGGTTCAAAAAGAACTAGGTGAAAAGAATGTCGAATTAGAGCGAGTAAGCCTTGGAGTTGCCTCAACCATTGAGCAGGCCAAAGAACGTTATTTGATAGATATTGCGGACTATAACGAAGAGCTGCCAGAAGGATTTCATCAAGAGAAGTACACAAAAGACGTTCAAAAGATTCGCGCGTACTTGGATACTATGGGTCCGATTAATATGATGGCTATTGAGGAATATGAAACCATATCCTCTAGGGAATCATTTATTTCCAAACAAAAAGATGAAGTAGAAGCCTCTGCAAGCTTGTTAGAATCTGCCATTGATGAAATCGAGGAGAACTCAGAAGAGAAGTTTCTTGCTGCATTTCATAACCTCAATCGAGAATTTCAGGAACTATTTCCTATCTTATTTCCAGGCGGCGATGGGCATCTACTGCTCACCAATGAACAAAAAGCCCTCGATGGCGGCATAGAGATTATGGTCCGGCTTCCTGGTAAGAAGCGCCAGCCAATGCGCTTATTTAGCGGCGGTGAAAAAGCCTTAACAGCTATTGCCCTTATTTTTGCTCTTCTGAAATCAAAACCAACACCATTCTGCTTCTTGGACGAAGTCGATGCGCCTCTCGACGAAACCAACGTCGGTCGCTACAATCGTGTCCTAGAAGCTCTGTCTGAAAGATTTCAGTTCATTGTCATCACCCACAACAGGCGAACAATGGAGGTCCTTGACACCCTCTATGGCGTCACCATGCAGGAGCCGGGAGTTTCCAAAGTGGTTGGTGTTGATATGAGTAAAGACATCCCTGCGCATTTACAAAAAGCATTTAAAGAAACATCTGCAGAAGGTTAGGGATCCTTGGAACAGGTCAACCAAGCTTCTAGGCGAGACTCTATTTTCTCCTGAATCTGGTTGGCTATGAAATAGCCCACGGGTCCTAGCTACTATTTTTGCAGACTTTTGGGCCCGTTCGCAAAATCTTATTAAAATCGATAGCGCCAGAGACTTCTAAATACTTTTAATGTTGAATAGGTCGATAGGGCTGAAAGAAGTCATTGAGTCCGATGGAAAATCCTTTTTGTTTGGAACCATCGATGGCCCAGCCGTGGTCGATTCTAAGCATAAGACGATATATTTTGGGGCTTGCGATTCTAATTCCTACCCCCATAGTCGCTAGCGCATCTCGGACATCCCAAGCTTCAGATGCTTTACCTAAGTCAAAAAAACCGGCACCCATAAGCCAAAGATTCTTAGACTTGTAAACATTTGTCTTTATTTCTTGATTGAGTTGCCAAGACCTAGGTCCTACCTGCATGCCGTCAAAAACCCCTCGAACACCGTCAAAACCTCCTAAAAAACGCTGCGAAGTGAGTTCTTTTCCTACTCGATTTTGTAAATATAAATGAGCGCTTAAATTAAGATTCCCTTTTAACTGATACGCAAACGTTTCAAAATCCCATATCAAAGAATCGGTGCTGTCTTTACCGAAACAAAAGATACTTCTCATTCCATCGAGGTCATATTGGTTCGCGGCAATGTCATCATAGACCATCGTTAAAAAAAACTTGGAATCCCACTTTGTTTTATCTTCAACAAGAAAGGGCGATGTAGCTCCTTCAAATTGGGGTTCGAAATTCGTAGGTTCTGATTTAATTACATGTGCATCTGCACCCAATTGCCATCCAGGTCGATCTGAAAGAAAGTTCAGAATGGATAACGGTCCTAAATATTGAAACCGGATGCGCCTATTTTTCTCTTCGACTTCTCCGAGAAGTCGGCGGTCGTCATCAAAAATGTTGCGGCGTCGGATATCCTTCCACAACTCAACACCCAGAGTATATCTACCGTCTTTAAAGCGTGGGGACTTCATCCATGTTACAAAGCCAGGATCGCTCGTTCCATATTGTCTAAGCTCAGCTCCTGCTGAAACGAGGCTCCCAAATGTATGAATGTCATAAAGACCTAAAACCCGCAGGGGGGTTCCTCCACCGAACTCACCCCGAGCGACAGGAAGCGTCGTCCATTTTTCTTCAACTGTAACTGTCACTTCAGACCCTGTGCGCGCCACGTCCACGGAACTAAAGACCCCGGTAGTCAAAAGTTTTGTTTTTAGCTGCTCAAGCTCTAGGTCTGTATAGGCTTTGCTGAGATCGAGGGTGAGATAGTTTCTCATCCACGATTCATCCGTTCGGTCTAAGCCTTTAAACGTAAACACGTCACCATAGGAAAAAGAGGAAAAGAGGGAACAAAAGGAGCCGAGGCCCCATAAAATAAATAGAAATTTCATAAGTACTTGTTGCTGCTTATAAGATAGTTTTTGACATAATCGTCGACCGCATTTTCGAGATTTAGGAAAGGTTTTGTGTAACGTCCTTGATTCCTAAGCCGGGAGAGATCAGCCTCGGTAAAGTACTGATATTGACCTCTCATCTCGAGGGGCATGTCGATCCATTCGATATTCTCTTTAACTTGGAGAGCCTTAAAGGTAGCACGACCTAGGTCTCCAAAACTGCGGGCCTGGCCAGTGCCTAAGTTGTAAATACCTGATTGAATGCCTGCTACCGGTAAGCTGTAAAAATGCATCAGAACGTCTACCACGTCCTTTATATAAACAAAGTCTCTTTTTTGCTCACCATGGGCAATCCCCTCTTTGTGTGACTTAAAAAGCTTTAAAGATCCGGTTTCAAGGATTTGGGGTACAGCCTTACACACCAGACTCATCATGGAGCCTTTATGGTACTCATTGGGTCCGAACACATTGAAAAACTTCAATCCTGCCCAAAAAGGAGGGCGCCGCCGGGCTGAAAGGGCCCAAAGATCGAAAACCTGCTTGGAATAGCCATAGGGGTTAATGGGCTTCAATTTCGAAATTATATCTAAGGTATCTGAATAGCCCAGCTCACCGTTACCATAAGTTGCCGCTGAAGATGCATAAATAAAGGGAATCGAATGTTCAGCACAGAGGCTCCAATAGTCTTTGCTACACTGGAAGTTATTGGCCATCAGGTAATTAACATCTCTTTCAGTGGTCGAAGAGCATGCTCCCATGTGAACTATTGCACTTATTTCTTTAAGCACCAAAGGAGACTTGTTGAAAAGCGAAAAAATATCGTTTTTGTTAATGAAATCATTGAATTGAATGTTGTTTAAGTTTTGCCATTTGTCACTTACCCCGAGGTTATCCACAATTAGGATGTTTTTTATCCCCAAAGTATTTAATCGCTTCACAAAAGCGCTTCCTATAAACCCTGCTCCCCCAGTTACAATGATCATATCTTCCCCGTTTGCTGCGACAGTGTTCCGCTTATTCAGCTTGAAAAGTACAAATTCAAACCATTCCTTAAAAGACTAATTTACACTATGATGAAGCCTCCTCCAATAAGACTTACCGGAGTCTAAATTATGTTTGGTATCGGATTTGGTGAAATTCTAGTGATTGGGTTCCTAGCGTTCATGCTCGTAGGTCCCAAGGCAATGCCTGACATGGCCCGACAGTTCGGAAAGTGGTTTGTAAAATTTAGACGCGTTACATTTGAAGTAAAATCTGGGGTAGATCACTTTATGCGCCAGGCTGAAAACGAACTCCGCGATGAAGAGTTGGCGAATCTTAAAAAAGACCTTTCTAAAGTAGGAGAAGACGTCAATCAAACGGTCCATGGGACCGTGGAGGGCATCAAAGAAGAGTTTGTGGATGCCCAAGCCCACCTCTATCCTGAAAATGCAGTTGGGGGTGCTCACCACGGAGACCATGCGGAGGATCATCATGAACCTCTGGCAAACCGCGGGGATAGCAAATTTGAAACCCCTCTTGCAGAACTGAATCCACCAGAACCTGAAGAAAAAAAAACCTGACGAAAAAAAGAGGCATTAGGAGGTAAAACTTCGATCGCCGATAGAATTCATCATACCTAATAATAAAAATAGGACCAGCTAGGTCCGAATTTAAGCCCAGGGAGATAGCGACTCTGGATCTATGGACACTTTCTATGGGTTCAACTAGCATCGATGAATTGGGAAATGAACGGCAAGCTTGCATGCGCAAGATTGCGTAAGTTTCATGTAGCGGTATGTATTCTCTCCATAAAAAATCCAGCTCCTAAACTTTTGTCGGTTAGTAGCTGGATTCTACTTTTTTAATTCATTTCAGAAAATTATAGCTTTCAAGGCCCGGTGCCCCAGTTTTTTAGACGCCCTCTTACATAAATAACTTACAACAGGACGCTCCGAAGGTCGTAGAGCTTATATTATTTTTTTAGCGATCTAATCTTTTTCACCAGGTCGGCAATTTCAGAGTCGTTTACTACGGCTCCCCAAGCAGGCATCGTAGCAGAGAGTCCATATGGAGCTCCACCATTCTTGATCACCATAGCTATATGCTCATCTGTCACTTTACCTTGCCAGGCAGCGTCTGTTAAGTTTCTCGGTCTTGGGTTCATAGCTAAAGCTGCAGGTCCCGATGCTGCGCCATCTGAGCCATGACATGAAACACACAAGGATTCAAACTTGGCGTCTCCAGGAGAAGAAGCAACTTTGGCTTCTGTCTTTACTTCGGGAATGGTACCGTCCGCATTTAGCTTTGGTGCCTGAACCGCTGAATCTAAGCGTTCTTTTTTATATTGAGCCCAATAAGCTCTTGGGTCATGTTGACGGGTACATGCAAACACAAAAAAGGCCACAAAAATAAAACTGATTGCTTTGCGAAACATCATGATCCTCTCCCTCAAGGAAAACTAGGCACCAGCTTTAAGCCCAAATGTAAAAGAGCGCAGCCAATACCAACCATATACAATACATTACCAAGGCTTAACTTAAAACGTGCCAGAACTTTTATCATACCTTTATTACTGGAAAAAAACTTCACTAGAATCTCAAATTTTTAGATTTCACAGACGGCAGCCAAAACATGCATACTTAATAAACACTTAATGAACAGATCCCTATCCCCGCATCCTAGGATGAGTGCTTAGAAGCCAGAAATCCTTACCCCAAATTCCATAAATTCCCAGAGCTAACCTCCGAGACCTGTTGAAAATATAATCACGCCTTGCACGGAAGGCTGAAAACGAGTGGGCGTCAAATATCACCCAAGGGTATGTCATCTATTTGTCGTAGCGCCCAATCTATGACGCCTACATTCCGCGCTGCACCATCTAAAAATTGGAACTTTCACAATAGGCAAGGGATTCTCCAACAAACTTCAACTAGGCAAACGGCCTAAAAAAACTGTCACACTTCTTGCAAGCTACATGCAAACAGTCACAAGAAAAATGAATCTTAAATATTTGCGTCAAAGGATTGGCGAATCATGAGCGACAAAAAGGACGAAAAGAAAGACCCCGCGGCCCCAGCTGGTGAGGAAGTTGCGGAACAACCCAAGAAAAAGAAACTCCTCATCATGGGGGGAGTTGGACTTTTAGTGGTTCTTCTAGGAGCAGGAGGGGCGTTCTTTTTTCTTAGTAAAGGGTCCAAAAAGGCTGCTGCGCAAAATCCCCCTGAGACTCATGGAGAACAGGCGACTGCAGAAGCCGATGGTGAAGCTAAAAAAGATGATGGACACGGAGATGCCAAAAAAGACGATGGACACGGAGATGCCAAAAAAGACGATGGACACGGAGATGCCAAAAAAGACGATGGACATGGTGAAGCCAAAAAAGGCGATGGAAAGGGGGATGGTAAGAAAGAAAAAACCGACACAGCAGCTTCCAATTATGGGCAAACGTTTCCATTAAAACCATTTCATATGAACCTCGGGAACCCGCTGGAGAATCGATACCTTCGGCTCGAAGTTACCCTTGAGTACCGAGGAGGCGAACCACAAAAAACCGAACTTGACAGTCGGGTTCCACAAATTCGAGACATCGTGGTCAGCACTTCTTCTAGAAAAACAATGGAATTTCTTTTAGGACCTGACGGAAAAGATCAGCTTAGATATGAAATATTTACCAGACTTAATCAAGTTCTAGATAAAAAAGTAGAGGCTGTTTACATCACTGATATTCTCGTTGAATAGGAAAAAACATGAATTCAGTTCTTTCACAATCTGAAGTCGATGCACTGTTATCAGCAGTATCTGACAATCGCATAGATGTTGATGACGGTGCCAGCTCCGAACTCAACGCGGCTGCCGGAGTTGTCCAGTATGATCTAGCAAATCAAGATCGAATCATTCGCGGAAGAATGCCTACCCTAGACATCATCCACGATAGATTCATTCGACTATTTCGCGTGACACTTTCAAACTCATTGAGAAAAATGGCTAACCTGTCCGTCAATTCCACAGGGCCTCTTAAGTTCTCAGAATTTATGAATTCACTTCCTCTTCCTTCATGCCTCAACATACTCCGTCTTGATCCTCTGAGAGGCGCTGCTGTTATGGTAATAGAGTCAAAGCTACTCTACGCACTCGTAGACTCATTCTTCGGCGGAAACGACGTTCCCTATACAAAAATTGAAGGCAAAGACTTTACCCAAATCGAAATCAAGATCGCTAGGCGAGTTGTACTATCAGCGATAGATGATTTAGAAAAGGCTTGGGAACCGGTATATCCTCTTAAGATCGGCTATAGTAGAACAGAAATAAATCCTCAATTCGTAGCCGTCGTTCCACCGTCAGACGTGGTAATCGCGACTACATTTGACGTTGAGCTGGAGAAAGTTTCCGGCACCATAAAAATAGTCATTCCATACTCCACACTCGAGCCTATTAAATCAAAACTGAGCGTAGGCTTTCAGTCTGAGCAGTTGGAGGTGGACTATATTTGGATTCACAGGATCAAAGAACAAATCATGCGCACTCATGCCAACATTCTTATTAGCCTGGGAACAGCAGATATAACGGTCCACGACCTTGCCCACCTGGAACCAGGCGATGTCATACAACTCAGTCATGACGCCACCAAGCCACTAGATTTGTTGGTGGAAGGCATTACCAAATTTAAGTGCATTCCAGGCGTATTAAAAGGGCAAAGAGCCGTAAAAATAACCGAATCACTTATAGAATCTTAAGGAGCAGCTATGGCAGACGGAATGAACCCAGAAGATTTTGGCCTAGGACAAGAATTTGACCAGGCAATTTCGGATTCCCAAGGCGGAGAAAGCCATGGGGAAAACGAGCGAGCCAAGAGCCTCGCTGGCTTTGATGATGCAAGAGCATCAAAAACCGACTTTTCTAAGCTCAAGATGATCCTTGACGTACCTCTCAAGGTGTCTGTCGAACTCGGAAGAACCAAAATGTTGATCAATGATCTCCTGCAACTAGGTCAAGGATCTGTAATTGAATTAGACAAAATCGCGGGTGAGCCCATGGAGATTCTCATTAACAATAAGCTCGTTGCGCTGGGAGAAGTGGTCGTGGTCAACGAAAAGTTTGGCGTTCGCCTCACCGACGTAACCGCTCAATTTGGACTCGGTCAAATCGGCAATTTGGACTAACAGAAGGAAAAAATATGAAAAACTGGATGCCTTTAAAAACTTTTGCAGCTGCGGCCCTATACCTTTTATCGTCCCTTTGCTTTGCGGCAGCTTCCTCTGCAAGCCCATCTAAAAAAACGGCTATGAAATCTATCGAAGAAAGCACAGCCAAGTCTAGTCCATCAGAAGCTACTCTTAATACCGTGGAATCTGATGCTGACTCAGATGTCTCACGAGTTACCGTCGTCTTCTCGCAATCGATTAATCCATCTAAAGTTGCACTTTCAGAACATGGAACCTTTTTACAACTAGAAATTACAGATTCCCAAGCAGCAAAACCAGGCACATTTATGGAGACCACGAGTCCCTATTTTAAAAAAATCGCCATCTTCCAACCTGAAAATTCATCTTCTTCCATCCGTATTTTTGCCGACGAAGCACTGCAAATTAAGCAAGCCATTAAAATGGATGTCGTAGAAAATCGCATTATTCTAACACTCAACCACAAAGAGTTTTTAGCACTTCAACAACCTAAAACAGCGTCAACAGAACAAGGATCCACCTTACAAAATACGGATATTGCTACCAGTCAGGCTTCACAACAATCTGCTAATGACGCCAAAGAGAAAGTTGCCGCTCTCTCTAACGACTCACCCAAACGTGAGGAAAAAGCGAGTCTTGCCGCAAATATGCGTAATGCAAGCTTGTTTATCGCTTTTATTTTGATTTTAGCTATCGCTGCCTTCTACATGAAAGGCGCTATTAAGAACCGAAAGTCACTCGGATCCAACTCAGACATGGTTTCCATGAAGAGGCTTTCCACCATGGCTCTAAATGCCAAGCAACAACTATCCCTTATCGAAGTAGGCGGTGAAAAGCTTCTATTAGCGGTTTCTAACGACAGTGTGAGCCTTATCACCCACATTCAAAAGCCAGAAACACCGATAAAAGTAAGTGCTGCCAAACAGATGGCTCCTGAAATCTCAAGTCCTGCCGTGAGAAAGGCGCTCCCTTCGATGGAATCCAAATCCATGGATAACCGATCGTTTAGAACAGCAGATCAGGAATCCATAAATCGCAAATCATTGTTCCAAAAGAATATCGATCAAGATAGTGAGACTTCAGCACCTATCAAAGGAAGCAAAATCAATGTCAAAATAGATGATAACGGTGCCAACACAAACTCATCAGACGCCATCAAAGATGTAACAAGTATTATCAGACAAAAAATGAAAGATCTTCCTAAATTTTAAGGATTAAAAGTGAAAATCGTCGCCAAAATATCTAAGGAAGACATCCTGCGCATCTTAGCGACATTGATGCTATTTATAAATAGCACGTGGGCCTTTGCAGAATCCAAAGTGCCCACCTTGAGCATCAACTTAGCAGAAGGCAATGGCGCCGACGATATTGTTCCATCTCTGAAAATAGTAGCGGTTTTAACCGTCTTAGCGGTCGCTCCGGCAATTCTCCTAATGACAACATCTTTTACGCGCATTTTGGTAGTTCTCGGCTTCGTGAGGCAGGCCATTGGAACACAGACCATGCCGCCCAACCAGGTTGTAGTAGGACTCGCTTTGTTTTTAACGATGTTTACAATGAGTCCCGTCATTTCCTATATAAACGAACGAGCTTACACGCCCTATGTTGAAAAGAAGATCACAACCGATCAGGCTTTAGAACAAGTAAAGACACCTATTAGAAATTTTATGCTATCGGAAACCAGGCAAGATGATTTAGCACTGTTTTACAACGTTGCAAAAATCGAGAAACCCAAGGGACCAGAGGATGTTCCATTTAACGTCCTTATGCCAGCATTCATGATTTCAGAACTGAAAACAGCCTTCCAAATCGGCTTTTTGATCTATATTCCTTTTTTGATCATCGACATGGTCATCTCTTCCATTTTAATGGCGATGGGTATGATGATGCTTCCGCCTACCGTCGTCTCCCTTCCTTTTAAAATCATCCTATTTGTATTGGTTGATGGATGGTCACTCATTATTACGTCCTTAGTTAAAAGCTTTCACATATTCAGCTGAAGAAGGATCCAAAAAAATGTCTGAACAGTATGTTATCGATGTAGCGACAGGGGCCGTTTGGCTCACACTCAAAGTGGCCGCGCCAGCATTAATAGCGGCTCTTGTAGTAGGTATCATCATCTCAGTGATTCAAGCTGCTACTCAGGTTCAAGAGCAAACGGTTTCCTTCGTGCCTAAAATAATCGCCATAACCGCGTCCATGATCATCACAGGCCCTTGGATACTACAGCAATTTATCTTCTACACCAAAACCCTGATCCAAAGCATTCCGAACATTACCAGGTAGGTCCATGAAATTTGACTTTATAGATACAGACCTGATATTTAGAACGGCCTTAGTTTTTTTAAGGACCGGGGCCATACTTTTTGCTTTGCCTATTTTTGGTGAGTCGATTGTACCGGTAAAGTCTCGTATGTTTATGGCACTATCTCTTTCCTTGATATTGACACCAATGCTTACTGGGGCCTGGCTTATCCCCATCGACACCAACCCCTTGATTCTCACATCTCTCGTCATGAAAGAAATCGCCATCGGTTTTGTAGTAGGCCTTACAGCACGTCTAGCCTTTGACGCGATTCTACTCGGCTCTAACCTCGTCTCCTATCAAATGGGCTTTGGGGCCGGAAATCTCATGGCACCAGGTTCCAATATGTCTATGGATTCCTTTACTTCATTTCAAAGAACCGTTTATATCTTGATATTTTTCTCTTTGAACCTGCACCATGTCTTTATTATGGGGATCGTTGAAACCTTTAAAATAATCCCACCAGGAGGTTTTTCACTCAACCCAGAACTTGCCACCTCCATAATACAAAGCAGCGGGGCTATGTTCCATTCCGCCATTCAAATCGCGGCTCCGATTACCGTCGCACTCATGTTTAGCACTGCCGCATTGGGTTTTATGGCGAGAGCTGTGCCTGCACTCAACGTATTTTCCTTAAGCTTTGCTGTTAACTTCATGGTGGGGCTTCTCCTCTACATAGGGACGATGAGCTTCTATTCCACCTGGCTTAAAGGCAACTTCGAACAGCAAGCTAACAGTATTTTTACGTCGATTCATCTTTTAGCCCCAAGAGGTAACTAGTGGCTGAAGAACAAGATCAAGATGACAAAACAGAAGACGCTTCCGATGAGCGCCGCGAAGACTTCCGTGAACGCGGTGATGTTGCAATGTCTCGAGATCTGACTAGCACACTAGCCCTGATTAGTGTATTTGCCTTTCTAGTCCTAAACTCATCGTGGCTATATGAACAAATAAGAAATATTTTCATGCTGTTTTTTGGCAGGATTTCCAGCCATGAAATAACAGAGCTCAATTTCTCAGTCATTTTTAGTCAGATTTGGATATCAGGGCTTACAATCATCTTGCCCATTTGTCTCATACCTTCTGTGGTTGCCATAATGACCACACTTCTCCAGACAAAACTTAATTTTTCTTGGAAAAAACTGGAGCCCAAGTTCGAAAAGATTAACCCAATTTCCGGAATCGCCCGCCTTGCAAGCATGCAAAATATCGTCGAGCTCCTCAAAGGAATTGCTAAAATGTGTGTTGTGGCTACGGCTTCGTGGATCATATTGGGAAACCAAATAAACCGTCTTCCAAGCCTTATCAACTTACCTGCAGCCGAAATGCTAGTCTATTTTCTTGAAATTATAAAAAATCTTTTTTGGACCGTATGCGCAGCTCTCCTTGTGATATCAGGCGGCGATTATTTCTATCAGTGGATGAGTCTTGAAAAGAAAATGATGATGAGTAAGCAAGACTTAAAAGAAGAATTTAAAAAGAAGGAAGTTGACCCTCAAATCAAGAACAGAATTCGAAAAATGGGGCGAGACATGATTGCTGGAAAAATGATATCGGCCACAAAAAAAGCCAC
>CAIMVM010000208.1 GCA_903844895.1 uncultured Pseudomonadota bacterium
GAAGGATTATTTAGAAAAAAGCCCGATTAAAGTCTTTTTTCTTCCCCCATACTCGCCAGAGATGAACCCAGATGAGAAAGTTTGGAATTACCTAAAAAGCAGCGAGTTGATTTCACATGTTGAAACAAGTATAAAAGGCCTAAAAAAATTGACGTCAAAGAAAATGAGGAGCATTGCGCGACAGCCTAAGTTGCTTAGAGGAATATTCATGAGGTGCGAAATTTCAAAATTTTTTCTTTAAAATGTCCCATAACTTTTGCGACAGGCTATAAAACTACCATTGTCGCTGCCGATGGCATAGCCAAGCGAGAAGGAATCGTAGCGATCTTCCATAGCATTTGCGGGCGCAATAGTCGGCGATAGAGTGACAAATGCAACTAAATTGAACTTCTTGATCCACTGAAACATGTTTTTGATCTCCTAAATAAGGCTAAAGTTACAAGTGGGTCTCGCCCCACATGCTTGTCCCCTTTATGGAGAATTTACCGCTAGCGATCGAGCCATATTCTATAGAAGGTCGTTTTGACCTCGCGAACGGTCGCCCCACGACTATTTCGTGGCCTGGGTCAGGGCGAAGGGACATTTGGTGCTGTCGTGTATCGAAGACGTGGGAATTTTCATTCTGATAGCTTCATCTACCTATCTGCAACCACCGAGCTTTCAGGCTGATGGGCCATCACGGTTTTGGTATCTGCTCATTGCAAGCGCGAGGGCAATTCTAAACAAGCCATTATCGGTGCAAAAAATGTTGGCAAATGTATCCTCTTTCTGAAATATACAGCCAGACCTCGGCCTGTTTGAAACTGCAGCACCTGACTTTAATTGCAGCATTTTCCTGCGATATGATACAGAAGAATGCTTGAGTTGCCTGTCTTTCAGATTTTGTAGGTATCTTTCCTTAGTTTAGGGGACCCGAATTTTGACTGTAGTCAAAGCTTCGCCTTTGCCATAGGCGTCATTCCTTGAGGTAGTGAAGCTTTCGGATGGATCTTCGATAGAGGAGGTGCTCTGGCTGGCGCTTCGTGCAGTCTTGAGTTTGAGTTTTACTTGATCTGACATAGTGATCTCTAGTCTCTCATTGGATAAGGGTCCGCGGGAGATATACTCCACTAGCTTTCTAAGGCTGTCTCGGGCTAAGGTGTTCGTAGAGCTATTGGCATGAAGAGAAAACCCATTGAGCTTGTTAGAGAAACGTAAGAAAAAAACTCGCTTACTTAAGCAAAGCATGATGCAAGAACTACTCATTGGGAGAGTCCGCCTCGCATGAAAACTCGGCGAATATTTATAAGCAGCGTCCAAAAGGAACTTGCCGGAGAGCGGGAAGGGCTACGTGATTACATTCGCCTTGATCCCCTCCTTCGACGTTTTTTTGAAGTATTCTTGTTTGAAGACTTACCAGCTACCGACCGTCCTGCCAATCGAGTCTATTTGGATGAAGTGCGACGCTGCGATATTTATCTAGGAATCTTTGCCAATGAGTATGGTTTAGAAGACAAACAAGGCCTTTCGCCAACGGAACTTGAATTTAATGTTGCCACTGAAGTTGGAAAATTACGTCTGATCTATGTTAAAGGAGAGAACGATAAGAATAAACATCCCAAGATGCAATTGCTGATTGCTCGCGCTGGTAGTGAATTGGTCCGGCGACGTTTTGATGATTTGGCTACGCTTAGGCCAGCTGTCTATGCTTCTTTGGTTGATTATTTGGAACAGGAACATCTGATTAGCACTACTCCATTTGATGCAAGTCCTTGCCTTAAAGCTGGTATCAAGGATTTGGATCTAGAAGCTGTTCAGGGCTTCGTTCGCCAAGCACGCCTGGCTCGCAACTTTCCATTACCTCAATCTGTCACTCCTGAAATGCTACTATCTCATTTGAATTTAATTGCGGACGCCTTCCTGACCAATGCCGCTTTGCTTCTTTTTGGTAAGTATCCGCAACATTTCTTTCCCACTTCGGAAATCAAATGTGCTCACTTTCATGGGACTGAAGTATCGAAGCCGATCCCTTCATACCAAACCTATAAAGGAACACTTTTCCAACTTATCGACCAGGCCATAGACTTTGTAATGTCCAAGATTAATGCTCATGTTGGTACTCGAAGTCAAAGTGCCCAGGCACCGGTGACTTATGAGATTCCACGAGATGTGGTTGCTGAAGCAATAGTCAATGCTGTCGCTCACCGTGACTATACGGACAATGCTAGTGTACAAGTTATGCTATTTACCGATCGTTTAGAGGTAACAAATCCTGGTGGCTTGCCCCAAAGTTTAACCCTAGAGTCGCTGCGTCAACCCCATTCTTCTGTTCCGCGCAACCCACTGATTGCTGAGTCGCTGTATTTAACTCAATATATTGAGCGGATGGGCACTGGCACTGGCGATATGATTCGCCTTTGTCGAGAAGCTGGCCTCCCTGAACCTGTATTCAGTATCCGCGGTGGCTTTTTGACCACGATTTGGCGCAGATCCAAGGATAATATTGAAGAAAAACTAAATGTTGCATCAAAGCCTTTGGGGGGGACGTCGGGGAAAACTTCGGGGAAAACTTCGGGGAAAACTTCGGGGAAAACTTCGGGGAAAACTTCGGGGAAAACTTCGGGAATCCGAGCTAGAACGACAGCATCGGCAATCATAGAGTTAATGCGAAACAATCAAATGATTACTATTCCAGAAATTGCCGAAAAACTTAATAAGACCGAGCGCGCTATCCAAATGCAAATCTCCAAACTTCAAGCACGTGAATTGATAGCTAGAATTGGTCCTGCCAAAGGTGGCCACTGGGAGGTTCTAAAATGAGTGCTTCTGTTGGACACATTGAACGAAAAACGCAATCGCGAATTGTTGAGCTATTTAGTCGCTGGCGCGAAACCCCAAACCTTGCTCAAGCCTTTTCCGGACAATTTCTTCTCTATTTAAAATCATCGGTTTAACATTGAGATGACATTTCCCTTGTTTTTGGGACTTTGGCTTTTTTCTTTTTGCACTAATCCTGCGTCAATACGCCATTTTCTATTGTCGTCTGTTAGAACTGCTAGGGTTTTTTGGTTTACTTTAATAACAACTCCGTAGCATTTTTTACCGTTTTCAAGGGTAAAGTAAACTCGATTGCCGATTGAAAACTTACTGATTATCTTTTTTCTTTCTTTTTTGAGACGTGATTCAATTTCCGCGCAAATGCATATATTCATCATAATGAGG
Source organism: uncultured Pseudomonadota bacterium (assembly GCA_903844895.1). GTDB lineage: Bacteria > Bdellovibrionota_B > Oligoflexia > Oligoflexales > CAIMVM01 > CAIMVM01. The sequence goes on from CAIMVM010000208.1 coordinate 3,202, forward strand.
TCTTCAGTGGTGAAATCATCGAACTCTATTATATCTTTGTCTTTTAACATTTCGAATTCCCTTTCTTTAAGATGCTTTACTTGAGAAAATTCCAAACAAATTTGAGCTCAATGGAGTGAGACTCGTGTATTTGAAAGGACTCTTTAAACATGACTATATCCCTAGAAGGAGCATCTGCCAAGGTAGATGCTGGTTCAGTTTCAGTAAGTATATCGGAAAACCATCCTCTAATAGCGCTGGCCAATTCTTTGCCATGGGAAACCCTAATGGACCTATGTGCCGAGGATCTCAAAAAGACGACAAAGAAGGGCTGCTGGTGGACTGGCCGAAAGCTTCAAGTTCGGATTCATTTGGCAGCTTATTTTCTTCAAAAACTTCACAATTTAACAGATCGCCAATTGGAATACGGATTGAAGGACAACGCCGCCTTTCAGCTATTTTGTGGCTCAACGATTATTCCAAAATGGCATGCCCCAGATCACACCAAGATCGAAGAGTTTCGAAGCAGGTTATCAGCCGACACCCAGCGTTCTCTAGCCAACTCCCTAGCCCAGTTGGGCGTGCATTGTGGCTATGGGGATCCAAGCCAGACCGATATAGATTCAACGGTTCAAGAAGCGAACATGGCCTATCCATCGGACGCGACTCTTCTGCCCAAACTCTGCAGTGGAGCCAAGAAGCTCGTAGATTATTTGATGAAGCACGCCAAAGACCGTCTCCCAGAAGGCCTGAAAGTCGACATGAAGAAGGTCAAAGAAAAGGCAAGATCTTATTTCTTTCTTCCAAAGAATGCCCCCGTCGAGAAACGCCGGGAAGTCTTTCGAGATTTTTTTACCATGGTCAAGCAAGAGATGCGTCCTGTTGTAGATTTATGCACTCTTTGGAATCAGCCACACTTGCCCAGATGCCTTGGAATGTCCGAAGGGCTTACGATCAGATCAAAGACAAGGCTTGGCGCTATCTCTTAGACGTAGCCCACTTCACCAGAAATCACACCATAAAGGCAGGCAAAATCCTCTCCCTTCACTGCTCAGAAGTGGCCTGCATAA
>CAIMVM010000209.1 GCA_903844895.1 uncultured Pseudomonadota bacterium
ATTCTGCTACGGCATCAGAAGCAATCGCCATTAATACGGATGCCTTTCCAGATAGCGCTAGCTCAAAAATCAAGAAAGAGAATGTTTCTCTTATCAACGTAGTTGATGGCAATGATGCAATTGAAACTAATTTCAATACTCTCAATGCAATGACAAAACTGGATTCGATTGTGCTTAAATCCAGCACTGCCAACCTCGCCACAATTGCAGATCAGACACTGACACTGACTGAAGAAAAAGTTCTTGCCGGTTCAAGTATTCTTTCTAAAGTAAAGTCGTATTTCCTGGACATTTCTGGTGTCCAGATGGCTAATTTAACCAATATACTGTCCAAGCCTAATGTTAAAGATATCTCAATATCTGATACTACAGCCGCAATATCTACTGACTTTGATAAGATTATTGATCTAGTAGGCTCTCAAGTTAATTTAAAGGATATGGAAGTCTCTGATGCAGCGCCATTAGACGTTACCTACGATCAATGGTATGCAGCCAAGACCAAGCTCAATGCACTTCCAGGGGCAGATTTTGAATACAATCTTTCAAATGTTTTAACGATGCATTTATTAGATGGTAATACCGCCCTCAATAATATTGCACCTCTACAAAACGTTGAAGCTATTGACGCTATAGTTTCAATAAAAATCAAAGACACTGCTTTCAATATCTCTGAAAACTGGGATAAAGTTAATAGCGCCTACGATCCTGTAACGGATTTCTTAGCAGGCATTGATTTTTATAATTTCAAATTAAATCAACCAGACACTGGAACTATTCAACTCACTGCTACGCAAATCATGGCATCTACCGCCTTACTAGATGATGCTGCTTTATTGAATGGCAACAATCCAATTGCCATTAAAACAAGTTCAGCTGATCTGCAAGCCAAATGGTCAGACTTAGTGAACCGTTATTACAACGCTGCAGATGGGTCTGAAAAGACCGGTGTTCTACAGCTCGCGAGTATTTCGCTGACTGACACCGACAAGGTTTACCTAACAGAAGCGCAACAGGGCATTGGTTCAGGCGCCAGCGTTCTAAAAGGTGCTCCAGCTTTGATCAATAAGATTCAAAGCCTGACAAATCAAATTGAAACGATATCAAGTTGATGAAATAACTCTAGCTTTTTACCCAAGTCATGTAGCCTCGTTATTCCGAAATACCAAGCCACTCCCTCAAAAGAGTGGCTTTTTTCATTACAAAGCGGCACTCTTTTGCCAATTTATCGACATAAACGGCAACAAATAGTTGGCATAGCCTTTGCTTACTCCTGTTCATCGCAACCGGCCATTTGGTCTCAGTTGCATTTTCTACCAACAGGAGTTTCATTATGCAAATCGAATTTCAACAGGCCATCCAACAATTGGTGAAGGATCAAAGCTTGAATCTCAAAGAGATTTCACGCTTTACTGCCGTTGATTTCCGTCTTGGCATTCAGTATTTAGTCGCCGAAGACCACAACGACCTGGCACAAGCCCTCGCAGAAGCAGGCTTGGCCCTGTTTCCCTTAAGCGAAGACATTTTGGCAATCGCAGGTCTTTTGGCCATCACTCGCGAAGACTGGCCACACGCTATTGAACTCTTACAAGATTTGGTGTCTTTGCAAAAAGACAAAGTGCAGCCCTTGACTTGCCAGATGCTGGCACGCGCATTGGCTTGCAATTTGGACATTGCAGAAGCCCATCAAGTGTTGGATCAAGCCATGAAGTTGTGGCCCAACAACCCAGAACTTGAGCAAGAAAAAAGCGCTTTGCCGCTTACTCAAGATGTTTTAACAGCACCAGCTCGCAGTATCTGAGTTGTGATCCATCAACCCAATTTATCAAGCGGCAAAAGCGGCAATTAAATTAAGCGGCAACACATTGCCACCCGGCAAAAGTTTGCAGCACAAGCACCCCAAGGAGTCCCTAAATGACTGTCATCAATACCAACGTTAAAGCTTTGTACACGCAATCAGCTCTCAAGCAAGCAGAGCGTGCAAGTGAAACAGCTATGCAGCAATTGTCTACCGGCAAGCGCATCAACTCGTCCAAAGACGACGCTGCGGGCCTGGCCATTGCAGCGCGGATGACGCAGAACATCAAGGGCATGAACCAGTCCATTCGAAATGCGGGCGATGCCATCTCCCTCATTCAAGTGGCCGAGGGTGCAACCAACGAAATTACCGCCATGCTTCAGCGCATGAGTGAGCTGGCCGTTCAATCGTCCAACTCCACTTACTCCACTGAGCAGCGCGGCTACTTGGACCAAGAATTCCAACAGCTCAAACAAGAGATTGTTCGAATTTCTGAAACGCACGAGTGGAACGGCTTCCCCATTTTGAATGGTAAGGCTGGAACGCCTGTGGGTTATCCAAACGTCACCACAGACTACAGACCAGCTGTGAAAGCCGACGAAACTGGCTTGTCATTAAAAGCTGATGACTTGGTCATTGAAGTTTTGAAAGCAGATGGCTCAAAAGTACCAGCCAAAATTCCAGCGTCATTAGCGTCTGACGATATTTTAAGCAG
>CAIMVM010000210.1 GCA_903844895.1 uncultured Pseudomonadota bacterium
CGACCCAGAAATCTGGGGCAAAAATCTGGGATTGGAGCCTGAAACTTTAGCTAACCTACTAAAATTTCTGGGAATAAATTACATCATTCCGCCCATGCCGCCTGTTTCATGGTGGATCAAACTGATTAGGTATCTCTTTGTATCTATTTGTACTGACAGGTAAATTTAAAAAACTTAGCCTCCTGGACTCCGAATGTTTTGGTACTGATTTGTATTGGTTTATCTGAAAATTGGTCCGCTGCTGGTCCGCAGGGCTTCACTTAATAATATGATTTTAAAGCAGGATTGGCGAATATTCGGTGGGAAGTTGCTAGATTGTTCTGACACGGCGCAAGGTCTCGGGCTGTTGGTCGATGTATTGGCATCGACATGACACTGCATAAGGTCTATACACTACCGACTGATCGCAATAGCCGCATTATTCCGTTTTTACGAGACATTTTCGTTTGCGCATGTTTGGCGTCTGTTTTGCACGTGAAGCAATGCGGTTCGACTTTTATTAAAAGGGGTCTAGATATGAAGCATCATTTTGCCCTGGTAGCGTTTGCTCTTCTCTTTTTGGGATGTGACAGCAAGTCGCCCGGCAGCAAGAAAGGAAACGACTCAGAACGAGGAAACACAAATCCCTCGATTCCGCCACAAACAAGCCAGGAGGTCATTGCACCATCTCCTTCTCTTAGTGTTGTAACTCAAGTGAATTCCAAAGCCTTCAACGCCTACAATATATGGCGCGACGGACAACAAGCAGAAATGTTGGACTATCCCCAAGGCTGGGAACAGTCTTCTGGAGTAGATACAAGTCCCGAAGATGTTTTCACTGTGGCAATGATCAAGTATTGGTCGAATGATCCGAACTATCCGAGGCCCATAATGGGAATTCCAACCGAGGGCGCAAGCGTCGTGGACGATGTTCTTGATTACCCTATCCGAGATGGCAAACAGCTCAAATTGAAGTTTGCAGCAATAGCCAACGAATCTATGACTCATTATAAAGCAGCTCAGTACTGCAAAGATTTGGGCCTGCGTTTACCCACAGTTCGTGAACTTTTTGACTATTGTGCCGCTGGTGTAAAGGAACCTAACTATGGGCCAAATTTTCAGTTAAATTATCCCAGTACCGCACGTTGCTGGACGCCTGTTGTGACTATGTATTGGTCTGCTTCAGTAGTCTCTAATGATCGCGAATATGCGTGGGTTTTCGAAGCCCGCAAAGGTTATGTCAACACTTGGGATCGAGCCTCGACTTATGGCCGAGTTAGGTGCGTGGGCTCGCTGTGAGTGGACACACGACTGACATTGACGGAAGCACAGAGTTCATTTTCTTACGGCGAAGTTGGTCGTTTCTGATTCTTGCCACCATGTTTTTCTAGACTGCCCGAAATGCGTTATTTGTTGTATTTCTAGCAATTTGAGGAGCCACAGGTCATTTTGTATTTTTTGAGTAGAATATTACTTTTTTGAGACTTAAAAAATCCTGACTAGCAGCAACGCATTTGGTCGAGATATGAGCTCTTCAAAAATTAACAATCAGCAACTCGCCTACTGCTCTGTCCTGTGATTTAAGATTGATCTCACGTCTCGCGCTTATCGGTATAAATCTAAAGCTGGAGAATAATTCGCGTACAAAAGTAGTGTCGCTATTGCTAACAGCCCAAAGAATACCACGACTGGAAAGCTCATTGCAGACTGCAGCAAGCCTTACATGATCTTTAGCCCTAAATTGAGTCGATGTATATCGATTGAAATCTGAATAACCCCCAAGCTTATAATAAGGAGGATCAAAATAGATGAAATCTTCCTCCTCAAGTCCTGCTATTCCATCTTCAAAATCACCAGTCCGGATTTCGGCGGTTTGTAAACGATCTGATACAAGTGCTAAATTTTGAGGATTGTAATATCTACGATCATAAGCCCCATATGGGACATTAAATTCGCCTTTTTGATTGACTCGAAACAGCCCACGGAAGCAGGTTTTATTCAAAAAAACAAACTGAGCAGCACGACGAGCCAAATCTAAAGATTCCGGATTTATCTTCCGCACGGCTAGGTAATTGTCTTTTGTATTTTCGAATGAGTCGAGATGTGTCGCAACTTTCGCCCAGTCATTACGTATAGCAATATATGTATCGATCAACCATGAGTTCGAATCAGTCAACACGGCCCTTTTAGGATTAAGTTCAAAAAAAACAGAAGCACCACCGAGAAATGGTTCAAAATACCGCCCAGAAAATTTTGGAAAATGCGCGGATAGAGATGATGCCAGCGCTTGCTTTCCACCTACCCACTTTATAAATGCTGACGCTGATGCGACTGTTGTATCACCCATAAGCAAGTCTCACAGTAGTTTTTTAAGTTGACTTTAATATCGAAAAAATTGTTAAATACGTAAATACCAGCAAGTCGAACAAGTGTCAAGACGGCATATTGACTGTTCAGCATATTATAATCATCTGATTTTTAAGCGACTTCTCAAAGAAGGTTGTATATGCCTATTGAATCAAAAGTAGTGATGGATATACCTTCAGCGGGATTTTAATACGAAATGACTGATCAACTTCATCGATGGCGTATTCTTGGTTGGGAGAATCCATTTTGGGAATACGTTAGATATTTTTGTTCGCTGCGAGGTAGGAACCAAAAACAGTTTAGAGAAGAGCTACAAGATAATTTTGCCTCGAGCGAAATTATGAGTGTGCTCGGGATATCTTCAACTGTAAAATCCGAAATGCTAGACTATCTCAAGTATAGAGATGCTAAACTTGCAAATGTGATGGTAAACCTTCGGACCGAAAGCGATTCTTTGAGCTTCTGCAAGGCAAAACAGATCAAGTGGAAAATTACAAAAACGAAGAGCGAAGATCACCACCAATCTTCTGGATCAGTAGTAGCCACGGTGTCGCATATTGCAAATGAAGTTTGCATTAAATTTGGTATAGGGCTCGAAGCTAATCCCCAAAAAAGGTGTGTTTGGAATTTAAAAAACTATTTACATGTTTCCTCAAGAAATCTCGATGGCGCGATTTCGGGCCTTGAAAATCCTTTTGTAGTATGGGAGATCAAGGAGTATTGGGGTAAGACTAAAGGTGGAAGCAAGATGAGTGATGCCGTGTACGAATGCCAACTTGTCGGTAAAGAGATCCGAGGATACGAAAAACTCGTCGGAGAAAAAATTCACCACCTGGTATTCCTTGATGGCAAAGAACAATGGTCAGCCCGAAAGTCTGATATGGCTAGATTTATTGATTTGGAGTCTCAAGGACTGATAGACCATCTTTTCGTTGGCCATGAAATCGAGGATATTGCCTCCGTGGTTTTAGAAAAAATTGTAGGTGTAGAACGTCGCAATTAGAGGTGATTCAAATTTGAGTATTATCCATATAAATTCAATTCAAGCGGCATTGGAAAAACTTTTTTCCGGAAAAATTGACATGTCGGATGTATCCGATAAAGGTGAAGAATTCCATAAGAGTTTTCTAAGTAGATCATTAGCGGCTTTTGCGATTATGCATCTAACTGGTATCGAATCTGATGAAGCTGCTAAAACCATTACCGATGGCCCCAATGACGATGGAATAGATGCTATTTTCCATGACCCAACAGAGGAAGTACTCTATTTGGTGCAATCCAAATGGGATAAAAACGGAAAGAAAACAATAGAGGCAGGAGATGCTCTTAAGTTTGTAGAAGGTTTCAGGCACTTGATTAATGGTAATTTCAATCATGGCAATGAAAAGATTAAGATTCTTGAACCTATAATTGGACGAGCGATTCGTAATGCAAAAGAGAAGTTCAAGCTTGTCGTCGTGTATTCAGGTGCTGATCAAATGAATCAAGTTCATGTACAACCGATCTTTGAAAGTTTATTAGAAGAAATGAATGATGTTTCGGAAGTTTTGCAATTGGAGGTTATTAACCAAAGCAAGCTTCACGAAGCAGTATCCAGTCTTGCAAGTGGGACTCCAATTAATCTGCCGGAAATTGTTCTCTCCAACTTTGGTCGAATTGAGAGTCCGGATCTTTGCTACTACGGATTGGTCGATGTGATGGATATTGGAAAATGGTGGAAACAATTTGGAACACAGCTCTTTCACAAAAATTTGCGAAAATTTGTTGGCAAAACAGAAGTAAACGACCAAATTAAGGTGACTCTTTCCAAGTCACCCGAGTCATTTTTCTATTTTAACAATGGTATCACTATGCTAGCTACGTCACTAATTAAAAAACCAATTGGCGGAGCCTCGAGAGAGACAGGGATTTTTGAGTGTAGTGGCGTTTCTATTGTTAACGGAGCGCAAACCGTAGGAAGCATAGGTGAAGCAATCGCATTAGGTTCTGAGTTCTCTGATGTTAAAGTGTTGGTACGAATAATCTCTCTTGAAAAAGGATCCATTGACTTTGCTAATCTAGTCACACGCGCAACAAATACACAAAACAAGATAGAACCTAGAGATTTCGTGAGCTTGGACCCAGAACAGCACCGCCTTAAGAGCGAACTTTGGGCAGTCGGACAAAACTACCTTATTAAATCTGGGGATGCATTGGTGCTAGGGGAAGATGGGTTTGATATTACTGAAGCCACGGTGGCACTGGCGTGTCGGCACAATGATTTGACATTTACAATTCAAGCAAAAAGAGAACTAGGAAAATTTTGGGAGGACATTTCTAAAGGATTGTATAAAGCCCTGTTTAATCAATCGGTCTCAGCTGCGTCTCTTAAATCTGCAGTTGAGATTTTTAGATTAGTCGATGCAGCGTTGAAAAAAGTTGAAAAGTCATCAGTTGGCAGAAGAAAGGCTGTATCAATTCACGGCAACCGGCTCATTTTACATTTAGTATTTCAAGAGTCTAATTCTTACTCGAGTCCAAGTCCAACTAACTTCGTTGACAAAATTAATAGTAAAGTAGAAGAACTAGTCGATAGGCTGGATGCAAACATTTCGAAGCAATATGCCAATAGCCAACTGCATAGCCTCTTCAAGAACAAGTCCAAATGCAAAGACATAAGTGCTGTGAGTCCTCAAAGCCTAATTTGAAATTTACTGGGGTATGATTCTTCCTAACTCATATTTACTTAAATCTAAAATTACTCAAAACGCCTTGAATGTCCTGGTGTTTTGATTTAAATATTCTATTTATATTTTCACTCTTTTGATAAGTAAGATTCTCTAAATGCCTATTTAAATGTCACTTTTTCGACTCACTGAACTAATTAATGCAGAAACTTCATCCTCCGAAAATTTGTACCCTTCAGTTGCGCTCCCGGATGCTTCGACACCAAGGGACTCAATGATTTTCAAAACTCGATGGTAAGCGCATGTGATTTCGGACAGAAAGTCTATTTTTCCATTTGAAATCTTCTTTGAAATCTCCATCCACTCATAGCTAAAACAATTTTCTTCCTTGTGCACCAAAAAATTATTCCTATAACTCAACACTCTTTGAAGACAACAATCATTAGATTTATTTTTGTGGATGCTTTTCTTAATTCCCGGACTAACTATATCGATAAGATCTATGGTTTGAGAAATAGCTAATAATGCCGAATCAATAGATGACCTATAATAGCATCTTGCAAACTCGCTTAAAACTGAGCTAGTAGATCTTTTCCAGTCGGGATGCTCTTTAATTAGTTTAGAGTTCTTTAGCAAAGTATCGATCTGGCATTCCCAATATATTTGAAAGCTACTTATCTTATTTTTTGCTTCATCTTGGGTTGCTGATCTTTTTTTGTTCATTTAATTGAATCGTCCTTTAGCAAGCAACTCTATCATTTTATAAAAAACAAATCGAGATTTGGTCGCGACTAAATTTGCAAGGCAATAATTCTCTAGTCAATAACTAACGCATTCGCGTCGATAGGAAATGGTCATTAGAACTTACAAACTTCCACATGAAACACCTTATTAAGTTTAGTTCTTGAACTACTCCTTTGGTTTTTAATTTAATGTATTCACTAACCAAGGAAACTATTGGACACATACGACAATTCCTTGGAAACTGAGGCATTTTTAAAGTATAATAATATACAGTCGCCAATTTTATGTGTCTATATTTATTAAATTAATTTTCGAAAAGAGTTGCTCAAAGTGACACCTTTAAAAAGTAGAAATAGGCCTGAAAGCATAGCCGAAAGGTATCGACTTGATAACATAGACCAGTTGCTAATCCGGCAATTAGCTGAGTACCCAGAGAGTACCATTCAAGACCTTGCTGCATTGATCAGCTATTCAAGAACTGGGACGAGAAAGCGACTTGACAAGCCTGCTATCAAAAAAGCGCTATCGGAGATTCAGCAAACAACCGATGAGAAGCTAAAGAAAGTCTCCCATACCGCTATTAAGCGACTAACCGAGCTAATAGTTTCCGGGGATGAGAGAATTGCCTTAGACGCCTGCAAAACAGTCCTAGCTTTAAATTCTACAAGAAGTGCGGTTTCCGAAGGATCAACTACGGCAAGGGTTATTTATGAGGTCCAGTTTGGTCGCGATGGACGGCTATTCAGTCAAATGAGCCTAAATGATGGACCAACAATTGATAACGAGGGCTAGACCATGAAATCAAAAAGCCATTTAATTCGACTCCCTAAGCCTCATGGAGTAAAGCAAGAAGCAGTTATGTCTGCCTTTTTCACCAAAGACCTCAAGGAAATATGGGTGCCGTGTGGAACTAAATTTGGAAAGTCTTTTGCTGCAGCTGCAGCTATCTCGGCAAAGGCGGCTACCTCGAATGACAACTTGTTTCGCTGGGTGGCACCTATATATAGCCAGACTAAAATAGGCTTTCGATACTGCCAAAAAATTCTTCCTGGTGCTCCCCATGTAAAGGCCAACTTTTCTGAGCCATCCTTAACCTTGGCTCATCTAGGAACGAGGCTCGAATTCAAATCAGGTAAGTTTCCTGAGGACCTGGAAGGCGAAGCCTGCAACGGGTATGTCTTGGATGAGTGCAGTAAGCTAGACGAGCAGGTTTACCACTCAGTAAGAACGACCACTACTGTGACAGGCGGTAGCATATTAGCAGTTAGCACCCCTAAGGGCAAAAACTGGTTTTATTCAAAATGTATGGAAGCTAGGGATGAAATGGAGTGGGCGATCAAAAATGGTCGGAAACCTACAAAGCTATTCTTGACCGCACCTAGCATAGACAACCCTGCTGTTACAGCTGAAACGGTAGAGGAAGCCAAGAGAAATTTGCCCGAAAGGCTGTTTCGTCAGTACTATTTAGCCGAATTTGTCGATGATGGGTCAGTATTCGTCGGTTTTAATGACTGCCTTTATGGGGAAGCCATTGTCACTCAGGAAAACCGCCAGAATTGGGTTGCAAAAGATTCAATCAGCAAAACAGTGGTTATAGGGGTAGATTGGGCTAAGTCTAAAGATTATACAGTTTTTGTCGCGGTAGATATAGAATCCACCAAGGTGATAGGATTCAGCAGGTTTCACCAAACGCCATATACTGAGGCAATTAGGATGCTTGTGGCTTTCGCCAAGCAGTTTGGGTCTGTTGAGATGGTCCTCCACGATAAAACGGGCGTAGGGATGGCTATAGATGATCAGCTGCAGTATACCTCCCTGCCTTCCGAGGGCATAAATTTCAGCAATGCATCTAAAAGTGAGATGGTGACTAAGTTGATTACATCTTTGGAGCAAAAGCAGCTGCTTCTTCCTCGATGGCTAGAGCTTAAGAACGAATTAGAGTCATTTGAGGTCTCTACTTCCGCCACTGGACTTATGACCTATGGTGCTGCGCCTGGAAAACACGACGATATCGTTAGCGCCCTAATGCTGGCAAACTCAGGACTTCTTCGCTATGCCTATCGGGACTTTGAGGTGCGGATATTGGAAGAAATGGGCGCACAAAC